>JAOZQY010000292.1 GCA_029931975.1 Bacteroidales bacterium | reverse complement strand
AGAAAATCAAAAACAAAGAATTGGAAGTCATCACTCTTTACGGAAGGGGACTACACAGTCATAGCTCTATTGCACAGGAGTACCATCCCGGATATTTCGATGTCGACCAGCTTTATGACTTAATAACAGATCCATACGAGCAGAATAATCTGAGCAATAATCCTGAGTATGCTGTGCAATTGCAAAAAATGAAAGGCGCTATACAAGAGTACCTATCCACTTTCAGCCACCCTTTTGACCTGACAGATACAGCATACGTTTCACTCCCTGAATATAAACAGGCAGTGGAAGAAACGAAATCGCAAGGAACAGGCTTTATTCCCTGTTGGAACAGAAAACTGGATTACCCGCCTGACTAATCTATTTTCATATAACAAGGTATCAAACAAGAATTATTCTATACCAAAACCATAGACAGATGTCCAGACTGATTTTCACTTTCACACGCACAGCGGCAATCATTTTAACCAGTTTCTTTCTCTTTTTCCTGCAACTGACTCATGCGGGTGATGTCCTCAAGGATGATGGAGTTGTATTAATTAAAGTAGGTCTTAAATGAAGAATTTGATCTTATTATCTTGCCTTGTGTTTTGTTTTGCATGCACACAACAACATCAGAATAATGACGAAAAAGTAGTCTCATTCGTCGCTGAGATTGAAAACAGTATTGAAAATCTCGAGAAAGGTTTCGTACTGGCGAGCCAGGAGAAGTATGCCCTTGATATTCCGGGTAAGGAGGAGTTAATTCAGAACTACCTGGAGTGGCTCAATGGCCAGGGATCCCAGCTGATGAATAAATTTCGCTGTGGGGAGACACCCGATGAGAACGAAAAACCTTATTGGCGTCTCGCCAGGGCTTCTTACATATGGAAAGCTCAGCGGATGTTTGAGCGCTTCAGCCAGGGAGATGAAAACCTGAATGAGGAGGAGCTTGAGGCATATGAGTATGCAGTTTTACTTAAGGAAGAGGGGGCGGAACTGATGCGCAGAGGCTATTTTGGTGAACGATTCAATGATAGAGAAATTGAAAGACTATGGGAGTACAGGGTAATTGGAGAAATACGTATCTGTTGCGAACCACCTTTCCACCCTTTTACTCTCGGCATTCATCGTTTTGGAGAAGAAAAAGGACCCTTTTATATCGGAAAGGAGATTCCTGATATCTCCTGGATGAAAATGGAGGCGGCTATGGAAAGTCCGTTTTATACCGATATGCCGACCCACGACCTCTATACAGTGATTAAACCCGGGGCGATTGATGAACTCTTTCGATCCTTTCGCGGATACCGCAAAGCTACTGCTTCCGACGGTCGTGAATTCGTGGAAGAGATATTTCCTCAATCTGTTCCCGGGGATAACAGATATGTGCGGATTTCCGATTCCCATGGTCAAAAGCCGGTTTTGATTTTTATAGCTGCTGCGATGGACTGTTTCTGGGCACAGGCAGTCATGGAAGCAGAAGCAATATACCGGGCATACCAGGAGCATGTAGATATTGTCTGGGTAACTATGCCAATTTGGGATTTTCTGATCTTTGGCAATACCACTTACAATTATTATAAACCCCATGCAGGTTTGGAGCTGCCGGGTCATGAATCAAACCAGGAAGACCTGGCCCGTACAGCGAAGAAGCTATATATGACTTATCCGCAGCTGACTTTGCCCTGTGTGCTTGATCAGAATTCCGGTCAGACAGCCAATTACTTTAAAACAGGAGGTGGCAGCGGAATAACTGCCCTTATTGATACAGACGGCCGGATTGCCTGGCACAGCACTTATGGTTGGGGACATTGGTATAATGACCGCCCGCCTGGACGGGGATACAGCGAAGAGATCCCTTGGGGGAATGCGGTTGAAAAAGAGATTCACAAGCTTCTGGATAATAAGGGGAAATATGATCCTGATCATGAGCTGCTTCAAATGCCCGAGAAAAAGGTGAAGAGTGCCCGGCCCGGAGATGTAAAAAGTATGTATATGTCCAATGCAACAATAACAGGCATTGATCGTCAGAACCGGATCATAACAACGAAAGCCCAACCATCAACTTTCGCTGTAACCGGCAGGTATCCTGATAGCACTCAATTGTATAATCCCATGCAATCATTTACAATTCATGTTCCTGCGGAAACCAAAATAACCTGCCGGAATGTTCCCATTGATCTTGATAAACTGAAAGTGGGCAACCAGGTAATTGGTCCTGATATATGGAAAATGCCCGATGGCAGCTGGCTTGCGAAACATATCCGGCTTATACCAAATGAAGAGATTCGGAAAGAGTTACCTCCTTTAAAGTTCATTGGTGATATGTTTATGTATGGTAAGATTTTGGAAGTGAACATCGAAGATAA
>JAOZQY010000291.1 GCA_029931975.1 Bacteroidales bacterium | reverse complement strand
TCAGTTTGGTAACTTAATTCTTCAAACTCTCTTTTATACAAGCGGAATGTCCGTTATATATGAATAGATTGAAGTCTTTTAACGAATTTAAAAAATATATTGTTTCACTCCAGCCAGTGGATCTTGAAAAGTTCATATATGATCTGTTTGTTAATACTAACCAGTTCACTAAAGTAGATTTAAATCCCGTAATAAATAATAGGCAAATAGATATTGCTCTTACTGAAAGGGGCAGAGGTGCAATTTCAGAACCAACTATTGGGGCGGTTGAAATCAAGGGTTACCGTAGTCTAATTTCAATCAATGTAATTGAAGCTTTTTATGGTAAATTACTTGATTTGCAAGAAGTTATTCCAAAAATCAGATTAATAGTTATCGCTACAAGTGGTTTTACAGAAGCAGCAATTGCAAAATCCTTGAAACTAGGGATTATGCTGTGGGGTCCAAAGGAACTCCACGGCCTATACAGTAACAATAAGATTAGTCTAGTTACTAATTCTCTTCCAGAGCGTGTCGTGGATGATAGTACCTTTATAAAAGTCAATGCTTTCAAGAATGCTTTAAATGGAATCGGTCCTGGAGAAAAATATTGGTCAAAATATCAATCATTGGTTGTAGATATTTTAGAGTTTCTGCTTTGTCCTCCTCTAGGAGCACCGGAAGTGGAGATAGCAGACAAAGATAAAAGAAATAGAAGGGACATTGTTTTTGAAAACTCAGCAATGAATGGGTACTGGAAGATTATTAGAGATAACTATGAAGGGCATTGTATAGTAGTTGACGCAAAAAACTATACAAAGCCATTAACAAAAAGACCAGTTTTAGACATTTCTCACTATCTAAAAGCATATGGGTGTGGATTATTCTTAATAATTGTATCACGCAGGGGTTATGGCCCTTCGGGTGCACATGTTGCAAAAGAACAATGGATTAGAAGTCAAAAAATGATTGTCTCCCTATCTGATGACGATATTATACGAATGCTTGATCTAAAACAGGAAGGGCTAAATCCAGAAGATGTAATTAAGGAATATATTTCCGAATTTAGAATGTCGCTATAAATAGATATTTTGATCCTCCCCCAATAAACTGGAGAGCGAATTAAGTCAATTTTTTACAGTTATCAAAACAAAAAAAATGCTACGGACTACGTCGCAGATTTTCATGTTAAAATCACAATGTTTCGATCGTTTTATTCAGGTTGAGTTTCCAGAACAGTCCTGTTAAATTACCGGCAACTGATCAGCGATGATAGTTAAAATATAAAACCAGCAATGGAGTGTAAATGATAAATTTCAAAGAAAAAGCAAATCTGATATGGGAAGTAGCAGACTTGCTCCGGGGGGATTACAGACAATCCGATTATGGCAAGGTCATTTTGCCAATGACAGTATTACGCCGCCTGGATTGCGTACTGGCTCCAAATAAACAAAAAGTATTGAATTATCTTTCAAAAGTTGAAAAATATTCCGATAGTGCCAAAGACCTTACCTTGAACAAAATTGCCGGAGCGAATTTTCATAATAGAAGTCAATTTGATTTTAATAAACTTATTGCTGATCCCAATCATATTGCCGCTAATCTGCGCAATCATATCAATGGTTATTCTGCCTCTGCCCGTGAGATTATCGAGTATTTCAATTTTGATGATCAGATTGAGCGTATGGATGACCCAAAGGCAGATATCCTTTTTCAAGTGGTTAAAAAATTTGCAAAGATTGATCTTTCAGACATGGATACCATGCAGATGGGTTATGTGTTTGAAGATCTGATCCGTCGTTTTGCTGAACAATCCAACGAAACTGCAGGGGAACACTTTACACCCAGAGAAGTGATTAAGCTGATGGTTAACGTGCTGTTTAATGCGGATAATCAATCGCTGACCCGTGCGGGTATTGTTAAAACCCTGTATGATCCAGCCTGTGGTACTGGTGGAATGCTCTCCATAGGCGAGCAGCACCTTACAGAATTTAACCCCGACGCCAAACTGGAAGTATTTGGTCAGGAGATCAACCCTGAATCATATGCTATATGCAAATCAGACATGCTTATCAAAGGGCAGAATCCTTCCAATATAAAGTTTGGCAATACTTTCACAATAGATGGCTTAAGGGAAGAAAAATTTGATTATATGCTTTCCAACCCACCCTTTGGTGTAGACTGGAAAAAAGCCAGAAAAATCATTAAAGATGAACATGATAATTCAGGTTTTGCCGGTCGATTCGGAGCCGGGCTGCCACGCATTAATGACGGCTCTTTATTATTCCTGCAACATATGATTTCCAAAATGAAGTTATCAGAGGATGGTGGCAGTCGCATTGGTATTGTATTTAACGGTTCACCTCTTTT
>JAOZQY010000012.1:38230-70786 GCA_029931975.1 Bacteroidales bacterium | reverse complement strand
TGACTAACTGTATGTTATCTTAGTTGCTGGTGCGTAACCCGTAAACTCGGGCTAGATACGAAAGAATTGGCCAAGTTGTATGAGCTGGATCTTTCCAGTACGCCTGGTCAGGAGAGGGTGAGAGATATATTTTTGATTGGTGCCTGGACCGGCTGGTTTGGTGATCTGCCCCAGGTGAACAAGGAGAACATCGAGGGCGGCATGATCCACATCACTCAGCATAAAACCGGTAATAAAGTATGGATCCCGATGTACCCGATGGTCAAGGCTATATTGGAGAAATATGACTTTGAGATACCTGCAATTATTACAAATCAAAAATTCAATGAAGCATTGAAGTTAATTGCAAAAAAAGCAAAGATCAATGCACCTTTCCACAAGCGGATCACCAAGGGAGGGAAGACCATTTCAACTAAATTCGAGAAGTGGCAGCTGGTAACCTCGCACTCTGCCAGGAGATCCTTTGCAACAAATCTCTACAAATCCGGGTTTCCTTCGATCTCCATCATGCAGATCACCGGCCACAAGACCGAGGCAGCTTTTCTGAAATATATCAAGGTGACCCCGGAAGAGCATGCCAAGCTCCTGCAGATGCACTGGGAGAAGAATTCGGAGCATTTAAGGGTGGTTTCATAATGTGATTTGTTTTTTATTCAATGAAAAAGCCGGAACTTGCCCAGCTTTTTCTATAATATACTCTTAAACAACGCCTTTAGTTTACTGGCATTACATAATCCCAAGGTTCTAGGTCATTTGAGTATCCAAGATCAGCTGTAAAATCTTTCGTAAGTTTCAATGTGTCACCACTATAAACATCAACGTATTTTTCGGTGTATTTATATAGCTGTTTTGCATAAATAACCAGATAGTACTCTCCTGCTGGTAAATCATTGAACAAAGCTTCGCCCTTCTCATTAGTTTTTTGGGTACAAATTGAAGCAGTTGGTTTACTATCAATCCACGCAACACCACTTCTTGCATCCCTGATTCCCCAACACTGAGCATCTTTGTCATATAATCTTACCTCAGCTCCATTAGCAGGAACCTGTATGAATGATAATGGCTGATCAGGCTCAACGACAGCTTCTGGATAGGTCACAAATAATCTAATATGCCCGAGAAGAGGCTCATTTTCACATCTAGAGCCTGTAAGTACTAACAAAATACAACATACGGATATGGTAATTTGTTTCATATTGTTTAGGTATTAAATGACACTGAATACTTTGGTAAAGCTAGTAGTATGTGAAACGCAAAACTTAATCAGGATGAAAATATAAAGTAGAGCCAGTTCCTGTACTAAAAACACCTTCAAATCGGATTGCTACTTCATATTCTATCTCCAGATCAACATAGTTTGATGTTCCCGAATTCGTGAATTGAGCAGAGCACTCATTCAGGGTAATATCAGAGGTATAAACACCAGTATAATCCTTATAACATTGTTTGAAAAACGATGTATAGTTCATATCAGGAATGTAGGGTTGATCATTTATAAGATGAGTAACCAGAGGACCATTAGCCCATTTTGACTTCAGGTACGCTGGGTTGTCTAGAGCAGCAGCAGAATGAGATCCTCCATTAATCCACCATATTTCTGCCTCTGACTGTGTACATTCTATAAAACTACCATCATTGAAGTATTTTTCTGCTTCTGTTAAGGTCATTTTAACAGGTTCATCTAATTCATCATCTTCACCAAACCAAAACATATGCCATGCATAACCATGGCAATTAAATCTGAATGTTGAACTTAGATCTAGATATGGATAAACCGGCCAAGTTTTATGGTAAATAGCATTTGGATGTGCTGATTTAGCCTCGTTTTCATAATATAACCTTCCGTTGAGGCCCCCCTCATCTGGCTCAGTGACACTAACTTCTGTACCCCAGGGAGTATAAACCGTAGATGTTTGACCCATCACAGACAATCCCATGACAAACAGAAGAATACTAATAATGCAATATATTTTCATAGCTATCCATTTAGTCAGTGAGTAACATTTGTTTGGTTCCGATCAGCAACCCATCGGCCACCAAGGAGTACATATACATTCCAGGGTCTAGCTCTCCGCCAACAATATTGATCTCGGATTCGCCTCTATCATGCAGATTATAGCTGCTTAGTTGCTTTCCGTTCATGTCGTAAATGAACAATGTTGCAGATTCAACGCTTTCATCCAGGGAGTACCTGATTATCGTTTCTTTAGTGAATGGATTCGGTGCATTTTGGAAGATATCAGAGGAACTTGTTTCTGGTATTTGAGAGTCCGAAAACGAGACAGCTGCACCTTTTAGATCTCCGCTTGATTCCAGAGCTGTTTGCAATTCCTCAATTTGCAGTTGTTGTTCTTTTATTGCTTCAACTAACACAGGTATAATACGAGAATACTCAATAGCATAAATATCTGTTGAATCGTCATAAACTACAACTTCTGGCAAGACTTTGTCTACATCTTGGGCTAAAAACCCTAACTGATCCTTCCTTTCTTGATCAAGCTTATTTATAAATTCCTCATCTGTGATCAAATCCCTATCATATGCAAATTCTTCTTTAATATCATATTTGACACCTTGCAACAGCAAAATCTTACTAAGGGCTCCTGCGATATTTTGGATATTCTCTTTCTGTCTTTTATCAGACAAGGTCGGATAGGCATACGAATACATTGCTCTAAATGCATAGCTCGAGGATCCAATAGTATTAGAGTTGTTCATTGATGGGCGCAACTCAGTTTCCCACATTCCACAATTAGTAAAGATCAGGCTAACCAGCGCCGAATTAGCCTTGAAATTTGCATCCCCTTCTAAATTCAGTTTGTAAGTTGTACTTGGGCTTGAATTAATTCCCAGGCAAGTAATTTGCGCTTTGGGTGTACAAAAATCAATACCGCTTATTGGTGACCAATTGACTCCTAAATGATTGATTTTTGCCGTTGTGGTAAACAAAGCGTTTCCAACTACAGGTGTTGCTCCAATACCAATCTCACCGCTGGAGTTCATTTCCAGTTGAGCTTTTAGAGAAATGGACGCAAGAAAGGAAAGGGTTAATAGAAACAGAATTTGTTTTTTCATTGTATGAATTGTTAGGGTATTATGCAAAAACATATTATCTAACCACCCGTTCAAGTGGTTCAGCATACTTGAGAAATCAGATAATTATCTGGGTGGAATTCATTAGAAATGTAGGAAAATTAAAACCTTATATCAAGGAGCTTGCGTGAATTGCTATTAAAAGGGTCACATTAAGCAAATGTGCTTGAATCCGTAAACCTTCTATAGGTTTATTCCAAAATTTTCAGTTTCGTTACCCACTCTGCGTGTGTTGCAAAACACATAAGAATCAATATTATGATTATATCTGCAATATTGCAATTCGACTATGGTGCAAAAATCTTATAAAAATCAATGTGGCATTTTCTAATCTTCAGAGATAGTGCAAGTTCGCTTCATAAAGTGGAGTCGAAGTGGGACGAAATACACCTAAGAGAACCGCCATTTATCTACTTAAGCAATCTTTGGCGATAAATAAAACGGGATTGTATTATGATGAGAATATTCGAAGCGTAAATGTGAATTTAGGGTAAAATAGCTTGGCTTTTAGTACAGTTCATCCCAAGACAATGACCTTGCCCATCATGACCAGAGTCCTTTACCGCATTTTCTGAATGATCTCCCCTGAGGACTTATCTTTCAGGATCAGTTTCACCGTGCCATCGGGAATCTTCTCTTCCTTGATCAGATAGTATTGCTCATCATACTCCTTTAGCTTGGGACCACCGGAGACTTTATCACTGCCTCGCCAGTCGTCCAGTTCTACAGGCTCCCACTTCTTGGATTTGGAAGACTTGTAACAGGCATCCATGATGGCATTGACCACATAGCCATCGTAGAAGTTCTCCATGGCTTGTTTTCCTTCATCCATGGCATCGAACATATCCGTAAACATAAAATCGTAGCCTAGCGCATTGACCTCATCTCCCACCGGGAAGAGCCAACCGGTAGCTGACTCAGCTTTCTCGGCCACATAATCACCCTCTCCTACAGCCGTATACATATCAAAGCCGGTACGCAGGAAGTGGTTCAGGAAGATGGTTCCTTCCACGCCCATCACCTCATCGCGCAGATCCATTCCTCCACGGAAACACCAGCTCACCTCGAACTGAGCAATGGCCCCGGTGGCATACTTGACCAGAGCAATGGCATGATCCTCAGCCTCGATGGGCTTTACCTGGGTATCGGCCCAGCACATGACCTCCACCGGCTTCACATCCTTTCCAATGTAATTTCGTGCAATCTCGATGCAATGACAGCCCAGGTCGATGATGGCCCCGCCACCTGAAAGTTCCGGGTTCCAAAACCAGTCGCTGTGGGGACCAGGATGGGCCTCCCGTGCCCTGACCCAGAGGATATCGCCCAGGGCTCCGTTCTTGACCGATTCCACCGCCTTCAGGGTTTTGGGAGTATAACAGAGATCCTCCAGGTAGCCATGGAATACCCCATACTTCTCCACTATATCCAGCATCTCTTTTGCTTCTGCTCCATTCCTTCCCAGGGGCTTGGTTACCAGGATCGATTTCCCTGCTTCAGCTGCCATGCGAACCGCCTCCAGGTGGAGGAAGTTGGGGAGAGCCACAATCACCGTATCAATCTCTGGATCGTTGACCGCCTCTTTCATATCGGTGGCCCATTTGGGAATTCCATGCCGTTCGGCCACTTTCTTTGCACTGGCCTTGCTTCTGGAATAAACGACCTTAACCCGGTCTGGCCTGCGATGTCCGTGTAAGGCATGTATATAAAAGTCGCCGATAAATCCGCCACCGAGCATGGCGATGTTTTTGTATTTCATAAATAACAGCTTAGTCGTTAATGCTTATTGCTTACTGTGATTCGAGGTTTTTCTGGCGAAGCAGGGCTTCCAGGTAATAATAGTCAGCATAGTTCAGGGGAACATCAAGCTCCGAATCAGCAGGTTTCGACCCCACCGAATGTCCCAGGATGAAACCGCAATTCTCACCCGGTGCCGAAGCATAAGTGCTTCCCAGACTCTCCAAAATTTTATCTGCCTTTTCCTTATAATAGGCTCCATTTTCTGAGTAGCTGCACAACTCATACAGAGCCGATGCCATGATGGCTGCTGCAGAAACATCCCTGGGCTCATCAGGAATGCCAGGGGCATCGTAGTCCCAATAAGGAACCAGGTCGTCAGGCATATTGGGATTCTCCAGCAAAAAACCGGCAATCTTCTCAGCCTGCTTCAGGAAATCCAGGTGATCTGTAAAACGGTAGGTCATGGTATAGCCATAGAGGCCCCAGGCCTGTCCACGCGACCAGGCTGATTCATCAGCATAACCCTGATGAGTATTCTTCATTCGAACAGCTCCGGTAATAGTGTCGTAGTCAACCACATGAACCGAACTGTTATCAGGACGGAAATGGTTGTCCATGGTAGTAAGTGCATGGCGGAAGGCGATATCATAATAATCCGGATCACCGGTTTGTTCCGAGGCCCAGAACAGCAATTCCAGGTTCATCATATTATCAATAATTACCGGGCACTGCCACACCTCTTCGTTAAAATTCCAGGAACGAATACATCCCACATTTTCATAATATCGGACAATGAGCGTTTTTGCTGACTGCTCCAGCACAGAAATATAAGCCTCATCGCCGGTAAGCCGCAGGGCATTCCCGTAGCTGCAGAACATCCTGAATCCCACATCGTGGTTGGAACCGTTGTATTGTTGTTCCTCCAGGGTGGCCGTATATTTGACCGCCTTATCCTTCCACTCCGCTTCTCCGGTCAGTTCATACATATACCACAAGACTCCGGGATAAAACCCGCTGGTCCAATCCCCGGCAGGCAGCACCGAAAGAGAACCGTCCTTGTTGATGGTCCGGGGGATTACTCTCGGCAAACCATCCCCGGTGGTGGGATTCTCAGCCTGCACTTTCAATATATTATCATCCAGCAAAAGAAGCTGTGCCGCAATATCATCCAGGGTGATCACTTCAGTCTGACTGGCAGGGGTGCTGCAGGATACAATGACCAGCAGCACAGCCAGCAGGGGAAATATAAGATGTTGTTTCATGGTCTCTTATCAGTTATTGATTATATTTCAAATGGCATGTAAAATTGACAGTTCAAGATAAAAAATATCTTTCGGCAATCGATTCAGAACATTTGATTTAAGTATATTTGATTCAACAAACTTCTTGATTATGCGCATCTCAATTCTCATCCTGTTAGTCATCTGTATGGCCAGCCTGACATGCTCCTGTGTACCAGAACAAAAAAGCAATCCTCAGATGGACGAATGGAAAACGGTTCTGGAACAGGACCTGCACCTGCTGGGACACCGGAACTGGATCCTGGTGGTGGATAAAGCCTTCCCGGAGCAATCTTCTCCCGGCATGAAATACATCTATGTGGAAGGGGAGCTGTTGCCCACCCTCGAATATGTACTTGAGCAGGTGGAAGCCAGTTCGCACGTCAAACCAATCATTTACAGGGATAAGGAACTCTCTTTTATTTCAGAGGAACAGGCTCCTGGGATTGATGCATTTCGATGGGAAAGCAAAATCCTCCTGGAAGACAGACCTGTGAATACGCTGTGGCACGACGAGGTATTTAAGATGCTGGACAAGAGCTCTTCCCTCTTCCGGACCCTGGTGATTAAAACCAATGGCACCCTTCCTTACACCTCCGTATTTCTACAACTGGATTGTGCTTACTGGAATCCGGAAAACGAAGCCTTGCTGCGCGAGCATATCTCCCTGGATACACCCGCCATTAATAAATAAGATGAACATCCCGATGAAATCATTTAGCATACTGCCCCTTCTGTTTTTGGCGCTCACCATGTGCACTTCCAAAAAAACTAAGGAGCAGAGACCCAATGTCCTGTTTATCCTGGCCGATGATTTTGGTTACCACGATCTGAGTGTGATGGGAAGTCGCTATTATGAAACTCCTAATATGGACCGGATTGCCATCGAAGGTACCATTTTTACCAATGGCTATGCCACCTGCCAGGTGTGCAGTCCTTCCCGTGCCAGCATCCTATCCGGAAGATTTCCTGCCCGACATGGGATCACCGATTGGATTGGTGCTCCGGAGGGTGAAGCATGGCGCAAAGCGGGAAGGTTTAACCTCTTGCTCCCCCCGGAATATGTACATGCATTGCCCCATGCCTATACCACCCTGCCCGAAGCCATGAAAGAGGCCGGATACCTTACATTTTTTGCAGGCAAGTGGCATCTCGGAACGAAAGGTTCCTGGCCCGAAGACCATGGATTCGATATCAACAAAGGGGGATGGGATGTAGGTAGTCCAAGGGGTGGTTATTTTGCTCCCTGGGAGAATCCCAATCTGGAAAGCGGACCCGATGGGGAAAACCTCTCCATGCGACTGGCCAAAGAGACTATTGATTTCATAAGTGAGAACAGGGACACTTCATTTTTTGCGTTTCTATCCTTCTATGCCGTTCATGGTCCCATTCAAACCACCCGGGAAAAGTGGGACAAATACCGGCAGAAAGCAGAAGATCTGGGAATTGCCGAGTCGGGTTTTGAAATGGGACATTTCCTTCCCATCAGACAGGTACAGGATAACCCTGTTTATGCCGGACTGGTTGAAGCCATGGACGATGCAGTGGGCGAAGTATTAAAGACACTGGATGAACTCGGCCTGGCAGAAAACACCATTGTGGTGTTTACTTCGGACAATGGAGGGGTCGCTGCCGGTGATGCTTTTGCTACCTCTAACCTGCCCCTCAGGGCGGGCAAGGGCTACCAGTTCGAAGGGGGAATTCGTGAGCCTTACTTTATCAAGGTACCCGGGATCGAAGGGGGGGGAACCTGCGACATTCCCGTGACCGGAACCGACTTTTATCCGACCCTGTTGGAGCTGACCGGTAACCAACTGAAACCGGAGGAACATGTGGATGGAATGAGTCTGGTTCCGCTGCTGCAAGGAGAATCCATACCGGAACGCCCCCTGATCTGGCACTACCCCCATTACGGGAACCAGGGCGGGGAGCCTTCCGGGGTGATCCGCCTCGGAAAGTGGAAGCTGATTCACTATTATGAAGATGGCAGGGAAGAGCTGTATAATCTGAAAAACGACCTGGAGGAAAATTACAATGTGGCCGTAAACAATCCGGAGCTGGTGCAACAACTCAGCGAAAAGCTCTTTGCTATGCTCCATGAGATGGGAGCCCGTTTTCCTGTGAGGGATCCGGAATATAGTGCAGAGAAGGAACAAGAGTATCTTGAACAGGTAATTCATAAACGCTGGCCTCAACTTGAAAAACAGCGAATGGATTTTCTTTCCAAGGATTTTGACCCTGAAAACATGTGGTGGGGAAGCATGGTCACCAGGGATTAGCTTAAAAAAATACTATGTCAACTGCCCATATCATCATCCTCGTTGTAGCAGCGGTAACTCTACTACTGTTAATGGTGCTGAAATTCAAGATCAGCGCCTTCATTGCCCTCCTCATCACTTCCATGTTTGTGGGCATTCTCTCCGGCATGCCTCTTCAGGACATTCTGAAAAGTATCCAGGAAGGGATGGGAGGAACACTTGGTTTCGTTGCTGTTGTGGTGGGACTGGGGGCCATTTTCGGACAAATCCTGGAAGCCTCCGGGGGAGCAGAATCACTGGCCCATCACCTGGTGAAAAAGTTTGGTGTCGACAGAGCCTCCTGGGCCATGGTGCTTACAGGCTTTATCGTGGCCATTCCGGTTTTTCTGGATGTGGGACTGGTCATCCTGGTCCCCATCCTCTATGCCCTTTCCAGGGACACAAAAAGATCGCTTTTATACTATGGAATCCCCCTGCTGGCCGGTCTGGCCGTTACACACAGCTTCATGCCTCCAACACCGGGCCCCATTGCTGTGGCTGAAATTCTGGATGCCCAGCTTGGCTGGGTGATCTTCTTTGGCTTCATCCTGGGGATCCCCACCGCCATCATTGCAGGACCCATTTTTGGCAAGTATATCTCAGGCAAGATCAATATCCAGCCCCCTGAGGACATGATGGCGCAAAATTCTTCCGGGACAACTCCGCCGGAAGACCTGCCTTCGTTTCGTTCCATTGCACTTTTGATAGCCGTACCCCTTTTCCTGATACTGGTGAATACCTTCACTGCTGTGCTGGTTGATAAAGGTATTTTTGCAAAAAACCTGGTGACAGATGTCCTGATCTTCCTGGGGCATCCATTTAGTGCATTGATTATTGCAGCCTTGCTGGCTGTCTACTTTCTGGGGGTCAAAAGAGGGAAATCAAAGCAGGAACTTCTCGATCTGAGCAATAAAGCACTGGGGCCGGCAGGAATCATTATCCTGGTAACAGGGGCTGGCGGGGTACTCAAGCAAATTCTGGTAGATAGCGGAATTGGTGAGATGATGGCCAATTCAATTGCAGACTCCGCATTGCCCCCCATTCTTCTTGCCTGGATCCTGGCAGCCATTGTAAGGGTCACCCAGGGATCTGCCACCGTAGCCATGATCACTGCTGCGGGTATTATGGCCCCGGTACTTAACTTCATTAACCCCGGAGCCCCTGAATTGGCCCTGATTGTTATATCCATTGCTTCGGGAGCCACCCTGCTATCGCATGTAAATGACAGTGGTTTCTGGCTGGTAAGCAAGTATTTCGGCATGGACGAAAGACAAACCCTCCGGTCCTGGACCATGATGGAAACGATTATCGCCTTTTGCGGACTCGCCTTAACCATGCTGGCAAGTCTGTTTGTTTAGACCCTACTAATCTTCAATCCAGAGAGATATCTCATGAAGAATGCCTACAGATTTCTGATCACTGTTTTCTGCTTTCAGCTTTTTGCTACAAGCGCTTATACAAATCAGCCTGATCCGGAATGCTTAGTTGCACCAGTACCCTTTGTCTCTTCAAACCTGCCCATCCTGATCATCGACACAGACAATCAGCAACAAATACCCGATGAGCCAAAGATCACGGCTTCCATGGGTATTATTTACAATGGAAGCGGTCAGATCAATCACATAAGCGATCCGCCCAATCATTATAAGGGGCTGATAGGTATTGAATTAAGAGGCAACTCATCCCAGTCGTTCCCTAAGAAACCATATAATATTGAGACCAGGGACAGCCTGGGAAACAATTTAAATGTATCGCTCTTTGGAATGCCTGCAGAAAATGATTGGGTCTTGAGAGCAAGCTATATGGACCACACCTTTATACGAAATCCCCTGGCCATGCATATGTCCAGGCAAACCGGCCGGTGGGCCAGCCGATGCCATATGGTCGAATTGGTCCTGAGTGGCAGCTACCAGGGGATCTATATCTTCATGGAAAAGATAAAATGGGATAAGGGCAGGGTGGATATTGCCAAGCTTGAACCCAGTGATATCCAGGAGCCAGATATCTCAGGTGGTTATATTTATGAAATTACCGGATTTGACACCAACCTGGGAGAGTCACGAAAATTGAAATATCCGAAATTCGATGAGGCTGCATCTCAACAAATCGACTATATCACAGCCTATGACAATGGATTTCGTGACTGTATGTATACTCCTGATTACATGGATGAAACAAGGGGTTATCAGAGCTGGATTGATGTGGAATCATTTACATCAGAACTCCTTGTTCAGGAGGCCATGAGAAACAGTGATGCCTATGGATGGAGTGGCTATTTTCATAAAGACCGGCAGGGGAAAATAAATGCCGGTCCGGCATGGGATTTTGATCAGTCGTCCGGGAATTCATCCTATCCCGACAACGGGGTAATTGATCAATGGCTCTTCTCTCATTCCGGAACAGACAATACCCCATTCTTCTGGCCGAAACTCTTTTCAGACCCCTCCTTCAGATACCGGGTCAGAGTTCAGTGGGAGAAATTCAGGGAGAATGCGTACAAAACAGCAACCGGGCGTAGAAGAACTCTTTGTCTATCCAAACCCAGCCAGTGAATTCCTCATATTCGAGTTTAAAACGGAGTTGGAATCCCTTGCTGAGATCCGAATCTATAATACTTCCGGAATTCTGGTTCAGAAATCTCCTTCCATATACCTCCCCTATGGGAGCAGCCAGTATAGACTGGAATTTGAAGGAGCACGCACGAGCGGACTCTTCCTTTATCAGATATCAATGGGTAACTGGACCCTCTACTCCGGACGATTTATCAGGCTTTAGACCTTAATGCCTGTCGTCAGGCTTCTTCATCCATTCAACCTTCAGGGATGCGTCGTGATCTGCCCCCAGTATCTCCCTGTACAACTCCGGCCTCCGGGCCTTCTTGTAGCGGTGGCCACCAGCCAGCTCCAGTTTATCAGGCGTACAGGTGGCTACCACCACCTCATCGCCCATGGAACGGCATTCGGCCAGAATCTCTCCATAGGGATCAAGGATCATGGAGTTGCCATTTTTTAACTGATCGTCGTCCGGACCAATGGGATTTGAGAAGATCACATAGATCCCATTATCATAGGCACGTGCAGGAAGCCAATGCATAAGCCATCCCCTTCCCTTGGGCCCCTCAAATTCTGCCCGCAGCGCTTCCGGGTCGCTCTCCCTGTTGTCCCAGAATTTCCGGTCCACCCATCCCCTGCCCGGCATGGGCGATGGTGTACAACCAGTTACGTGGGGCATGAAGATGATCTCGGCTCCCAGTAAGGTAGTGGCCCTTACATTTTCGATCACATTATTATCATAGCAGATCAGCATCCCGAAACGACAATCAAAGAGGTCAAATACCACATATTGATTTCCAGCTGAAAGATGCTGACTGATAAAGGGATGAATTTTTCTGTATTTAGCCACAAATCCGTCCCCGGTCACACATACATAGGTATTGTAAACGTGATCGCCCTCCTTCTCCACCAGACCCGCCAGCAAGGCTACATTGTACTTTCCGGCGATCCGGATCAACTGCCTGGTGCTTTCCCCTGAAGGGACCTCTTCGGCCAATTCAAACATTTCGGCCCTGGAGAGCTTACTCGTAAAGGAATAAGAGCTAATACTCATTTCATGGAAACTGACCACCCGGGCCCCTTTTCCTGCAGCTTCAGCGGTAAGTGCATCGATGCGACTCAGGTTATACTCCTTATCTCCGTTCCTGGTTTGAAACTGTGCCGTGGCAATGTTAATTTCTTTCATTACATAAATTCTTTCATTACATAAACAAGTGCATTGGATTTATCATCAGAAATTCCTGCCAGGGGATCCCTTGTGATCCAACCATGATTAATTTATAGGGTATAAATTTTTGCTGAAAAGCCGCCATGCCTGAAGTTCGTTCAGAGGCACCACTTTTTACTTCTATTCCAATGGCCCTGTCGTGTGAAGCAATCACAAAATCAACTTCATCATTACGATGCCTCCAGTAGTAGAGCTGAAAATCTTCCTGAAAAGACCAGGCCAGGAGGTGAGCTCCGATGGCCGACTCCACCCTTCTGCCCCAATAAGGTACTTGAGATTTTGCATCCGGGAACAACAAACCTTGCTGGGCAGAAATGAACGCTGTGTTATGGACCTGGAATTTCGGACTGGACGATCGTTGACGCAGTATTCCGGAAGAGTATTTCTCAATTCCTTTCAACATGCCACTTGTGTCAAGCAGATGAAGGTAATGCGCAAGTGTAGTCGTATTACCGGCATCTGCAAGTTGTCCCATGATCTTTGTGTATGAGAGTATTTGTCCGGAGTACAAGCAGCCGATTTCAAATAATCGCTTCAATAAGGCCGGCTTATCTACGCGGGTCAACAAAAGGATATCCTTTGAAATACCTGGCTCTATCATTGCATCCAGTATATAACTTTTCCATCGTTCTTCCTGGTCGATCAATCCCATGGACCCTGGATAACTTCCGTACCATACAAACTGTTCGGCCGTTAATCCGAATGCTTCCCTGATTTCCGGGTAGGTCCAGTGTCCGACATAGATGCTCTCGTATCTCCCGGTCAGAGATTCTGTCAATCCTTTCTGTATCATCAGACGAGAAGAGCCAAGCAAAACCACCTTCAAAGGAAAACCATTTCGGCTATCCTTATCCCATTCCTTCTTCACCGTTTCACTCCAATTCTCTATCTTCTGGATCTCATCGATCACCAGGACTGCTTCATTTTTTGTGGTTCCGGCTACCTGCATCCTCGCAACTTCCCATTGCTGACTGATCCAGGTTCCACCGGGCGAGATTACTCCATCTGTAGAAACATAGTGTACCGGAAGAGCCGTTTGTCGGGCAAACTGAGTTACAAGAGTGGTCTTCCCCACCTGCCTGGGACCATATAATACCTGAATAAATTTCCTGCTCTCACCTTCAATCCTTCTTGTAAGCATCTGTTTATGTGGTCGTTCAAACATTATTTACAATTTACTCAGTATATTGAGTAAATTTACTCAATATACTGAGTAAAACAAAATTCTCAGGTTTTATTACTTTTAAAGCATGTTTCCCGGAAAATCAAAAACCGTAAGCTAATTGAGTCCTATTCTATGAAAAAAATGATTGTTAAACCCATATCTTTATCCTATGAATTTTCTTAGACTACTCCCCGTCATTTTATCATTCGGAGTGCTGACGGCTCATTTCTCGAGAGCAAATTTGTTTCCCCTGGTGATTGTAAGCATGCTGATTCCCTTTTTACTTCTTATAAAAAAAGCCTGGGTAGCAAGGAGCCTACAGATCCTTTTGCTGCTTGGGGCACTTGAATGGATCCGTTCCATGTTCGGATATATTGAGATTCGGAAAGCGATAGGAGATGACTGGGGAAGGCTTGCCATTATCCTTAGCGTTGTGGCGCTGCTCACAGCATGCTCTGGTCTTGTATTCCGCGGAAAATCGCTAAAGAAAAGATATCACTTGGATAAAACCAAGGCATGAAGCGTGTCATTATAGCAGGGCTGGCCCTGGCAGCAATGCTGACAGGATGTAGCACACAAAGCGATCATAAAACAGAACCTGAAACAGAAGAGATGAAAATCAATGTATACCAGGTATTTACCCGTCTGTTCGGCAATACTTCCACGAATAATATACCCTGGGGAACGCTGAAGGAAAACGGGGTGGGCAAATTCAAGGATTTCAGCGATGAGGCACTGGAAGCCATCAAAGATCTGGGAATCACCCATATCTGGTATACGGGAGTTCTCCACCATGCCATGGTCACCGATTACAGTGCATATGGTTTACCGGGCGATGATCCCGATGTGGTAAAAGGCAGGGCCGGTTCGCCCTATTCGGTGAAAGATTACTACAATGTGAATCCCGACCTGGCCGTCGATCCGGCAAGGCGATTGGAGGAGTTCCAGGCATTGATCGAACGTACCCACCAGCACGGCATGAAGGTGGTGATCGACATAGTTCCCAACCATGTGGCACGGGTCTATCATTCGGTAAGCAATCCCGAAGGGGTGGTGGATTTTGGAGCAAGCGATGACCGTTCCCGGGAATACCTGAAGGATAACAATTTCTACTATATACCCGGACAGCCCTTCCGGGTTCCTGAATGGAGGGATGGCTACCAGGTACTGGGAGGTGAGAATCGCCCCGGGGCCGATGGCCACTTCAAGGAAGATCCGGCCAAATGGACCGGTAACGGTTCGAGAAGTCCCCAACCCGATATGAATGACTGGTACGAAGCGGTCAAGATCAATTTCGGTGTGGATCCGGATGGCTTTCATGATTTTGATGCCCTGCCCGCCGGCTATGAAAATGAATCCTGCCAGGCCCATTATACCTTCTGGCAGGATAAGCAGGTGCCTGACTCCTGGAAAAAGTACAAAGACATTGCCCTTTACTGGCTGGAGAAGGGAGTGGATGGATTTCGCTATGATATGGCCGAGATGGTTCCGGTGGAGTTCTGGAGTTATATGAACTCTGCTATCAAGATGGCAAAACCCGATGCCTTCCTCCTGGCAGAGATCTACCAGCCCCATATCTACAGGGACTATATCTCCAGGGGTAAAATGGACTACCTATATGATAAGGTACAGCTCTACGATAGCCTGAAAGCCATCATGCAGGGGCATGGCAGCACCGATGCCATTGTGACTATTCAAAATGAGCTAGGCGATATTGAGCATCATATGCTGCATTTCCTCGAGAATCATGATGAACAGCGAATTGCCAGTCCGGGCTTTGCAGGAGATGCCCGCAAAGGAATGCCGGCCATGGTCGTATCTTCCACCATTGGCAGCTCTCCCACCATGCTTTATTTTGGTCAGAATGTTGGCGAACCCGGGGCAGAAGAGCCCGGATTTGGCGGTCCCTCCCGCACCTCCATTTATGATTACATCGGTGTCCCCCACCACCAGCACTGGATGAATGGGGGAAAGTTTGACGGAGCTGGTCTTTCAGATGAAGAGAAAGAACTGAATTCATTTTACTCCACCCTGCTGAATTTCACCAAAAACAGCAAGGCCCTCACCGGCAATTACAGGGAAATTCACAGCTACAACCGGGAGCATACCCAGTGGTACAACGACCGGATTTTCTCTTATGTGCGCTGGAAAGGAGAGGATCGCCTGATTATAATTAGCAATTTTGACGCAAAAAACAGCTTTGGATTTGAGCTTCGCCTTCCGGTGGAAGTCATCCAGGCCTGGAGTCTCCAGGAGGGTGAATATGCCCTGGAGGACCAGCTCTCAGACGCCACCCTAAAACTTATCCTCTCCGGAGAGAAAGCAGAAACAAGAGTCGACCTCAAACCACTTCAGTCTTTGATTTTAAAACTCCAGTAAACACCCCTTTGAACATGAAATACCCGACATTTATCCTAATTTCTGCCATAGCAGTGCTGCTATCTGCATGCAATAGCGGACAGCAAAAAGGAAGGGAAGTACCAAGACCCAATGTTGTGATTATCTATGCCGACGACCTGGGATATGGTGATGTAAGCGCCTATGGTGCCACGGAGATCAGCACTCCAAATATTGACAGACTGGCCCGGGGAGGTATTCGCTTTACCAATGGCTACTCCTCCTCTGCCACCTGCTCCCCCAGCAGGTACGCCCTGCTGACCGGAAGCTATCCCTGGCGCAACGAGAATGCAAAAATTCTGGATGGAACGGCACCCCTGCTCATAAGCACAGAGCAGATGACCCTTCCTAAAATGTTTAAAGAACAGGGATATCATACAGGAATTGTGGGAAAATGGCACCTGGGACTGGGCGATGGACATGTGGACTGGAATGTTAAGATAGCTCCCGGACCCAATGAGGTAGGATTTGAGTATTCCTATATCATGGCAGCCACCCAGGACCGCGTTCCCACGGTCTATATTGAAAATGGTTTGGTGGTACGCTCCGATCCCGGGGACCCCATCAAGGTCTCTTATGAGCATAACTTTCCGGGTGAGCCCACCGGGATGGATAATCCTGAATTATTGAAGATGAAGTGGCACCATGGACATTTCAATTCTGTGGTAAATGGCATATCCCGCATCGGTTATATGAAAGGCGGAGCAGAGGCCAGGTGGGTGGATGAGAATATGGCTGATACCTTTCTGCTAAAAGCTCAGGATTATATTATGGACCATAAAGAAAAGCCTTTCTTTCTCTACTATGCCCTTCAGCAACCCCATGTTCCCCGCACCCCACATCCTCGATTTGTGGGGAAAACCAGCATGGGTCCACGGGGCGATGTAATTGTGGAAGCTGACTGGTGTATTGGTGAGCTGATCTCCACCCTCGAAGAAGCAGGAGTAATGGAAAACACCCTGATCATCCTCTCCAGTGACAATGGTCCGGTCCTTAACGACGGCTATTACGATGATTCCGACACAAAGGTGGGCAATCATACCCCTTCCGGCCCCCTCCGGGGAGGGAAATACAGTCTCTTTGAAGCTGGAACACGCATACCCTTTATCACCTACTGGAAAGGTCATATCACTCCCGCCGTGTCAGATGCCATAGTGTCGCAGGTGGACCTCTTCGCTTCCCTTGCATCTCTGGCTGGAAGTGAGGCCAAAAGCATTGATAGTGAGAATCTGCTGCAGGTTTTAATGGGAGAGGAAAAGCCGGGACGGAGTGAACTGATTTTGGAGGCCACCGGAAGGACCGCCCTGCGTAAGGGAGATTGGGTACTTATTCCACCCCATGAGGGACGTGCTCTAGCCAGTGAAGTAAATATTGAACTTGGAAATGCACCAGAATACCAGCTATATTACCTGGATGAGGATCTTGGGGAACAGCATAACCTGGCCTCAAGCCATCAGGAAAAACTTGAGGAAATGATTGCCACTTTCAAAGTCATACGCGGAGTGAGTGATGAGATCTCTGGAGAACTGGAGCTAAAGTAGAACCAGATTCCTGAACCTTCCGGAAGAGCCATGTCCAACCCAGAGCAAAACGAGCACTAAAATTCCGCCGTATTGTTTCATTCTGCTATTTATTCATTTGGTCCTCAAGCTTTTTGAGGAAGTATAATTCAGCCCCAAACTGCCAGTCAAAGTTGATGCTCTGATTGGCCAGGTGACGGTGGTGATCCTGATCCAGCAGATAGCCATGAGGCTTGTTCAGCACTCGTGTCTTTCCATATACCCTCTCCATTTCAGATCTGAGGGAATTGAAATCTATTTGAAGCATCTGAATGACCTCCAGGGCCTCCTGCTCCTCCTGTCCGGGCTGGGCAATATCATAGGCCTGCAAAGCAAACAGTACCATGGCCGGGAAACGGACCAGCTCATTTACCTGCTCATAGACCTCCAGCCTATATCGGTTCCGAAGGGTCTTCAACTTCATGCTGTCGATAATGGAAGCTATTTCATTACAATCCTTCATCACCGCTGCTGCTTCCTCCAGCCTCTTTGAATGCTTTGCTGTCCAGGCTCCCTTCTCCCCGGAAAAGGGAAGGTCAATCACAGCCTCGGTAGCCGGATCTTCCATACTTCGAAGTTGATTCCGGGTATTAGATTTTAAAAGGGCAGCGTTCCACCAGGCCACTCCGTGTTCCAGTCGGTCCACAAAGCCATAGGCTTCGTCCGAAAGGGCATTGGCATACTCCCGGTGCCGGTAAGCAGCTTTAATTTCCTCTTTGCTCCGCTGATCGCCCGACCAGGCATACTCGGCAAAAGCCAGAATGCCGCGCATATAGAGCTCGAAATGTGGCGAATCGTCATCCCATAGTGTAAGCAACAGTCCATCAATCTCTTGCTCAATGGAGGTATTTGTAAAGGATCTGATATTTTCCATATTACTCTCATTCTGGGGCATCAGCTTCCAGCGTGTCTGTCCCGCTGTTGCACCCATCACCGGAAGTTTATGTTCTGCAAACCACTCCATGGCCTTGATGTTTCCTTCCGCTTGTGGATGGCTGTAGTTCCATCGCATGTATATGCATTTCCTGGGAAATAACTCCAGGTAGTCAAGGAGCTTATGTTCATTTTCATTCCACATACTATCCACCTCTTCCTTTGAGAGACTGCTATTGAACATGGGGCTGTAGAGTCCGGCATATTTGATGGGCATATCATCCCAGAAAATGGGAATACGATCATTTTCCTTTGCAAATTTACACACCTTGTTTAACCAGGTCAGTTGCAGCTCCAGTTCTGTTTTTCCGCTACCCCTGCCGGTGGTATGCACCTCATCGCCACCCACATGCAGGTATTTACCATGTGGCAAGGCCTCAAGAGCGTCCCTGTAGAGGTCAAACTGCACTTTATAAGTTTCCGGGAACAAGGGATTAAAGGCCCAGTCACTTTCCGGATCGTCACGCAAATACTTGTATTTATCGTGCTTCAGGATGTAGGAGGCATGGCCGAGTCCCTGCACGAGCGGACTTATCTTAATATTACGTGCCTTGGCATATGCACTCAGTTTCTGCCACTCCTTTATGCTCAGGGCATCTGCAGAAGCGACCTTGGGCCGACGCTCATAGCCCAACTTATCTTCCACCTCGGCAATCACGGCATTCACCTTGTATCGGGCCAGCTGATCCATCAATTCATAATAGTATTCCTTTTTCTCCATATGGTGCTTCATATCCAACTGGATGGCCCGGTAAGACAACTGCGGCGAGTCCTCAATATGACACATGGGCAGGGGAACACCCTGCTCCCTGGCATCGTTCATCAGCTGTTGCAGGGTAATAAAACCATACATCAAACCTGTTCTTTTGCTACCGGTAATGGTAATAAGGTCCCTGCTAATATCCAGCATATATTCTTCCTTCACCATCTCGATGGACTTCTCCTTTCGGAACACAATCTGGGTTTCTG
This sequence comes from Bacteroidales bacterium, assembly GCA_029931975.1. Taxonomy (GTDB): domain Bacteria; phylum Bacteroidota; class Bacteroidia; order Bacteroidales. Next base: position 51,576 of record JAOZQY010000012.1, on the reverse strand, counting down.
ACAGCTTTACGGTCTGCTCCAGATCCTTCACATACTCCAAAGGAACGGGAAGAGGGATATCATCCGCCAGCCGGTAGAAGTGAATGGAATCGGGCAAGAGTCTACTGGTACCTTCATATTCTACCATCCGGGGTTTAGGAAGGAGATTAAAGTCACCGCTTGTTTCCATTGAGGACAAACAGGAAGTGAACACTGTAAAAAATGCTGAAATCAGAACAATCCAAAAAGTTCTCATGATTGCTTTTGTTTTTGACGGTAATATTTAAGTGCATTTCGTTTGACTTCCCATGTGGTATGTTTCACATGCTTGCTGAGAAATTCAAGTACGAAATCCTCATCCACTTTGGAGTATTCACGCATCACCCATCCCACGGCAGTCTTGGCAAAGCGCTCCTCGCGCCTGATCAGGATATCGGAAAATCGTGCGATACTTTTAGTGTGGATGGCAATATTTTTCGATCGGGTAAAGGGTACGAGAGAGGCCCGGGCTTTCCATAAATAGGGATCACTATTCCATTTCTTCAGGGTCCAGATCACCCTTTCATCACCGGAATCGACCAAGGGTGCAAGCACCTTTACACTGAGCCAGTCGGTGGTGTTCCAATCATATAGGTAGTGATCGGTGAACCAGTCGGAAATCAGACTTAAGAGAAATGAGTGTTTCTGATTATCCAGCCAGAAGAGCTGCATATAGAGAACAGCAGCCAGCTTGTGCTCGGCCAGGTCGCTTCGCATCAGATTGTTAACAAAACTCACCTGCCTATTCATGGGTAGTTGATCCAGGCCCTCGCTACCATTTTTCTCAATTAGCAGCTTCCTGATTTCAGGAAGACTTGTCCCCACGAATCGGATCTCCCCTTTCATATACAGGTTCCACCAATCCGCCTTTTGGGCGACCGACCTGACTTTTAATTCCTGAACAAGAGTCTTAGCGTACTGATTCATCCGTAAAAAGGATAGGCATCTAAAATAGCTTTTTTATCTTTGACTAAACCCCCTTAATAAAGAAAAGAATAGTGTTATCCAATAGTTAAAACCTCCTGGAAAATGAAACGATTACTCCTTTTTATCCTCCTTGTACCGTTCTGGATTCTCTCAAATGCCCAGCAGACAGAATATACAACGATTAATGACATCCACTACTACTCAGATTCTGAAACTCTGGCCGATGAATACATCAATGAGCGCTGTGTGCTCGACCTGTACCATCCTGAAGGAAAAAAAGGATATCCCACCATAGTTTGGTTCCACGGGGGTGGCCTCACCGGTGGAAATAAATCTATCCCCTGGGAACTCAAGGAAAAGGGCATGGCCGTGGTTGCTGTCAATTACCGCCTCTACCCAAAGATCAAGGCTCCTGTCTACATTGAAGATGCCGCAGCAGCTGTGGCCTGGGTATTCAATCACATCGAAGAGTTTGGCGGTGATCCGGAACTCATCTTTATCACAGGACATTCCGCCGGAGGCTACCTCACCAGCATGGTGGGACTGGACAAGCGCTGGCTGCAGGCCCATGATATTGATGCCAATCGTATTGCCGGACTGATTCCTTTCAGTGGACATGCCATCACTCATTTTACTGTTCGTGCCGAACGCGGGATCGAAGGAACCAGGCCCATAGTGGATGATCTGGCACCCCTCTATCATGTGCGCAAGGATGCTCCTCCACTGCTGCTGATAACGGGCGACCGGGAGATGGAGATGCTGGGCCGTTACGAAGAGAACGCCTACCTATGGCGGATGATGAAGGTGGTTGGTCACCCCGACACCCGTTTATACGAAATGAATGGCTACGGGCACAACATGCTCACACCGGCCTTCCCATTGCTGATTAAGGAGGTAAAAAGGATTACAAAAGAGAAAGACTAATAGTCTGCCTGTTCAATATTCTGCCAGGGGAACTCCTGGAAGACAAGACCCTCATATGAATTTGAATTCCCGGCTTCGTAAAAACATCCCAGATTTCCGTTGAAAAGCAGGGTCATATTTTGACGCTTGTTTTCATCAGCAGGATTCAGGAAAAGTAAGGTATGTTTCTTCCCCGCTTCTGCAATAACCATCAGCATACTTGCCTGACAGATGGGCTCAATAAGTACCGTGTCGGAAAAAACAGGACCCCATGTAAGGCCGCCATCCGCACTGATAGAGACTTTCCTGGTCTTCTGCGATCGGTCATAGTTCCTCATATTGAGCATCACCTTTCCATCGGATAGTTCTGCCATAGTGCATTCATTTACCTGGTCCAGGGGTGTGCTGCCTCCCCTTGTGAGCTCCTCTCTTTAACTGAATTCCGTGACAGGGGCCCGTTGCATACCAGGTCCAGTTTTCCTGCTTAACCGAAGCAGTGATCTCCCGTGGCTCAGACCCTCATCGGTGGAGCTCATTACAAATACCAGGCGGGTATCGTGGCTCTTCCCCTCAATAATATCTCTTTCATGGTCCTCTCCCAGGTTCCAGGTTGATAGCAGGTGAATAGCACCAGTTAGTTTATCCACCACCGGCGCCGGATTTCCACAAACCTGCTCTCCTTCATCCCTGATTACCATCAGCTTGGTCCAGGTTTGACCATTATCTTCAGAACGTTTCATCACAAGGTCGATATCCCCCGTATCGGAACACCCTTTCTTTCGACCTTCAGCAAAGGCCAGGACTGTCCCCTCTGTAGTAGTAACAATAGCAGGAATACGAAAACAGGCATATCCTTCTGTGCCGCTCTCAAACAGATAGTCAAAGGGCTCCAGGATCTGAGCAATCCCTCTTCCACAAAGGGTGAGACCCAAACCTATGAGGAAGAAGGCTAAGTAGCGTACCATAGCAGTTGTTTGTGTTTATGAAGACAAGATAATTATTAAAGCTCATCTAATATCGAAAAGCATAGGAAAACACTCCAGGAATCAATTTTAATGTGTATATTCGACACATTCAATAACTTTATATAGAAAAACATGAAAAACAAGACACTTAGAAACCTTGCACTCCTGCTTACTGTAATGTTTGCTTTCTCCTCGTGTGCTTCCTTGAAAATGGGTAAGAAAACCAATCCCTATGTGGGCACATGGGATTATGTAGTCGAAGAACTCCCCGTGGATATTGATGGTACTCTGCTGATCACTGAGGTAGAAGGAGTATTGACAGGTACCCTGGTAAACCCCATGGGTGAGATGGAAATGGATAAACTTACTATTGTAGATGACGTACTTGCAGCCGAACTCGATGCAGACGGAACTCTGGTGGAATTTGAAGGGAAATTTACCGGAAATAATTACGAAGGTTTCCTCTTTGCTCAGGGAGGTGAGTTTGTAATGAAAATGACCAAACAGGAATAAACGAATCCACCAATGAAAAGACGCACTTTTATCAGGAACAGTGCAACAGCCGCTGCAGGAGTCTCCCTGCTCAACACTGGTTTTATATCACCCAGGACAGCGATCTCCAGGGATATTGGCATCCAGTTGTACACACTGGCCAAACCGCTGTCGGATGATTTCACCGGCACCATTCAAAAACTGGCTGGATTTGGATACAAGAATCTGGAGTTCGCCGGGCCCTATTATTTCAGTCCCGAGGAGGAGATCAAAAACAATCCTCTGGTGGCTATTATGGGCTTGAAGGGCTATGGTTATCACAAGCATACTCCCCAAGATATCCGGATGATACTTGATGACCTGGGACTGGTATCAACTTCAGCTCATATTTCTGATAGTTCCCTGAAACACAATATAGACGAAGCAATTAATGCAGCGAATATCATTGGTCAGAAGTATATCCTGAGTCCCGCTTTCATGGGACAAACGCCAGATGAATTCAAAGCAGCTGCTGAACTCTACAATAGCTTTGGAGAGAAGTGTAAAGCCGGTGGTATCCAATATGGATACCACACCCACAATGGGGAATTTGCAGTTCATGAAGGAGTCACACCCTTCGACATCCTGGTAAAAGAGACCGATCCTGAATTGGTATGTTTTGAACTGGATCTTTTCTGGGCCGCAGTAGCAGGAGTGGACGTGGTTAAACTGGTGAAGCAGTATCCAGGACGTGTAAAACTCCTTCATATCAAGGATATGACTCAACTGTTAGATGAACCATACACAACTTTCGATCCCGCTAAAGGCATGGATATGCTTATGAAGTTAATGGGAAACCAATGCATTATCGGTAAAGGCGTGATCGATTTTAAAAGCATTATCAGCAATGTGGATGATGCGGGTATCAACCAGCTATTTATCGAGAGTGACTTCCCCCCTGAGCCCATGAAATATGCGGAGCAGAGTGCCCTTAACCTGAAGAAGATCCTTTCGGAGATTTGAGGGCAGGTCCTAGGTCACCTGGTCCCTCGTGCCGGGATAGTGTTCGTAGAGTTTTTCTTCTATGATAAGCTTCAGTTTTTCCATGGCAGAAAAGATATCTTCATAGCTTGTATACAAAGGACTGATTCCCAGTCGGATATTATTGGGTTCACGGAAATCAGGAATCACCACGCACCTTCCTATTTCCGGATCGATCAATGCCTTGCATATGCGATAGCCCTCCGCATGTTTCAGAGAGATATGCGACCCTCTCTTTTCGAAAAACTCGGGCGAACCAATCCTGAATCCTTGTCCCGGCAGGCACTCCTGTACCAGGGAGAGCAGGTAATCGCCCTGCGCCACACTCTTTTGCCGTATAGATCCGATACCTGCCTTCAGGATCATATCCAGGGCAGGTTCCAGTCCCGATATGGAAATTACGGGCGGTGTTCCGGTCAAGAATTTACGGATCCCCTCTGACTCCCTGTAATGCAGATTAAAATCAAAGGGGTTCTGCTCTCCAAACCAGCCCTGTATGGGATTCTCCATTCGCTCCTGAAGTTCCTTCTTCACATAAAGAAAGGCAGGCGATCCTGGTCCCCCATTCAGATATTTATACGTACATCCCACAGCCAGATCCACATTGGCCCTGTTCAGACTCACCGGGACTACTCCTACCGAATGGCTCAGATCCCACAAAATAAGGGCATCGTGCATATGGGCCAGCTCAGTTACCCGCTCCATATCGTACAAATAGGAACTCTTATAGGCCACATGAGATAGGGATACAAGGGCCGTATTATGATTGACCATCCTCACCAGTTCGGTCAAATCCGAGGAGATCCCGTCGGGCGATTTCAAGAGTCTAAGCGCATGCTGACCCCCAAACTGTCTGACCAGGCCCTGCATTATATAGAGATCGGAGGGGAAATTCATATCGTCAGAGATGATATCCGCCCTCCCCTCTTTGGCCTTCAGGGCTCCATAGGCCAGCTTATAAAGATTTACTGAGGTGGAATCTGAGATAATTACTTCCTCCGGATGTGCCCCTAAGATCTGGGCAATCTTCTTACCCAGGCGGGCCGACTGCTTGTACCATCCCTCGTTCCAGCTTCTGATCAACCTTTCACCCCACTGCTTCCTGATGGCACTCTCCATATAGCTTGCCGTTTTTTCAGGCAAGCGGCCCAGTGAATTTCCATCCAGGTATACAATGGAAGAATCCTTGATTACAAATTCGGCTCTATAGGATGCAAGTGGATCCTCCCGGTCCAGCATCCTTGCGTGTTCAATTGTATAGATCTTGTCCATGTTTCGTTCCATCACAATTCACAATAAAGGCTGTCATCGGCCAGGTTCTTACAAGGGTAGCACCTGGTCAAATCGCCCGGGACCCCGAATATGACCAGAATATACTTCGAAGGTTTATTCATCAGTTATTCCAGAGTGATTCGGTATACGGTGGATCTGGCGGTCACAAATATCTCCTTCTCCTTAGGTCCAAAGGCCAGGTTGGTGGCCGGAATGGGCACAGTAATGGTCCCCAGGTGAGTTCCTGCACTGTCCAGTACCAGGATGCCGCCCGGACCGGTTACAAATAAATTTCCATGCTGGTCCACCTTCATCCCGTCGGGTCCGCCAGGAAGCGAAGTATCTAGAGCCCTGAAAAATACCTTTTTATCCACCACAGCACCATTTTCATTCAGGGTATATCTCATCCAGAAGACATCATAGCTATCGACTCCATTCTCCTGCAAGACCTCCATATTTGCAACATAGAGGTATCGTTCGTCGGGCGAGAGGGCAATGCCATTGGGCCATGAAAGGGTGCTGTCGATAAGGATCGTTTCTCCATCTTCCCATCTGTACACCCCGTTATAGGGCAACTCCTTGGATGGATCGTCGTTCAGTTCGGGCAGTCCCCACGGCGGATCCGTAAAATAGATGGCCCCGAAAGCGGATCTGCAAAGATCATTGGGACTGTTCAGCCTTTTGCCCTGGTATGCATCCACCAGGGTGGTTAATTTCCCTTCGGGCGAATAGCGGGTGATGCTCCTGGATGCATGCTCACAGGCCAGCAGGTCACCCCCCTGCTTAAACAGGAGTCCATTAGCTTCATTGGTGGAATCCCGAAAGCTCACAAACCTCTTTCCGGTCCACTGATAGATGGTAGAGGCCGGGATATCTGAAAATACCAGGTAACCCTTGGGGTGCCAGGCAGGACCCTCGGTAAATTCAAAATTGATCCCGATGCGCTCCATCACTGCATCTCGGGGAACCACCTCCCAGAATGTATCACTTTCCGGAAGGAATTCACCAATGGGAAAAACCTCTTCTTTTGACCTGCAGCCAGAAAGAAGCACTCCTGCAAGAATTAATAAGATCAATATCTGGAATTTAGCAATTTCTTTCATATCTCTATTCAACTAACATTGGAAGCGGATCTCTGTTCAACATGTTACGGTGATGACCACTACTGCTCATCTCAATTGTATGGCATACCATGCACTGACCGTGGGTTCCTATGGTACCGGCAAGTCCCTGGTACTGAAGGGGCTGCTGGTTATCACGCTGGAGGCCGTATTTGTTATATGCACCATACACCGCATGCGTGGACCCGTGACAAGCAATGCACATGACTCCGTGATTATCGGTCCTGTTGCGGTAAAGTGCCTCCTTACCAGGCACCCAACTATTAAAGGCCGTTCCGGTAAAACCATCTTCAAATATATTAAAATTAGTATGACAGGAGCGGCAATCTGGTTCCATATGCCAGGGCATGCGGGGTTTGATTTCTTCCTTTGAATAAGCATATACAGGCTCCAGTCCCCTGGATAGTCTTGTTGAAGCTTCAATCCCCGTCTGGTTTGCCAGCAATCCAAGAGCATGGTCCTCCAGGGCTCCATGGCACTCGGTACAGCCAACACCGACCTGGGTATGCCTTCCCCGGAAACAATTGGTATTGCCCTCCTCCCGACTCGGGTGACACATATTACAGGCCTCCTGGTCCATTCCCGAAAGGTAGTTGGCATGGAAGCCATGAATGGCCGAAGAGAAGTTCAAAACATCCGGTTTCCCCGTTGCCATCAATGCAGGATCGGCGTGACAGGACTGGCAAAGCCTGGGTTCACCATTTTCTGCATCCTCAAGCAGAGTGGTTCCGTTGAAACGATCGTGTACTGCCAGGATATTGATGGCAGTCAGATCTGCCATTCCGCTAATGTCGGTCCGGGCCCAGCCCCCTTCATGGCAATTTCGGCATCCCATCTCGGTGGAGGTTGGGGCTACGGCTTTGGTAACGGCCAGAACGTCTCCGGTGGATTTATCTTTCGCGGTGATGGTAAATACCGGGTAGGGATTGTAGGTCTTGTTATCCATATAGGGCACCACAGGTATCAGATGAGCCGCAAATACAGCTCCATGGGATTCCATACTTCCATTCACACCCTTTCCCATAAGACCGGTTCCCTCGGGGAGATCGGCCCCAAAAATCGCTTCATCGTAATCCCAGAACATGGAGTGATATTCTGGATGCTGAAAGCCCTCTTCCACAGCATACTCCATGGTAATCCCGCTACTAACCAGCTTCGGGAGGGGCCCCCTTATAAACAGTTGTGCATTAAAAGTATTTGCCGGGGGAAGAAAGGAAAAATATTTCTCATTGTCGGAGATACAATGCATCCCCAGATCGTTCCATACCAGCAGCACATAGTCGTCCGAATCGGGATCGAAGTGTGGTATATCAAGAAGAAGTGTATCGGGCTCAAAAGCCACATCGGGAAGGGTGGTTTTACCCTGCAGTTCCCTGTATATGTAAGCTGCAACGGCCCGCTTCTCATCGGAAGTCCCCGCGAAGGGGGGCATATAGGAATTCACCTTTCCCATTCCGGTAAGCATGGCCTCCAGGCCACGCTCGGTGAGCTGGTCCGATTTATTTAACACCCCATTGTAGCCATTTATCGTGTGACAGGACATACATTGGAGCCTGAAGATCTCAGATCCGGCCTCCAGCAGGTTCGTATCATTTAGTGCTTTCACTTCTGACCATTTGGCTATATGCAAAAACCCCTCATTGTTCACAGCTTCCATCTGTGCGGGAGTGATACCTGTGGAGTACATATGACCATAGAGTACATAGGGCTTGCGGGCAATCTCACGCATATATTCAAATCCCCCCATCCAGCCAAAACTTATAAGCACCAGCACCAGGGCCCCGATCTTCTGAATCCTTTGTGAGCTTTTCACCAGGGTAAAGAGGCCCAATCCGAAGAGCAGGATCGAACTAACAATAATCAGGATAATGAAGGGAGTACTCTCCCGGTTAAAGTGGAAAAGGTTTGCAAAGGATTCGGCACTGATAACCCGGGTATAGTAAATCCCTGTAAGCACCAGTACGGCCAATGGAATATACATCCACCGTGCACAAAGCCGAAAGACGGTCCGCCGCATCTCACTGTCCTTCAGCCAGGCTCCTGTGACCAGTCCGAATATCCCTGCAAAAATCAGGGAGATACAGGTCCGAAAGATCAGGGACGGCAAGAAGCTGGGATTCAAAAAACCATGCCAGAAAGACCCGGTCTCGATCCATTTTCCCGGAGTAAGCATAAAGCCCAGAATTCCATTGATAGCAAAAAGGCTGAGCCAGGCAAAAATAAAATAGAGCCAGCCCAGGGTCATATGAGACTTAGGATCCATCTTGCCAAAGCGGTAGTGATAAATCAGCAGGGCTACGATCTCCCCAAGAAAGAAGACCCACTCAATGGCCCATCCAAATACAAAGGTGTGTATCAGGGAAGAAGTGGCCGCCGGGTTAACCAGTGCAATAATAAACCAGATTCCCACGCCGCTTATTCCGCCAAAGACCATTGTCAGTAGCAAAAAGAACCAGGTATGATTTCTTACATATTCTAACAATGCATTATTTTTTGTTAACACCGCTTTTCTTTCTGTGAGCACGAGAAAGAGGCCTCCTCCCACAGCCAGGTGCGAAATAACCACATGCAGAACCGCAATAATAGCGATTAACAATCCTCCTCCCAGTTGGGGAAGAAACCAGAGCGGATAATTCATGATTGGGGAGTTTTAGATTTGCTTATTAGACGAATCATGTAATAGATTGCCAGAAGTCCCACCACAAATACCAGCAGAAACACTACCAGTGGGGAGAACTCACTTACATTCTCAAGTTGCGAGGGCCGGAATACCTCCTTCAGGTAGGCTAGCCTTGCCAGGTCCCGCACAATCACCATCACCAGTACCTCCAATCCGCCCAGAATCATGGCCGTCGTTAATCTTCCCGTAAAAGCACTATGAAGAATCAACAGTGCCAACAACCAGCCAGTCACCATCATAGCTGTTGCAAAAAACGATCCGCCCATAAAAGTTAGCCAGACAGGTTTTGGCATAGTCAGCCAGAACCAGGTGCCTACAGCGAACTGGATCACTGTAATCCAGGCAAAAATCTTCAGGTTCCTTTTGATCTGAGTCTCCTTCTCCTTATCCTTCATTTTTGAGAAGCGGTAGAAAATGGCCCTTCCCAGGGCCCCGATGCCCAGTGCAGAAAGCAGAAAGTGCAGGTACCTGGGCCAGAGGGTGGGTTCCCCAAGGTTTAGGTTCCATCCGCCTGGATTTTTGAAATATATCCCCCAGCGATCGGGTTGAATGGCCAGGGTATTGTTATTCACAAATACAAAGGCAATATAGAGCAGAGACAGGGAAGTAAACACCAGTGCAGCCTTTGACAGGACAGGAAACTTGTCCGCACGTTTCACAAAAATATAAGCTCCATAATAGGCCAGAATAAGTATTGGAACCACCAGGATCCAGGGCACCGCCAGCATCACCGAGCTGGAATAAAACAGGTGTCCGTACAGAACCTGAACAAAAAGAAGAGGTGGTACCCCAAAATTAACGGTCAGGGCCACCAATGTGGGGATGCTGCCAGAGGTCTTCTTCTCCAGTTTCCCGGTAAAATAATCCCATACAGTAAGCAGGCTTCCTCCCAGGAGAAAGTTCATCAGAATCATATGTATGAAAAAGGTGAGGATTAGCAGCACCTGGAACCATAGCCAGTGAACCGGTATGGTATCGGCTGTTGGAATTATGGAATCGTACATAGCTTGGAATTAGGGTTTACCCAAGATATGAAAAATGGGATGAACCCCTGCCAAATATGACACAAAACAGAATCAGAGCTGATCTTGGTCTTCCTCTTCCACAGGCTTGAAAATTGAACTATCGGAAAGCACCTTTATCTTCCGCATGCCCATGGTGTAGAGTACAATCACATAGGGGATAAACAGGAATAGCAGCCAGCCAATCTCCACCATCAGAATAAAGTCGTAAAGGCCATGTAGCACGATGGGAACCAGGAGGGCAAGGCCCAGGTACTTTCCTTTCATCTCTTTATACATATGAGCTACTCCCAGGTAATAACCCATGGTGATGCCGAATATTGCATGGGCCGGCACTGCTGTCAGGGCACGAACCGCGGCAGTCTGCATTCCTCCGTCCATCACATAGAGTACATTCTCCACACCTGCAAAACCAAGGGATAGAAAAACTGCATAGACAATTCCGTCGAACTGCTCATTAAAACAGGGACTCTTCCAGACAAGAAGATACAAGGCAAGGAACTTAAAGAGCTCCTCAGTAAAACCAGCCACCACAAAGGCATGATAGGCAGCCTCTCCCACTTTTCCTATGGAGGGCATCTGGCTCATCAGCAAACGTTCTACAAAAATCACTGGAATCACAATAAGGATCCCCGCAAAGATGGCCTTACCCAGGAGTCCAAGCGGCTCTTTATCATACTTATCCCGAAAATATATGTAGAAAAGAATAATGAAAACAGGTGCCAGCGAGGCGAACAGAATAGCCATAGCTACCAGCCCGGATTTGATGGGAACATGGGGTTCATAAAGGGAGCAGAGTGGTATGAATTCCCGTTTCTCATATGCACAGAGGCCCCAATGGTTATATTATCACCAATTCGATAACTTGCCCCCAGGGAGACATCGTCCATGGGATATGGGGTAAAGGGTGAAATGGGGCCTTGTACCAGTTGTTTAATTCCAGAGCCATGCAGTACCAGTCGATCGCTCGCGCGGTAGGAAGCAGCAGCAAAAACAGACAGGCTTGAAAAGGATCCGGGCAAAAGATTTTCACTGTTCTGTGTATTGTTAAATCCCTGGTAGTGAGAGGCCATCACGCCACCATGCAAGGACCATCGATCGGAAATCGCCAGGGTGTAAGTGGGTACTGTATAAAGCATCATCCCTGATCCGTAGCCTTTCATATAGGAGTAGCTGGTTCCCACCGAAAAGTTCCAGTGTCCTGGCTTGACTCTCTCCCCGTTCAGCAAGCCCTCCTGAGGCGTTTCCAACACTACCCCATCGACCTGCTGCTTCAGACGCACCACGTTCTCTTCGGCCGACTGTCCCTTCATCAGAGGCAGGCAGATGAATAATATTACTATGACAAATAAATTTCTCATCAAATTTTCCGGAGTCACCACTCAACAAATATAATAAACTATCCGCATATCACTCTTCAATAACACAAAGAAGATAAAGAGTGCATTACATTCAAAAATCCCGACAACACAGGATTGACAATTGAAAAACCAGTTTGCACATGAATAAAGGAAATTTTAGTTGAAAGTCATCTTTCAAGCAATATCGTGATTAGAAACAATTGTTTTGTCAAGGTCATTAACCCTGGCATTATTACGTGATTACAAAGGCCTATTGGACATACCCCAAAATTTAATAAACAGAAGATTTCTTTGTCTCCGGAATACAACCGGGTCACCTTATTGGGGCAACGGGCCCACTAAATCACCAACAATAGATATAAATTATCCATTATTAACCTTTTTGATGCAGATTTGGATAATAAATATCTATGAATAGATATTTATTATCCATCTATTAACATATTTGCATAATAATCTGATAATTTACACCTGCATCTACGGCATACAAAGTTGGAGCATCCTTATGCTCTTTCAAATTGAAAAGCAGCGTAATCAACCAAAATTATTGATATTGTTGCAGAACTCTGGCTAACAGAGCGTCTCCCCTTCCACAAAGTCCCCGAAGCGTTTGTATTGCTCATATAGCTCCGCATAGATCCGGACCATGGCAGGATCGGGATGGTACTCGGTTTCAAATCCACCCCCCATGGCCGCCTGGGCCTCAGGGATAGTCTTATGAACACCGGCCACCACAGCCGCGGCCATGGCGGTGCCAAGGGCTACCGCCTGCTCAGAGCGGGCCACACGGATTGGCTTATCAAGCACATTTGATACGATCTGCATGACCAACGGAGACTTCTTAGCCACACCGCCCAGGGCAATCACCCCGTCAATACGGACACCCTCATTCACAAAGCGCTCCATGATCATTCGTGCACCGTAGGCCGTAGCCTCAACCAGAGCCCTGAAAATGGCCGGGGCCTCTGTCCCCAGGGTCAGACCCATAATGGCCCCCTTCAGATTTAGGTTGGCATCAGGAGTTCTTCTTCCGTTCATCCAATCCAGGGCCAGGAGAGACGATTCGTCAGGGTGAATTTTTTCGGCTGCCTCACTTAAGCGGGCAATCATCCGGTCGGCGCTGTCCTTCCTGATCTTCTCTATAGCAGGCTCATCAAACCCGGCAATGCCAGGAAGCACATTCTCAATGGGCCACATCAAGAGGTCCCTGAACCATGCGTAGATATCTCCAAAGGCCGACTGCCCGGCCTCCATTCCCACCATCCCCGGTACAATGGATCCATCTACCTGTCCGCAAATTCCCTCCACAAGCCTGTCGCCCACCTCTTCAGCCGGGACAATCAGCATATCACAAGCAGAAGTTCCCATCACCTTGCTCAGCTGGTAAGGTGCGATCTCTGCACCCAAAGCCCCCAGGTGGGCGTCAAAAGCTCCTGCACCCACTGCAACTGTTGTTGGTAAGCCAAGTTTGATGGCCCACTTCTCACTCAAAGTTCCCACCAGTACATCACAGGTAGCGGTCTCCTCGAACAGGCGCTCCTTCACACCTGCCAGCAAGGGATCCA
>JAOZQY010000012.1:0-38130 GCA_029931975.1 Bacteroidales bacterium | reverse complement strand
CAGGTAGCGGTCTCCTCGAACAGGCGCTCCTTCACACCTGCCAGCAAGGGATCCAGTCTGACCAGGAACTCCTCCTGGGGAAGTCCCCCGAAACTTTCGTGCCACATGGCCTTATGTCCTGCTGCACAACGACTTCTTTTTAGCTTCAACGGATCGGTATCGCCCACCAACATCGCCGGGATCCAGTCGCAGTGTTCCACCCACGACCAGGCCTGTTCCCTTACGGCTTTGTCTTCCCGGATCACATGCAGAACTTTTGCCCAGAACCACTCGGAGCTATAGATACCTCCTTCAAACTTTGTATAATCCACTCCGCCCCATGAGCGTGCCAGGGCATTGATCTCGTCAGCCTCCTTCAGGCCCGTATGGTCCTTCCACAGAACAAACATGGCATTGGGATTCTCCTCAAAACCGGGTAGCAGTGCCAGGGGGGTTCCCAAGCGATTTACGGCCACCGGTGTGGAACCGGTAGTATCCACAGAGATGCCCACCACCTTTTCGGCAGTCCCGGCCGGACAAGCTGCAAGTGCCCCAATAACACAAGCTTCCAGTCCCTCCAGGTAATCCAGGGGATGCTGCCGGAATTGGTTCTTAGCCGGATCACAGAATTGCCCCTTCTTCCAACGGGGATAATAAAATACATGGGTTCCCATTTCTTCGCCGGTCTGTGTATCCACAACAAGGGCTCGTACCGAATCAGTACCGTAATCTACTCCAATGGTGTAAGTCATAAAATCGTATAATCAAAAGTCTGTAAAATTGTTAGTTGTCCTGGCCATAATAGGCATCCTTGCCATGCTTACGCAGGTAGTGTTTGTCCAGGAGAAACTGATCCACCGGTTCCAGCTTTCCCAGGGTCTCTGTGTGATATGCTATTCTTGCCACCTCTTCCAGTACCACAGCATTATGTACCGCTTCAGCTCCATCTTTCCCCCAAACGAAAGGCCCGTGACCATGCACCAATACACCGGAAATACTATGGTAATCGAGCTCTGCAAGGGTTTCCACAATCACCTTTCCGGTATTCAGCTCATAGTCGCCCTCCACCTCTTCTTTAATAAGCGCCCTGGAACAGGGGATCGCTCCGTAAAAATTGTCGGCATGGGTGGTCCCGTAAACGGGAATCGCTTTCCCAGCCTGGGCCCAGGAAGTAGCCCAGGGAGAGTGGGTATGTACCACACCACCGATCTCCTTAAAACTCCTGTAAAGCTCAAAGTGGGTAGCCGCATCGGAGGAAGGTTTCAGAGTTCCCTCCAACTGTTTCCCGGTGGCATCCAGTACCACCATATGCTCTGTCTTCATCTGCGTATAAGAAAGACCTGATGGTTTAATCACCACATATCCTGTTTCGGGATCACGTTCACTGGCATTCCCCCAGGTGAATACCACCAAGCCGTGGTGAACCAGGGCCAGATTAGCCTCCAACACCTTTTCCTTTAATTTTTCAAGCATATCAAATTCCTTTAGCCAGGTGATAATACAAATCGTTCCAGCGAAGCTCCTTCTTAAAGGAGGATATGGAGGTATCCTTGTCAATCAGCAGATATTCAATACCGGCGATCTCAGAGAAATCTTCAAGATGCTCAGCGCTTAATGCCATGCTAAATCCCGTATGGTGGGCGCCGCCAGCCAGAATCCATGCACCGGCTGCCACTTCCAGGTTAGGAGCAGGTTCCCATACCACCCTGGCGACCGGCAGATTAGGCAGGGGTGCATTGGCCGGAACCACTTCACAGGGATTCACCAGCATTCGGTAACGGTTGCCCATATCCATCAGCGATGCATTTAACCCGGTCCCGGATGCCACATCAAATACCAGTCGGGCCGGATCGGCCTTTCCTCCGATTCCCAGGGGATGAACCTCCAGGCATGCTTTCCCATTTGAAATGGAGGGACACACCTCCAGCATGTGGGCACCCAGCACCTTCATTCCATCGGGATGGAGGTGGTAGGTATAATCCTCCATAAATGAAGTTCCTCCTTCCAATCCCATGGCCATTACCTTCATGGCCCGCACCAACGCGGCGGTCTTCCAGTCCCCTTCGGCACCAAATCCATAGCCATCTGCCATCAGTCGCTGAACAGCCAGACCGGGCAACTGGGAGAGACCATGCAGGTCCTCAAAAGTAGTGGTGAAGGCAGAAAAACCACCCTCTTCCAAAAAGTTGCGCATCCCCTTTTCTATGCGGGCCGCCTCCTTCAGGGCTTCATTCAGACTTCCCCCCTCTTTAGTCTCTGAAGGGACATGGTAGAGTTCCTCATATTCCTCCATAAGCGTTCCTATCTCACTATCGGAAACTGCATTAACTATGGCCACCAGGTCGCCCACACCATAGCCGGATACACTGTAGCCAAACTGGATCTGCGCTGACACTTTGTTTCCTTCTGTTACAGCCACCTCACGCATATTGTCCCCAAAACGAGCCACCCTTGTTCCCTGCCACTCGTGCCAGGCTGCTGCCGCCCTGCTCCAGACACCGGTCTTTCGCTGAACCTCTTCGCTTGACCAGTGGCCCACCACTACCTTGCGATCGATGCGCAGGCGCGATCCGATAAATCCAAACTCCCGCCCTCCGTGGGCACTCTGGTTCAGGTTCATAAAGTCCATATCGATGGAATCCCAGGGAATATCCCTGTTAAACTGCGTATGCAGATGCATAAAGGGCTTCGATAATACTTTCAATCCCCCGATCCACATTTTGGCCGGAGAGAAGGTATGCATCCAGGTGATCAGGCCGATGCAGTAATCCGCATTATTAGCCTCCCGGCAGAGGGCCAGGATTGCATCAGGCCTTGTTAGTACAGGCTTAAAAACAATCCTTACCGGAATCTCACGGCTGCGATCCAGTGCTGCTGCAATCTCCCGTGAATCACGATCTACCTGTTTCAATGTTTCCTCTCCATAGAGGTGCTGACTGCCAGTCACAAACCAGAGCTCCAGGGTCTTCAAATCATTTATCATACCTATTATATTGTAAAATTATATCCTCCGTTGACCAGCTTTTTATATTTCTTCTGGTCAAACCTGTATAGAAAGGCACCCTTCCGGGAGCTGCTTTTGTCCTTCCGATCCAGCTTGATCAACACATCCATGGCCAGAATCTTTTTGCGAAAATTCCGCTTATCCAGTTCCTCCTGGTAAATTGCTTCATAAAGGGACTGAAGCTGGGGCATGGTAAATTCCCCGGGGAGCAATTCAAAACCGATTGGTTGAGAAGCGGCCCTTCTTTTCAAGCGCCGCAAGCCCTTCTTCACCATCACTCCATGATCCATAATCATGGGAGGCAAATCCTTTACACTGACCCAGGTGGCACCATATTTACTATTGCCAGCCTCGATAAACTCCTTTGCCGGAATCAAGGCGTAGTAAGCTACTGAAATTACCCGGCCTGCCGGATCCCTATCCGCCTCCCCATAGGACTGTAACTCCTCCATGTAGATTTTTTCAAGACCTGTTAGTTCAAAAAGAACCCTGTTGGCTGCCTCATCAAGGCTCTCCCCCTGCTGAACAAAACCCCCAAAAAGAGACCACTCTCCTTTGGCCGGTTCAAACTTCCGTTTGTGAATCAGTAGTTTCAGCTCTCCCTGGTCAAAACCAAAGATGATACTATCTACGGCCACATGAAAAGTGGGATGCTCCTTATAAAACTGCTTATCTGTACTCATATGTTTAGTCCTCACTTACCAGAAATAGATATAGAAAGCGATAATAATAGCGATGATAATGGCCGAGTTGACCACATCCCATTTGCTCCAGCTGGCCCGGGTGATGGCCCGCTGTTCGGCCGAGGCCGATCCAAAAAAGAGTCCTTGGATCTTGGCAGGGTCCATGGGTTTGGTAAAGAAACTGACTATGATCATCAGAACAATCACAACGGCAAAGAGTGCAATCTCATAGTGCAGCCAGTTGGGTGCCACAATCAGTTCATATATGAAGCCATCAGATACGGTATCACCATAATAAATATTGAGTCCCAGCCGTAACATTCCCAGGGTAAATCCAACCACCAGTCCGATAAATCCGGCTGAGGGGGTCGTTCGCTTGGAGATCACCCCCAGTAGAAATACAGCTGCAATTCCCGGTGCCAGCAGGGACTGAACATCCTGCAGGTACTCATAGAGGACCTTGCCAATGCCCTTCATCACCGGGATCCAGAGGATGCCCAGTGCCACAATTACTACAGTGGCAATCCGTCCTACCATCACATAATGCTTCTCGGAAGCATTGGGCTTTATCTTTTGATAAAAATCAACAGTAAAGAGCATGGAGGAAGAGTTAAACAGCGAAGCCAGGGAACTCATCAGCGCCGCCAGGATCCCTCCCACCACGATTCCGGTAAAACCCTTGGGCAACAAGTCCTTAACCAGGGTTGAGAAGGCAGCGTCGTTGGTATCAAAATCCATGGCCCCCTGCTGCTTCAAAGCAAAAGCAATCATCCCGGGAATCAAAAACAGAAATACCGGGGTCAGTTTCAAATAGGCCCCGAAGATGGTCCCCCGTCGTGCCTGTTTCTGGTCTCTTCCGGAGAGTACCCGCTGTACTATAAACTGGTCGGTGCACCAGTACCAAAAGCCGATAATAGCCGATCCCAGAATCACCCCGGTCC
The DNA here is from genome assembly GCA_029931975.1 of Bacteroidales bacterium. Taxonomy (GTDB): domain Bacteria; phylum Bacteroidota; class Bacteroidia; order Bacteroidales. The sequence continues at coordinate 33,523 of JAOZQY010000012.1, read as the reverse complement.
AGGGGAAATCGGGATCCCCGGGCGATCGCATCAAATTTGCCATGCTGCTGGAGCGGACCATCTCACCTGCATCGTTCACGTAGCTTACATCGGTAGCCCGGACAATCTCCATCAGGTTGCCCCAGCCTCCCAACTGGGTCAGGCCAATCACCAGGATGGCAATGGAACCCGCCAAAAGAATCGGGGTCTGCAACACCGAGGTATAAAGTACCGCCTTCATCCCGCCAAACACCGTATAGATTCCGGTGAGCACCACCAGTCCGATGGCACTAACCCAGAAAAAATCGATCTGCTGGTTAAAGAGAGTTACATATTCTATATTAAAAACATCCTTAAATACCACCCCTCCCGCATAGACCGTCACCGCCACCTTGGTCAGTATATAACTGACGATGGAGATGATGGATAGAAAGGAGCGGGATTTTGCGTTGTAACGTTTCTCCAGGAACTCGGGCATGGTAAAAACACCACTTCGTGCATAGAAGGGAACAAAGAGCCAACCCAACATAAGTATCAGCCAGCCGTGCATCTCCCAGTGTGCCATGGCCATACCGCTTTCAGCACCGGCACCGGCCAGTCCTACCAGGTGTTCCGATCCAATATTGGAGGCAAAAATGGATGCTCCGATTGCGATCCAGGTGGCATCCCTGCCTGCCAGGAAGTAGTCGGATGTGTTTTTGTCTTTTTTTCTGAGTGTCCAGATAATGATCCCTACGAGCGCAAGACAGAAGAGTCCGAGAATGATCCAGTCGAGTGTAGCCATGGTAGTTTATTAGTGCCTGGTAAATAGTGTCTAGTTCCTGATTAGTTTTAAGTGTAAGTATAACACTTATATTGGAAAGCGTCAAGAGCAAAGAAATAATTTAGAAAGAATCCTATTTGTAGATGGATGATGCAAAACTGGAGTGTCAAACATTCTAAAATCCATTTGTAGTTTGTCTGAAAGCTATTTGTTCTTACTTTTAGTATTTTTTAAGTGACATCTAACAACACTGACTCGCATGCAGACTACTTTTTCACTGAGTACAATCGACTGGGCCATTATCCTTATCTATTTCATTTTTGTTCTTGGAATAGGCTGGGCCCTGAAAAGATACATGAAAGACTCCTCTGCCTTCCTGGAGGCTGGCAGATCACTTCCGGCCTGGGTTACAGGTCTGGCCTTTATTTCGGCCAATCTGGGGGCCATCGAGATGATCGGGATGGCAGCCTCGGGAGCAAAGTACGGGATGATGACCGTTCACTTTTACTTCATCGGTGCCATTCCGGCCATGATCTTCCTGGCCATCTTTATGATGCCCTTTTACTACGGCTCCAAGGCACGTTCGGTTCCGGAATACCTGAAGATGCGCTTTGATGAAAAGACCAGGGGATTTAACGCATTTGCCTTTGCCATCATGACGGTCTTCTCCTCGGGTATATCCATGTATGCACTGGCGCTGCTGGCCCAGGTGATCATGCCGCTACAGATCGACTGGAATATTATGGGGATTCATATCGGGGAGTTTGATTTCTACCTGATGGTCTCCGCGGTAATTGTACTGGTATATATGGTACTCGGTGGACTTACCTCCGCGATCTATAACGAGGTGCTGCAGTTCTTCCTGATTGTTATCGGCTTCGCACCACTGGTCTTTATTGGACTGAAGGAGATCGGGGGCTGGGAAGGGATCAAAGCCAACCTGCCCGAAAATATGATGCACTCCTGGAAGTTTACCGGCAGTGCAGGTGCCAACCCGCTTGGCGTTGAATGGTTCGGGGTAGTTATGGGACTTGGCTTTGTACTCTCCTTTGGGTACTGGACCACCAATTTCCTGGTGGTGCAGCGAGCTATGGCAGCCGGCTCCATGTCGGCCGCCCGGAAAACACCACTCATAGGTGCCCTTCCAAAGATGTTCCTGCCCGCTCTGGTAGTGATTCCCGGAATGATCGCATTGGCCCTCTCCAATATGGGGGAACTGGATATTCCCCTGAAAGCCGGAACCAATATCCAGGATTTCGATAAGGTGATTCCGGTATTGCTGATGCGGTACATGCCCATGGGGGTGCTGGGAGTGGGAATCACTGCCCTGATGGCCTCCTTTATGTCGGGCATGGCCGGAAATGTCTCTGCATTCAATACTGTATTTACCTTCGATATCTACCAGGCCTATATCAGGCCTGACAAGAGCGACAAACACTACCTGAAAGTGGGAAGATGGACCACCGTGGTGGGTGTGCTGGCAAGTATCATGACTGCCTATGTAGCCAGGTCCTTCAACAATGTGATGGACTTCCTCCAGTTGATCTTTGCCTTTGTGAATGCCCCGCTGTTTGCAGCCTTCCTGCTGGGGATGTTCTGGAAACGCACCACCGGTCATGCTGCCTTCTGGGGACTCATCGGCGGAACCATTTCGGCAGCCCTCCATCATGGATTTACCCTGCCTGCAGGCGGATCCATTGGTGTCAAAGGAGGATTTTTCGGACTACTTCACACCTATCCCAGCGAGATGGCCCAAAACTTCTGGACTGCCATCTACGCCTTCTCAACGGCCCTGATACTCACTTTGGTTATTACACTGCTGACCAAGAAACTGAAAACGGATGATGAGCTGAAGGGACTGGTCTACTCACTGACCCCGAAAATCAAGGACGACTCCAAATACTGGTATCAGAAACCTGAGTTCCTTGCAATAATAGTGGGCGCTATAGCTATTGTATTAAGTATAATCTTCTGGTAAAAAAACAACTATGGGACTAGATATAAAAATACCTATCGGATTAATGTTCACCATCTTTGGACTGATTCTAACCATACTGGGACTTGTCACCAAAGGCGACACTGCCATGTATGAGCAATCGCTCGGTTACAACATTAATCTCCTGTCGGGCCTGATCATGCTGGTGTTTGGCTGTTTCATGCTTTTCACTTCGCGGCTATTTAAAAAGAAGACGGAAGAGTAATAGCTCCGGGCAATCAAATAATGGAACACGGAACGGCTCATATATAGCCAGGAATCGTATGTGCAGACCTCAGTACCTGATGAAATTACATGCATGCCCAAAACTTACAGGGACTATTCCTTACTCAAAAGAGACCAGTTGGGGATTCCTGTCCTCACAATCAAAATACCAGTACGTGTTATCATCTTTCATCACTAAACTTGTAGCATCTGCAAAGATCGAAACCACCTGATCCAAATTATCTATTTTCACTGGAGTATTAATACCGATGGGATCATGTGGCTCATCCCATACACAGGTAAAACCCCAGAACCAGACCGTTCCATCATCTCTTAAGGCAAGGTTAAAGTCATAATTTGCTGATATTTGAACAATATGATCCAAACCCTTCACCTGGACAGGAACTGTACGATCTTCAGAACTTCCATCGCCCAATTGGCCAATACTATTTCGCCCCCAGGCCCAGACTGTTCCATCCTCCCTGAGGATATTATGCTTATCAAAAACTTTTCCGATAGCTTTAGCACCATTTAAGTAACTGCAATTTATGGGAGATGTAATTTCAGGCCACATCATACTTGAATGCATATCACTTCCCCAAAACCAAATATTGCCGATACAATCAATGGCTGTGACCATCCCCGCAGCTATATCAAAGTCAACGATCTTTTCGGTGATTGGAACTTGAAGCGGAATGTCGCTGTTTTCATTAGTGCCAGTGCCTAATTGACCAGAAAAATTCCAGCTCCAAATCCATAGTGTACTATCAAGTTTTAATAGGACATGGGTGCCAAAATCAGACTTCATTTTTCCAAATAAATGATCTTCAGTATCAATTTTGAAATCATCATCAGGAAGAATTTGATCTTTAGTACACGAATGCAATACAATACTGGTCAGGATGGCCAGGAAAGTGCTAGAAAATATTATTCTGGATAAAGGAGCCATCTTTGCAGTTCAGAAGCGGAATTATTTCAAATCTACAAACTTTATTAAAGCCAATCAATTATTATATCGATCAGAGATTTCTGCCCGGTACAACTACTACTTTCTATGTGGTATCTTACCGCTTCCACCCCGCATAGATGACCGTAATCGCTCCTCCTAGAACCATCAGGGCACCAAAAAGACTTAGCAGGGAGAAGGTTTCTGGATCCATCCAGCTTACCTCCATTTTGGTAAGAATGGCCATGGTCACAAAGGTAATAATGGGGTTGAGCGTAATGATCACGCTCACCCGGGTGGCCTCGGTGAGTTTGATGGCCATGGCCAGTGAACCGTAAGCCACGACGGTATTCAGCCCAAGGTAAATGAGAAGGTACCAGTGGGCCGCAGGCATTCCCTGCAACTGGACAAACTTCACCAGAGGAGCCAGGGCCAGGGCGCAGGCTCCATAGATAAACAGGTTCAGCTGATTGGGCGAGATCCTGGTTAAAAGCGATTTCTGCAGTGTGGCAAAAACAGCCCAGGAAAGTCCGCCTCCCAACACCAACAACATTCCCCGGGTAAAGTGCTCTCCGGTAGCTGTAAGCTCCCGCAGCTGCTCCGAATAGAACAAGCCAATACCCGCCAGCACAAGAATAAATCCCAGAATATGCCTCCAGTTGACATGTTCCCGGAAAATAATGATGCCAGAGAGCGCAAAGCTTACTGGTGCAATCTGAATAAAGACCTGGGAACTGGAGGGGGAGACATACTTTATTCCCGCGATAAATCCAAGATAGTTCAATGCCAGGAACAGAGCTGTTAAGATCAACAGAAACGGGGGACGAAGAAATATCCTGAAATCACTTCTTCTGAAAATCAGCGTCCATGTACCCAGCACCACAAAGGCAATGGCGAAGCGAAACCAGACTACGGTTACGGGGGAGAGCTCGCTGGTGATGACCTTCAGTACGATGGCCATAAATCCCCACATGGAAGCTGTGAGGACGGCATAGAGTGCCCCTTTTCTGTTATCATTTCCCATTCCGGATGCCTTAATCAACCAGGAGAATTACCATAGGATATCCATTTCGTCGAGCAGGTATTCTGCTCCGGCAAACTTATCAATAATAAAGAGCACGTAACGGATATCCACTGATATATTGCGACAGAGAGAAGGATCGTAATGCACATCGCTCATGGTACCTTCCCAGTTACGGTCGAAATTGATCCCGATCAGCCGGCCATCTGCGTCCATCACCGGACTTCCGGAATTACCACCAGAGGTGTGGTTGGAAGCGATAAAACAGACCGGCATCGTTCCATTTACCCCATACTTCCCAAAATCTTTGCTTTCATACAGCTCACGTAGTTTATCCGGAATGGTATAGTCCACAAAACCCTCGGTCCCCTTATCCATGATTCCCGACAGGTTTGTATAGTAACGGTAATCAACACCATCCCTGGGTTTATAGCCGTCAACCTTTCCATAGGTTAAGCGCATGGTAAAATTGGCATCCGGATAGAGCAGATGGTCCTGCTCCTTCTCCAGGAGTGCTGCCATATAGGTCTTGTAGTTCCTTTGCAAGGCATCCTCCAGCTTCCCATATACAGGAATCGCTTCCATCATAAAAAGCTCTGTAAACTGATTCACAGCGACCATAATCGGATCTTTCTCCAGGGATTTGTTTGCTTTCGCAGCATCTTTGCTGTACTTAGCCATCAATTTTGCAAAGCTCTCGGGACTGGCAAATACACTTTTGTCGTAGAGAGCCGCCGCATATGAGCTGTAACTACCCTTGTACTTGCCTGTGATTTCCTCAGCAAAAGCAGGAGTAAACGATGCTGACATCCTGCTGAAATAGGCTTCCAGCATGGCTGCGCAAATTTCCTGGTCAATTGGCCTGTGGAAATCTTTATAGAATCCAGCCATCTGTCCTTCAATCCGTTCCACGGAGGCCCCCTGTGTCATCATCCTGCCAACGCGGGATGCCTGTCTGAAAAGCTCTATGGATAAAACTGATTCATTCATCATATCAAGAGCCAGTTCATACTGTCCCATCTCCTTATAGAGCCGGTCAAACTCATCCAGCACTGCGTCGTATTTCAAGGTGCGCTCACCGTCTGCCGCAAGCCAGGCAGCAAACTGTGCCTCCTCCTCCAGCTTCACCTCAACAGCATGGTTCCGTGTCAGTCCCAGGATAATTCCCTGCCACTTCTTCCAGGCATTACTCACACCACGGTATTTACTGGCATACTGAATCCGGACCACATCATCGGCCCGCATGTGGCGATCCATAATCTCCAGCCGGGTGGTACGGAGATCAATCTTTGCAGGAAGGGTAGTTTCCAACATGGAGCGCACGGCAGCAGAGTACAGATATTGTTGGGTGGAACCCGGGTAGCCCATGACCATGGTAAAGTCGCCTTCTTCGATCCCCCCTGCTGCAATCTCCAGGTGTTTTCTGGGTTTGTAAGGCTGGTTGGAAGGATCATAGGCAGCTGGCTCATTGTCTTCATTGGCATAGACCCTGAACATGGAAAAATCGCCCGTATGCCGCGGCCACATCCAGTTATCCTGGTCGGCACCAAAATTACCAATCGACTCGGGGGGTGCACCCACCAACCTGACATCGATAAATGTTTCATAGACGAACATATAGTAGGCATTCCCATAATAGAAGGGTTTTATTATGGCACTGTAATGGCTTCCCTCGGTGGCAGCTTCAATCAGCTTTCTCATATTGAGATTCATTTGTTCTTCGAGCTCACCCGGATCCTGCCCCCCGACAATTACCTCCGCCATCTCCTCGGTAACATCTTTCATATAGCGCAGATAGGTTACGGTAAGTCCCTCGTTGGGAAGCTCCTCTTCCCTGCTCATGGCCCAGAATCCATGGGTGAGGTAGTCATTCTCAATCGAACTGTGTCGCTGAATGGCACCATAACCACAATGATGGTTGGTAAGTAAGAGTCCATCGGCTGAAATCATCTCCCCGGTACAGCCCCTGCCAAAGATCACCAGGGCATCCTTCAGACAATCCTGGTTAATACTGTAAATATCTTCGGCTGAAAGTCTCAAGCCAGCTTCCTGCATGGCTTCAACGTTGTATTTCTCCAGCAACATGGGAATCCACATACCCTCATCGGCCCTCACATTAACCATGCCGGCAGTCACCAGTACCAGCACCAGAACCCACATAAAACCACGCTTTGAAACTATCTGGCTTTTATTCATTACTTCTAAATCTTTTCAATTCACTGTATACTTTCTGTACGGGAAGACCCATCACATTAAAATAGCTACCCACAATCTTCTCCACAGCGATATGACCGATCCACTCCTGGATGCCATAGGCCCCCGCCTTATCGAAGGGCTTGTACTGGTCCACATAATGGTCAATCTCCCGGCTTTCCAGCTTCGAAAAGCTAACGTCTGTGACCGAAAAAAAGGAAGAGCTTGCTGCAACGGAACGCAAACACACCCCGGTATATACCTGGTGGGTATTGCCCGAAAGAGCCGTGATCATCCCTATGGCTTCCTCCCTGCTGGCAGGTTTTCCCAGCTCCTTCTCCTTATGCCACACAATGGTGTCGGCTGTAAGCAGGATCTGATTATGCTCCAGGGGCTTTGTATAGACCTCCGACTTATGCTCGGCAAGAAAGCGCGCTATGGCTCCAGCTGAAAGATCAGTGGGATATTCCTCATCAACATGTTCGGTTTCCACTACCCGGAAGGGAATTCCCAGTTCCTGCATCAGGGCTGCCCTCCTTGGCGATTGGGAAGCCAGTAATATTTCATATGAGTTAAAAGGATCCAAAAAGCGCTAATACATAAAACCAAGTAGATAGAACACCACCACTGAATAAAGAATTCCTGAAATCATTACCAGCTTTATCAGGATACTGGCGCGATGGAAACCTCGTTTTCCACTGGCTGTTATCACCTGGACGACCAGAGCAATCATGGGTAGTAGCAGAAACAATATAAAATAGACCAGCGAAATATAATCCACCGGATCCACCGAGAAAAATATGAATTTAAACAACAAAAAAAACAGTGTTGCAAGGGTAATGACAATGAGTGTCACCACCACAAATCTGGTCCAGAAGTTCCCAAGAATAATGGGCAGGGTCTTCATTCCATAGGCCATATCGCCCTCGAGATCCTCTGCATCCTTGATAATCTCCCTGATCAAGGTGGTAATAAAAGCGAAAAAACTGAAGGCGCTTACCCAGGCAAACAGATAATTAAAATCAGCATCATAGCGGATCATCACCTCACCATATTCTCTGTTCAACAGTGGAATTTCGAAGAGCACCACCATCAAAGGAACCAAAGCGGTAAGAAAGGACACTGCCAGGTTCCCGATCAGAAATTGCTTCTTATAGTTGGTGGAGTAAAACCATAGCAATCCGGTTGCAATCACAAAAACCAGCGACAGGGAGGGAAGCCCCACATAAAAAGCAAGGTAAACACCAATCCCCACACCAATAACATTCAGGATCATATGAAGAATCATGGCCACCTTGCGGCTGATGGTCACACCCACCACAACCCGCGTCGGCTTATTAATCAGATCGGCCCGTGTATCAAAATAGTCATTGATTATGTACCCGGCAGCTGCAATAAGCATGGTGGAGAATACCAGCAAGGCAAACTGAAAATCACCAAACTGAAGTTCAAAAGTATCCGATGGAAGAAGAGGTTCCATCAACAGATAACGCATGGCATATTGGGTGAAAGCAATGATCAACAGGTTGGGAAACCTGATCAGACTGAATATGGATTGGAGCCTTTTAATCATCGTTTTTATCTACCAGGTAAATGGTTCTCCGTTATTCCAGCGGCCATGCAGACGAAGTACCTGTTCCATCACATCCCGGACACATCCTTTCCCTCCGTTAAAAGAAGAAATATAGTGGGCCACCGACTTCACCTCTTCTACAGCGTCGGCCGGACAGCATGGCACGCCCACTGTCTTCATCACTTCCAGATCAGGTAGGTCATCGCCCATATAGAGTACCTCCTCTGGTTTCAGGTCATATTTAAATAGAAAATCCTTAAAGTCATCCATTTTGCAGGAAGAAGCCAGGTAGATATCTGTAATACCGAGACCTTTAAAACGCTGAGCCACCGACTGGGTATTGCCACCTGTAATGATGGCAATGGGATAGCCCTGTTTTACCGCATAATGCATGGCATAGCCATCCTTGGTATTCATGGAACGCATAATCTCCCCGGAGGGATGGAGGTAAACTTCCGGGTTACTGAGTACACCGTCCACATCAAATGCAAAAGCTCTTACTTCCTGTAATCCTTCTTTAAAATTTGTCATGCAATCTTTAAACTTCCAGAGGTAAACTACTCCCGGGATCTTTCAATTTCCCGACTTATAAAAGTATACAATTTCTCCCATTCAGGGTGGTCCTTCAACAATTCTCTATGTATATTCATTGTTTCCCTGTCGCCACGAACGGCCGGACCGGTTCGTGCGTCTTCTGTACCCATGGCTTTTATCTTCTCAAAAGTTTCCTCCAGTAAAGGATCCAGCACCTTTGGATCCACGTTCCTGTTCACAAGAATCTGTTTTGCCATATGGACCATCTGAGTGGAGAAGTTATTGGCGAATACTGCAGCGATATGAATAGCCAGTCGTGTTTCAGAGTCCACCTCCCTGACCTGCTCATAGACCCTAGAAAGTAATTTCAATATGGAATCTGTCACTTCCGGGGACGAGCCCTCCACAAGTATGGGAAGCTTCGAAGCATCCAGTGGCCTGTCAGAACTCAGACTCTGCAGGGGGTAAAGCACCCCATAGTTTTCAAATATCCCTTTGAATACATCCATGGCAAGCGCCCCGGCGGTATGAAGCCATGTGCCTGAAGTAAAACTGAAACTTTTTGCCACCCGGATCACTTCCCGGTCGGGTACTGCCAGAATATAGAAATCAGCTTCTGCAGGGACCTCTTCCACCTTTGATGTACCAGGAACATCCAATTCTTCAGCAAGCTGCCCGGCCGATTCAGGGGTTCGTGAATAAACACAGGTAATCTGATGCCCTGCTGAACGAAGATGCCGGGAAATGTGGGTAGACACATTCCCGGCACCAATCATTACAATCCTATTAGAATCAAGCGATTCGATGATTCAGAAAATTAAAAACAGTATCTGTTCTCTTCAATCAGACGGTCGGCAATCCTTCTGCGCGCTTCTTTCACATTCACACCTGCCACCGAAGTAAAGTAGGATATTCCCTTTTCAAGTTTCTCAGCAAGATCACCCTCTGCAAAAGAGTTGGCTGAATCACTGGCAAATTTCCTGATCCGGGTTGCAGCATCATAGACAAATACATTGGCCATATCGCGGTAAATAGCGATTTCGGCCTCACTCTTCATGGTTTCCATCTTCTTCAGGCGAAGCACCACCGATTCGGCAGCATAGGTCTGAATGATACAGTCAGAAATATTACTGAGAACCTCCTGCTCCTGAGACAGCTTCCGCTGGAAGGTATCCGAAGCCGATTTAAGCAGCATGAGCACTACCTTCTTAAAGTTGGCGATATACTGATCCTTCTCCTCGAAATATCCCGCTACAGGTGCAGGTACTCCATTGAGACCCTGTACCTCCCGGAAAGCCTCTTCTGCCAGTTCAAAGACAGGCAGTACTCCTTTTGCCCCCTTCTTCAGGACACTGTCCACCAGAAGCAGGCGATTGATCTCGTTGGTCCCTTCAAATATCCTGTTGATCCTGGAATCACGGTAGCCCCTGTCGATCATCATCTCGGCAGAGAAACCCATACCGCCATGGATCTGAACACCCTCGTCCACCACGAAATCCAGGGCCTCAGATCCAAAGACCTTCATGGCTGCAGCTTCAATAGCAAAGTGGTTGAAAGCCTCCATAGTATTGCGTCCCTTGTCATCGCCATTGGCCACGTAGTAATTAATGGCATCATCCAGGGCCTGACTGGCTCGGTACACTGAGCATTCCGTGGCAAAAGTTCGAATTACCTGTTCGGCCAGCTTGTGCTTGATGGCTCCAAACTGGGAAAGCAAGCTTTTAAATTGCTTACGCTCGTTGGCATATCCAACCGACTGGTCGATGGCCATCTTAGCCGATCCAATCACATTGGCCCCCAACTTGATACGACCCATATGCAGGATATTCAGGGCAATACGAAAACCTTCTCCACGCTTGCCCAGCATATTCTCTATCGGTACCTTTACATCGTTGAAAAAGATCTGGCGGGTGGATGAACCCTTGATCCCCATTTTCTTTTCTTCGGGGTTGAAGGTGATCCCCTCAAAATCACGTTCAAGAATGAAAGCACTCAGTACACGATCATTGTCAATCTTGGCAAATACGGTGAATACATCTGCAAAGCCGGCATTGGTGATCCACATCTTGGCACCGTTCAGGATGTAATGCTTTCCATCCTCGGAAAGAATCGCCTTGGTGGTTCCCGAATTGGCATCTGATCCTGCTCCCGGCTCGGTGAGGCAGTAGGCCCCGACCTTTTCACCAGTAGCCAGCTGGGGAATGTAGCGGGCACGCTGCTCTTCGTTTCCATAATAGAGAATGGGCAGGGTACCGATTCCGGTGTGACAGGAGTAAGCTACTGCATAGGAGTAACCCGATCCCATGACCTCACTGGCATACATGGTTGTAATAAAGTTTTGTCCGAAGCCTTCATACTCTTCGGGAATGGCAATTCCCAACAGTCCCAGTTCGCCTGTCTTCTGTATCAGGCTCCTCATGAGTCCCTCTTCCTGTGCATCAATACGATCGGCTACAGGAAATACTTCACTATTCAGAAAATCCTTACAGGTTTCACCAATCATTCGCTGCTCTTCATCAAGCTGCTCGGGGATAAATACATCGGCCGGACTGGTCTCTTTGACCAGGAATTCTCCACCGGTAATCAGTTTCTTCTCTTCCATAATATTTAGTTTACTACGTAAACGTTATTGGTTAATGGTTATTTATAATTCCAGAGACAGGGCAACCAATTCTGCAATATCGTAGTTGCTGATCTCCTGTTCCTTATTCTTGTATTTGAGTCCGTCCGTCATCATCACCATGCAATAAGGACAGGCAGTAGCAATAATATTTGCACCGGTCTCCAGGGCTTCCTCGGTCCGTTCGATAAAGACCTCCTTCTCTCCTTTCTCTGCTTCCTTGAACATTTGTCCGCCGCCCGCACCACAACAAAGAGCAAAGCTTTTGTTTCGTTTCATCTCCACAGAGGTGCCAAGCGCTTCCAGCACCACTCTCGGTGCCCTGTACTCCCCATTGGCACGACCCAGGTAACAGGGATCATGGAAGGTAATCTTCTTACCTGCCAGCGAACCGCCATTCAGGGACAGTTTTCCTTCGGACATCTGATCGCGCAGGAACTGAGTATGGTGAATTACCTCGTACTCACCACCCAGATCAGGATACTCATTCTTCAGGGTATTGAAGGCATGCGGATCGCAGGTAATGATTCTCTTTACCTCGTATCCGTTCAAAATTTCTATGTTCATCATGGCCTGCATCTGGAAAAGCATTTCGTTACCGGCTCTTCGGGCCACATCTCCACTGGAAGATTCCTCGGTGCCCAGAACAGCGTAAGAAACTCCCAGGTGATTCAGCACCTTGGTAAAAGCCACACTTACCTGCTTGTAACGATCGTCAAAGGCTCCGGCACTCCCTACCCACAGCAAGTATTCGGGTGTTTCTCCTTTGGCCAGCATATCAGACATCAGTGGCACTTCCACCTTTCCTTCGGTCCAGAGCATACGATCATCCTGAGCGAATTGCCAGGGGGCTCCATTATTCTCAATATTCGAGAAAATGGCATTTAGTTCGCCCGGTGCAGCAGACTCTTCCATGACCAGGTAGCGCCGCATTCCCAGAATAATCGAAGGATGATTAATATTAATGGGGCATTCCTGCGCACAGGCATTACACAGGGTACAGGCCCAGAGCTCTTCTTCGGAGATATAATCCCTTAACAGGGCCTTATTGTCGCTGTATTCCTTCCCGTTTTTGACCAGGCCCGGTCCCTTCTCCTTCATCCTGGCCCTTACATCCATGACCACTTTTCGTGGCGAAAGTTTCTTTCCTGTGATATTAGCCGGACAAACCGCGGTACAACGACCACATTCGGTACATGCCAGTGAATCGAAATAGTTTTTCCAGCTTACATCTTCCACATCCATGATGCCGAAACGCTCCGGAACTTCCGCCTCCGCTTCGGCTCCTTCCTGCGGTGAAGCAAAAGCCTGGTCGGGATCCATCATAATCTTTACCTCTTTGGTAATACTCTCCATGATATCCACCTTGCCCAGAGGCTCCAGTCTGCTCAAAAAGACATTGGGAACAGACAAAAATACATGAAAATGCTTGGAGTAGGGAAGATAATTTGCAAATACAAAGATCAGTCCGATATGGGCCCACCAGTTGAACTGATGCCAGAATTCACTATAATCCCCGGCATCGATCCAGGAAGACAGCAAATTGCTGACCGGAAAGAGGCCCACTAGCTCATGACCTGCCCGGGTGGCCGACTGGATATAGAAAGTATTCATGCCCAGAAGCGAAAGCATTAAAAGGAGGATCAAGGTGAGCGCCACATTAGCGTCCAGATGGGAGATATGTTTCATTTCGATCCCCGAGAAGCGCTTAACGTGCAGAAACACTCTTCTAAAGAGAAATACCAGGATGGCCACAGCGATGATTAATGCAAAAATATCGCCTGATGCCATTATAAAACTGTAAAACTCACCCAGGAAAGAAAGCACCCGCTCGGTACCAAAGAGTCCGTCAACAATCATCTCGATACTACCGATCAGGATCACCAGGAAACCCCAGAATACCAGGGCATGAAGCAGTCCCATCACCGGACGTCGGAAAATCTTGGTCTGACCGATGGCCACCTCCATCATGATCCCGAAACGGCGTCCAAGCTGTTTCACGGGAAAGCCTTTCCGGGTGTGTTTGAAATAGCCAATATACCTGCGTATGGTATATGCAAATGCCAGCAGGGTAAGCAGCAATACTACCAGGAAAATAATCTGTTTGTCCATGAAGAGAGGATTAAGTGAGCTATTGGGCCTTGACCGTCTTGATCTCACTGATCAGTTCGGGCAATACTTTCAGGGCATCTCCAACGATTCCGTAATCGGCCGATTCGAAAATGGGGGCATCCTTATCGGTATTTACCGCCACAATGCACTTGGAGGAGCTTACACCCGCCAGATGCTGAATGGCACCGGAGATACCAAAGGCCATATAAAGGTTGGGAGCTATGATTTTCCCGGTCTGACCAGTATGCTCATCGTGTGGCCTCCAACCCTCGTCCGATACGGGGCGTGAGCAGGCAGTGGCAGCACCCAGTACAGTGGCAAGCTCCTCAATGGGAGCCCAGTTGTCGCCCGATTTCATGCCCCGGCCTCCTGAGATCACCACATCAGCATCGGTAAGAAGCAACTTACCCTCCTGCTTCTGCACATCCTTGATAGTAGTAGCGGCAGCAGCAAGATCCACACCCGAATCAAAGGATTCGACTGAGGCGGTCCCTGCAGTCTCATTGATCTCAAAGGAGTTTTGCGAAAGAGTCAACACTGCCTTTTCAGTCAGGATCTCCACCTTTCCCTTAGCTTTCCCGCTGAACACTTTCTTACTTACTACCAGCGGATTAACCGACTCCGGCACTGCGATCACACCGGCAGCCAGCCCGGCCTTCAGCCTGACAGACAGACGAGGAGCAAGCGCCTTGCCACTGTTGTTGTGGGCCATGATCAGTATCCTGGCACCCACCTTGTCCATGGCTGCTGCAATGATTTCAGTGTAAACCTGGTTATCGAGTCCGGATGGCGTTCCATCCGCACTCAATACCAGGGAGGCTCCATAGTTGCCAAGACTTGACAGTTCATCCTGGTTCACTTTTCCAATGGAGAGAGCGTTAACATCACCCCCTACCAGGGTGGCAACACTTTTCGCATATGATAGCAATTCATAAGAGAGTTTCTTGAATTTACCATCCCAGTTTTCTGTATAAACTAATACTGACATAAAAATATCGTTAAAGGTTATTAGTTAGTCGTTATTGCTTGTTACTTAGAGGACTTTGGCCTCATTCTGGAGGAGGTTGACAAGTTCCTTCACATTGTCGGCTTCCACCATTTTACAGGGAGCCTTGGGCTCCGGCATGGCAAACTCCTTGTAAGAAGTATAGGATTCTGCATCCGCTGCAGGTACTACCTGCAAGGGTTTCTTCCTGGCCATCATGATTCCACGCATGGCGGCAATCCTGGGTTCTTTGGCAATTCCCTTCTGAACAACACCCACAAAAGGTGCAGGAACACTTAGCTCCTCCCTACCTCCGTCGATATCGCGGGTGATCACCACCTCTTCACCTTCGAGCTTCAGTCCTGAGACCGCCGATACAGAAGGAATGCCCATGATTTCAGAGATCATTCCCCCAACAGATGAACCATTGTAATCGCTGGATTCGATTCCGCAAAGAATTATTCCAAAATCGCCGCTTCCGGCTACCGCAGCCAGTTGAGCAGCCACAAAATAGGCATCAGAAGATACAGCATCCACCCGGATGGCATCGTCGGCCCCAATGGCCAGGGCCTTTCTGAGAGTAGGCTCTGCGCTTGCTGATCCCACTGTTACTACCGTTACATTTGATACCGGATTGGAGGCATCTTCCTTCAACTCCATGGCCCTGGTAAGTGCCAGTTCATCCCATGGATTAATGATCCACTGTACCCCGCCATCATCAAAAGATTTTTGATCGGTCGAAAACTTCACCTTGGTGGTGGTATCCGGAACATTGCTTATACAAACGAGAATACGCATAATAATCTGTTTTTAAGACCTGACAAATATAAAAGAATTCTAAAAATGCCCGACATGTTCCAGTTATCTAAAATCAATTCAAAAAAGAGAATGTCTCAATCAGATATTTAAGTGAGAGAAACTACGAAAAGCAAAACAACCCGATCAGGCCCCAAAAAATTGATCATAATTGGCAGTGGAGATAATTTCGACACTGTGTTCAGGATAGCTCTCAGTCTAAGCCATTTCGCTGATCGCCTCCAGTCTGCCCGCATCCATAATCGAGATATTTTTGTTGCCCAGGGACAGGATTCCCTCCTTTTCAAATTCCTTCAGGAACTTGATAACGCTTTCCACCGAAATGGAGGCAAAATCCGCAATGTCCTGACGAGTAAGATAGCTGAAGACCTCTTCACCTTTCAGGTTTTCCGAGCTAAGATAAAGAAGTGCAGAGGCCAGCTTACCACGCATCTGTTTATAGGAAAGGCTTGCTACCAGGTCCAAAAGGTGCTTTTCCGATTTGTAATTTTTGGAAGTGATTCTGAAGCCAAATTCCGGATTGGTCTGCAGAAGCCTTCTCAGGCTCTCCTTATCAATCATCAGTAGTTCAGCATCTTTCATGACCAAAGCCGAATAGGAGTAGGTCCGTTCACCGAACATGGAGGAGAATGCCAGGAAATCTCCGGCTTTTGATATCCAGAGATTTTGAAGTTTATTCCTGCCTGTCTGCAGGTAGACCCTGATAAGTCCCGACTGGATAAAAAGTACATGGGGTGCAAAGGCCCCCTGTTTGAAAATAGTTTCCCCTTTCAGATAGGTAAGCTGGGTTCTGTTTTCACTGAGCGACTCCAGGTCCTTCCTGGAAATCAGCTGAAAACAGTCCGGCTCAATCTTCCGTTTGTCTCCTCCCCTTTCAAAACTTTGATCCGACATCAATCTGTCTCTGTTTAGTTTGCAAAAAAATCAATCCAAAGTTAGTTGAAAAATGATAGTAAAAAAGCTGTCAAATCCCGATATTGACAATGGTGCTCCTTACTTTGTAAAAGTCGATCTTTGCACGATCAATTTTTACAAATATATTGAATCATTAAAAGATAGAAAAAATGAAAATGCTACACACTAATGTACATGAGATAGAAACTGCAGCAGAACTTGAGAAGCTGATTACCGAGAACGACAATGTAATGGTATGCCTTGGCCGCATGGGCCCCATGTGTATCCCCGTATATGACGTGATGGAAGAGCTGGAAGAAGAGCGTGAAGACGTGAAGTTCGCAGTCATGTCCTTTGATTCACCTGAAGCAGGTATCATCAGGAATCATGAGGCATGCCGGGGCTTTATGGGATTGCCCTTCACCATGTATTATAAGAAAGGTAAAGTTGTCCATGCTACCTCCAGTATTCAAAATATGCAGCAAGTGACCTCCATCCTGGATGCTCAATTCAGCGTGTCGAACGTGGAAAATGCATAAGCATGAGCTCAGAAGAAATATTTGACCTTATAATTGTCGGTGGTGGGGCTGCAGGCCTCACTGCTGGCATATATAGCTCCCGTGCACACCTCTCCACTCTGATTCTAAATGAAGGAGCCATTGGTGGACAGATGGTCCTCACCGATGAAATTGCCAACTACCCGGGGGTTGAAAAGACCAATGGTTACCTGCTGGCCTCTATAATGAAGAACCAGGCCAAGCAGTTTGGATGTAAGATCAAATCCAATCTGAAGATTCAGGCATACTACCTGGAAGAAAAGATCAAGCGTGTTGTACTTGAAGATGGCAGGGAGTTCCGGTCAAGGAGCGTAATTCTTTCCCCGGGAGGAAGACCAAGACCTTTACAGATACCTGGAGAAGAGCAATATAAAGGGAGTGGCATCTCCTATTGTGCCACCTGTGATGGCGAATTCTTCACAGGAAAAGAGCTTATTGTAGTGGGTGGCGGAAATTCGGCACTTGAGGAAGCTGTTGCGCTAACCACATATGCAAAAAAAGTTACCATTGTTCACCAGTTTGATCATTTCCAGGCCTTTCAGCATGCTGTGAATCAGGCTAAAATGAATCCAAAGATTGAATTTATCATGGAGTCGGAGCTAAGGTCCTTCCATGGAAACAGCGTGCTGCAAGAGGTAAGTATGGAACACCTTCCCAGCGGGCTTATCACCACAAAAAAAATCGATGGGGTATTTATTTTTGCAGGTTATATACCCAATACAGCTGATCTGGAAAAGACTATTGCCCTCAACCAGCGAAAGGAGATTATTGTGGATAGTGATATGAAGACAAATATTCCCGGTGTGTTTGCTGCGGGAGACTGCATTGCGAAAAAATACAGGCAGGTAACCACTGCGGTAGCTGATGGAACCATAGCCTCACTGAGTGCAGTTGAACATCTCAGATCATAAGCAGATATTGAGCTTATAAGTTCCGACGATCTCAAACTTATGGGATCCATGATTCGTTTTTTATATTTGAAATTCACATTGTTTTAGTATGTATATTTGCATTGCAAAAACCGATAAAAAATGGCAGTAAATAATACTGAAGTGGTCAATACCAGATGGCTTAAGAACATGGCCTTTGAAACAGAGATCAACGGGCATAAGATCATCATTGATGCAGACTCCGATGTGGGTGGCGAAGACCTGGGTCCCCGGCCCAAGCCTTTTATGCTGGCATCCCTGGGTGGGTGTACCGGGATGGATGTGGTCTCTATCCTGAAGAAGATGAGAGTGGATATCAAGAGTCTGAATGTAAAGGTTGAGGGTGGACTCACCACAGAGCATCCCAAGAGCTTCTACAAAATGCACGTGACCTACGAAATTGAAGGCAAGGATTTGCCCCTGGATAAAATCAAAAAGGCGGTATCACTTTCTGAAGAAAGGTACTGCGGCGTAAGTGCCGTATACAATAAGGCTCTTGAAATTACCTCCGAAATTTTATTGAAACAGGCAGAATAGATTTAAGCTCTCATTCTCTACGATGACTGCTGCAGCAATCCGGATTATCCGTATCTGGCAATCTGCTCCAGCTGTTTCTTATTCAGCACTTCGACCCTGCGACCCTTAACATTCAAAATCTGCTGAGCTTTAAACTGTCCCAGGATACGGCTTGTGCTCTCCCGTGACATACCCGCCAGGTCGGCCAGGTCTGACCTGCTAATATTCATGTCAAATGCCCGACTAAAGTATACCTCATTCACCAGATAAAGGATTGAGTCGGCAATCCGGGCATCCATGTTCTTATAGATCACATTGGTAACCCTGAGCGAATATCTGGACTGAGCATGATTAAAATGCCTCACCAGTTTGGGAATGTTCTTATTACTGCTAAGAATAAATGATTTAAACACATCAATATCTATAAGACATGCTCTGGAATCCTCCACAGCAGAACTGGAACGATAAAGCATGTCATCTTCGAATATAGCTGGTATGTCCAGAAACTGGAAGGGTTTTATCAATTCCAGAATAAAAGTCTTGCCATTATCTCCTTCAACATATATCTTGGCCATCCCCGAAAGCAGGAATACCAGGTATTTTGATTCAGTCCCCTGTTTATAAATTGTTTCCCCTGCCTTAAAATCCACCTCTTTTTTATTTGAAAAGAGAAATTCATATTCAGGATCGCTTAAGTCGTTAAAAAAACACTGGCTCCGATGTGAGCATTGGATACAATTCTGTTTCCGATTATAATTCTGCATAGAAATTATAAAATGTGAGATATCTCAATATTAATGTGCGGATATCTCAATGTTATCAATGATTAAACAAAAACATAAGGAAATATATTTACCACCTGATTGGCAAAACTAATGAATTCCAGACAATCGACGCTCAAATTTGGCTCTATAATGAAAAGGGAGACCCTTTCAGCGGCTCCTCTGCCATTCAGTACGAAATTTCAATTACTCTATTCAAGCGATCCCTTCCCAGGATATTACTGTAACGAAAATGAGCCAGCAGACAATAGTTGCAAGGAGTTCTCCTACTATATTCCTATTCAGGCTCCTGACCAACTGATGGAAGAAAACCTTTGCAGGATCAGCCTGGAGCTTCAATCAAAGCTCTCGGTGAATATCTGTCCTTCCCTGATTCGTATGCAAGGGGAATACAGACGGTCATTCCGTGTCAAAGAGATTGAACCCGGACAATTATCGGATGTACTGGACTCACTTTCAGATCACAAATTCAAGCTCCTTAAGGGTAACATTACAAATAGTTTTCTGGCTCAAATACAACTGAATGCATTTTTTGATATTCGTCAAATTGAGCCTGCCATCTACAAAAACACCAGCTCCAATGGACTCTATTACCTTATGATACAGGATCATGTGGACTGGAGTATATTTGAAAAACTAATTACCTATCAGAAATTAAACAGCAAATTCAAAAACTTCGATGCTGCCATCGGTTATTGGTTTGATAAACCCTCCTTTCAGGATTTCCTGAGAATTAATGGGAAAGGACTGGAGGTGGAACAACTGAGGAAAATCCACAAAGAGTTTCTGGTAAACCTGAAACGGTATAAGCAACAGGACATCCTGGTGTAAACCTATGAACCTAAAAACAATGAAGTTAAAAGAAATTAGTATCATTTTCATTATTCTGTTTGCGGCCTGGCTCATACTGAATCAATCAACTGCAACAGAGTACCTTGTTTCAGGAGCTCTGATTGCTCTTGCCATTTCAATGCTTATGTGCCGGCATTGTACAGTCTTTGATGAGTTGAGACTAAGCCCGAAGGCCTTCCTCTTCACCCTGCTGTTCCTGTTCACCTTTATAAAGGAGCTGATAAAAGCAAATTTTGATATTGCATGGAGAGTCTTAAGTCCCTCTCTTCCCATTAAACCGGGAATCATCAGGGCCACCACCACCCTGCAGTCGAAAATGGCCAGGCTGATCCTGGCCAACTCCATCACACTTACTCCGGGCACCTTTACCATCGATATTATCGATGACACTCTTTATATACACTGCGTATATGTGGATTCAGAGGATCCCGAACAATATGGGCAACAGATCATCAGGAAATTTGAAAAATATCTGGAGGTAATTTATGGTTAATACTATTCTTTCAATTGCATTATTGATCATCGGGCTATCCTTCCTGCTGGTCATTGTTCGATTCCTAATAGGTAAAAGTGTGGCAGACAGAGTTGTAGCACTGGACGCTCTAACAATTAGCACCATAGGACTGATCGTACTTCTTGCTCATTTTCTGGACAGAAAGATCTACATAGATGTTTCGATCGTTTACGCTATTCTGAGCTTCATAGGAGTGATCATCGTTGCCAAATATCTAGAAAAAAGCTTATAACATGGAATTTATAAAAATATGCGGTGCAGTACTCACCCTGATCGGATCCCTGTTTATTCTCTTTGCGGCCATTGGTCTGCTCAGGATGCCCGATATATATAACCGAATCCAGGCAGGGACAAAAGCCACTACTCTGGGATCAATACTCACCCTACTGGGGATTGGACTGATTCATCCCGACTGGTTGCTGAAACTGATCCTCCTGATCCTCTTTGTTTTGATCTCAAATCCGGTCTCCTCCCATGTACTGGGTAGAGCAGCATACTTTATCGGTATTCCACTTTCCGCTAAAACACATATCGATAATTTAAAACAAGATCGTCAGGAAAATCCAGTCACTAAAGAAAACGAATCATGATCCAAACCATCCTCATTATCCTGATATCTGTGGGTATGCTTTTGATGGCATTCGTTGCCATTTATCATAAAAACCTGCAGGTAGCGGTTATTGCCTCCGGAATCATAAGTCTTTTTGCCTCTGTTGTATATTTATTCCTTGCTGCACCCGATGTTGCCATTACCGAAGCCTCCATTGGAAGTGTGCTGACCGTTGCTATTTTCTTTTACGTCCTAAATAAGATCCGCCATGAAGATCCTGAAAAATAGTATCCTCCTAGTCCTTTTAGGTTTCATGACCTGGATGTTGTTCAACCTGTATAAAGATTATGACAGCCGGGATACATTGAACGATACAGCCCGTTACTATGCAGAAAAAGGGCCGGATGAAACGGGTGCTGCCAACCTGGTCACCTCGGTGGTAGTTACCTACAGGGGACTGGACACCCTCGGGGAAGTCACCATCCTTTTTCTGGTTTCCGCCATCATCGGCCTACTGCTTAAAACCGAGAATGGTACCAGGAAAACAGCCATGAGAGCATCCAGCGAATTTATGATCACTGCTGCAAAGCTTCTGATCCCAATGATCTCTTTGATAGGGGTTTATATATTTGTTAATGGCCATCTTACCCCCGGTGGTGGTTTCCAGGGAGGAGCCATACTGGCTTCCACCTTTATTTTGCTGCTGATCTCCATATCCCGGAATAAGATAGGCCACAAAGTGCTGGAACTAACAGAGGCCCTGTCTGGCTTATCCTTTGTGCTGATTGGCATCCTGGGGGTCATCCTGGCAGCTGGCTTCCTGGATAATAAAATTCTCGGGACCGGTACATTTGGCTCATTGCTGAGCGCAGGAGCCATCCCCATCATTTACAGTCTAATCGGACTAAAAGTGGGGGCCGAATTATCAACGATCATTCTTGAACTTAACCAGGTACAGGGCAAAGAAGATTAAATCTTAAACGAATGAAATATCTTGGATTAGAATATATTACTGTTATTGCCGGCTTTCTGCTACTGATAGTGGGCCTATGGGGAATCATTTCGCAGAAAAACATCATTAAGATGATCATCAGCTTCAGCATCATCGATACCAGCATACACCTGTTGCTGGTGGCCATTGGATTTATCAGGAACCGAACAGCTCCTATCATCGATTCCTCGGTTGATAAGCTTAAGGCAGCAGATCAGATCACAGACCCCTTGCCCCAGGCGCTGGTACTCACAGCAATAGTCATTGGAATTGGCATCACAGGGCTCATGCTCACCTATGCACTGAAACTGTACAGACAAAATAAATCCTTAGAAATCAATCAATACAAATCATTGAAATGGTAAACCCTATCTATATAATCGCCATACTGCTGGGCTCGGCTTTTTTGATTGGATTATTTCAAAAAAAGGAAAAAGGCCTGGCCGGCATACTCTCAGTTCTTGCCCTAGCCTTTGCCGTCTTTGTTTCGGTGAGCTGGTTTATTCATTTTACCTCCGGCCAGCAGGAAGTGCTGCAAATATTCACAGGTGGTGCCAGGCCTCCATTCGCCATTAATCTGCAGATGGGTTTGGAAGAATCACTCTTCACAATGGTTATCAATGTACTTGGACTGCTGGGATTCATCTACCTGTACCGGGATTTCAGGGAGGAGGGAATCAAAGGCTCTGTTATATTTCTTGTACTAATGATGGCCATGAATGTATTGATCATGACCAGGGATATCTTCAACATCTTTGTGTTTTTGGAAGTGGCTTCTATCGCCACTGCAGGGCTCCTCTATCTGAAAAAGGATTTTCGCTCTTCTGCCGCTGGTTTCAAGTATTTAATAGCCGTTGGAGTAATCTCCTCGTTTCTTCTGATAGGAATTGGTTTTTTCTACCTGCACAGCGGCACCTTGAATATTGACACCTATCTCCAAAGCAATCCTACAGCGGTAAAGGGTATTTCAATGGCCATTTTTCTTATTCTGATAGCCATAATACTGGAGCTAAAACCTTTTCCTGCCAATGGTTGGGCTCTTGATGTTTATCAGGCTGCCCATCCAGGCATCAGCGCCATGATCTCATCTGGAACAGCAACTGCTTCCATCTACTTACTATATAAACTGCTGCCATTAAGTAGCAATGACTGGACTCCATACCTGATAGCCATTGGCTTAATTACATTTGTGGGATCCAATATTCTGGGAATAGCCCAAAAAAACGGAAACCGCTTGCTGGGGTACTCCTCGATCGGACAGATTGGTTTTATGCTGACAATCCTGGGTCTGGCACCCAGACTCGGTGAACACTTTCATTTTATCTTCCTGTCCATCTTTATCAGCCACTTTCTTGCCAAAGCCGGCCTGTTCTGGATATCTGGAATTGTTCAGAAACAGAACATCAAGGAATGGTCGGTACTCAGAAAAAACAGCTTATTACTTTTTATGTTTGGATTTTTTATCCTGACACTGATAGGCTTCCCACCATTCCCGTCATTTTATGGGAAGTGGCAACTTATCATGGAGCTTGCACAGCAGCGGTTTTTCATCTTAATCGTGGCAATCCTGGCCGGATCCTTTTTTGAAGGGCTCTATCTTTTCAGGTGGTTCGGTAAGGTTATGAAAGGAGAAGAAGAAAAAGAAAATAGCCTGGTGATCAAATGGGAGAAGATCCTCCCCCCTGTGCTCTTTACCATTTTTGCAGTTATTGCTTCATATTTTCTGAACAATGCTTCGGAATATGGTCATTCCCTTAACCTGATTCCTATCTATTTCATCATCCTGTTATTCCTGCTCGATTTTCTGCCTGCATGGATCAAAAATTCCCTGGTAATCACAGCCATGGTTATCTATTCAGTAAGACTCTATCCTCTTATTGCCGATGACAGCCTCCGGCTGATATTTGCAGGTATATTTATGCTTGGTGGCATCCTGACACTTTTTGCCGGATATTCGATCAAGGGCAAAAGAGCAGGTTTTTTCCCTTTTGCCGTCATGATGTATGCGGGGCTGATGGGTCTGATCGAAGCAGAGAATCTCTTCCAGTTTTTCTTTTCCTGGGAGCTTATGACCCTGGGATCCTATATACTGATCCTCCGGGGAAAGAAAAGTTTGATCCATGCCTTTAATTACATGTTGTTCTCCCTGGGAGGGGCCTACCTGATTTTTATCGGCATAGCCCTCTCCTACTTCGGCCACCATTCCATGGATCTCAATATCCTGTCCAGCAGCACTATGCCCGGTTGGAGCTATAGTCTGCTGGCCATTGGTTTCCTGACAAAAACCGCTGCACTGGGACTACATATCTGGTTACCCGGAGCACATGCTGAAGCTGAGTCGGATGTCTCGCCAATGGTTTCCGGCATTCTTCTAAAAGGCGGTGTGTTTGGTTTGATCCTGCTTTTTCTGCTAATGGGTGCGGAGCAGTCAGAACAACATACCCTGCTCTATGTTCTGGGATGGCTGGGAGCTTTAACCGCCCTTGTGGGCAATTTACTGGCTGTATTTCAGGAGGATGCCAAACGCCTGCTGGCCTATTCCAGTGTCGGAAACCTGGGCTATATTCTATTTGCCCTGGCCTTTATGACCAATGTGGGCTGGCTCACCGCGCTTACCTATTCCATTAACCACTTTTTGTTTAAAACCCTGCTCTTCCTGGCCATCGGGGGCGTGGTTATGCGAGTCAAAACCCATAAAATGTATGAAATGGGCGGCCTGATCAAGCAGATGCCATGGAGTTTTATTGCAGTACTAATCGGAATCATCACCCTGGCAGGAATCCCCCCACTGGCAGGTTACGCAGGTAAATGGCTCTTCTATAATGCGGTGATCACAAAGGGATGGTACTTCCAGGGTGCCCTGGTTTTCTTCTCTGGAACTATCGCATTTCTCTATTGTTTCAAACTTATTTACTCCATATTCCTGGGGCAGCCCAAAGACAAATTTCGAAAGGTGAAGGAGGTTCCCATCTGGTACATTATTCCCCAGGCAGTCTTGATCATTGGAATTATGATCTTTTCTGCCCGGCCCGACCTTATTCTTAAACCCCTGGGGAATATGTTGGCACAAAGCAACTACTTTCCCACAGATCCCTTAAGCTGGGAAAATGTAACAGCTTCCACCAACCTGGGTTACTGGAGTGGATATAAAATCATGCTGGTGATTGGAGTGATGTTCGTTATTTTGCTTCTCTGGCTAATGCTTATGAGTCGAAAAGCACAGAAAATCAAGCAATTTAACATTGTATATGCTGGAGAAAGGCCTTTTAAACCTGAAACCACACACTTTTCACACAACATGTTTTCGCACTATTACAAGGCTCTGGGATTCTTATCATTACCCCTAGCAACCGGATTCTGGAACGGGGTCAACTCAGTAACTCATCAGGTAGCAGACTCCACACGAAGGATTTATACCGGTAACGGCCAGACCTATATTATCCATATTTTGATCTATATCCTCATTGTCTACATGCTAATGTTTTAATTATGAACATATTTCTGAAAATATTATTCGTACTGCTCGGCCTGTTCATAGTGCTGAACTGGGGACTCATCATGTCCGGGATAATTCGAAAAATAATCGCCAGGGTGGGAATGCGACGCGGAATAAAAGTCTATCAGCCCTATATCAACCTGATTAAAAACTATAGCCTCCGTTCGCAGTTAACACACGGTGTAATGTTCTACCTGGGACCTGTATTCAGGTTATCGGGGGGCGTCGGGATATTCCTCTTTATGCCGCTGATTTATGGCTCTGAATACTGGAGCAATTTCTCATTCACGGGCGACCTGATTCTAATAGCCTATTTCATGTTCTTTGGAATGCTGGGAATGGCCCTTGGAGCAGGAGAAGGCGGGCATCCCTATTCTGGCATCGGTGTAGCACGCGGACTGGCACAGTTTACAGCAGTGGAGGTCCCCTTCACCCTGGCAATAATCGCTTTAGCTATTCAGTACAAAACGCTGTCCATCTCAGAGATCGTTGCAGCTCAACAGGGTGGAATCATGCATTGGACCCTGTTTACCAATCCACTGGCAACCATTGCGGCCATGCTATCCTTTTTAGGAGCCATGGGGCATTCCCCTTTCAATGTTGTCATGGCTCCACAGGAAAATCCCATTGGACCTCCCACCGAGTACCATGGCACCTTCCTGGGGGTACTACAAACCAACAGGGCGATTTTACATGTGGTAGAAGCAGTGCTCTATATGAACCTTTTCTTTGGAGGTGCAGGCAACTGGGGCGTATTAATCCTGAAGAGCTTCCTGATCTATTTCTGGGCAGTTTTTGTGGGAATGGTGTTCCCCAGGTTCCGTGTTGATCAATCCATTCCGTGGTTGCTAAAGATACCACTGGTATCTGGAATACTGGCCATTGTATTACTTATGATTAAATAAAATGTCAGATAAACAACAGAATCAAGAAGATAAATTCCTGGCTCCCGAGAACAGGAAACACACTGTGATTGGTCCGGAAGGAGAAGAGATCCATGTAGACCCCTTGAATGATTACTTTTGCCAGGACTTGCCAAAGGTGGAAGCACCCTACAAGGGGATCCTGGAGAAATTCCTGAACTGGGCCCGTGCCGAATCACTCTGGGTTCTTGCATTTGGGACCGGATGCGGGAGTATTGAATTACCCCCACTCTTCTCTCCGCGCTTTGATGCATACCGCTTTGGTGTGGCGATGCGTCCTACCCCACGTCAGTCTGGTGTCCTGATCATCTCAGGCTATCTATCCGTAAAAACCCTGAAACGGGTCATCAGAAGCTATGAACAGATGCAGAACCCAAAATATGTCATTGCCCTGGGAAGTTGTACCATTAATGGAGGCATGTATTGGGATAGTTACAACACCATCAACAGGCTGGACCAGTATCTTCCTGTAGATATATATATAGCCGGTTACATGCCTCGTCCGGAATCCATTCTCTCAGGATTTAACAAGCTGAAAGAACGCATCAAGAACGGTGATGCAGAAGGGGCAAATGACTATGCCGAAAAACTGGATTGGTACAAGGCCAACCAGAAAAAAATTATCAAGGACTGGAATATGCCAAGCTATAACTGGTAACTTACTTACAATGAAAGAGATAATAGATCATTTGAAAAAAAGATTCCCGGTATATGAGATCGGCGAGGGTCCGAATGGCGTAATTCTTATGTCAGTGGAAGCTGCAAAGCTGGTACCCATGCTCACCAGCCTCAAAACCAACCACGGGTACGGCATTCTGGTAATACTGTCAGCTGTGGACTGGCTGGAGGATTGCAAATTCCAACTTACCTACATCATTAATAACCCGGATGAAAAAAGGGATTTGGGAATTCGGGTATTTATTAAAAGGGAAGATGCAGAGATGGAGTCCATTCATTCCCTGTGGGAACACGCTGCAACTTTTCAACGGGAAATCAAAGAGATGTTTGGTATCAACTTTCCCGGTAGTCCACGCGTGGATGAACCCTTCCTTCTGGAAGGATGGGATAATCTACCCCCCATGCGCAGAGATTTCGACACAAAGCAGTATTCAGAGGATACCTATTTCCCAAGACCGGGCAGAGAGACCAACGATCCCGCCGAATACATGAAACAAAAGCTTTATCCGGATGAGTAATACAAATTATAGCTGGAAGAATAACAGGAGCCTGTTTCCTGAAGCCGATGAAACGGGTAAACTGGTAGTGGACCTGGATTCACAAAAATACATCAAAGTATGGCAGGGACCCAATCATCCTGGTGTAACCGGAAATATGTCGCTGGAACTCACTGTAAGCGGAGATGAAGTGGTTGAAGCCAAAACACATGTAGGTTACCTCCACCGTGGCTTTGAAAAACTGTTCGAACGACGACGTTATATACAATGCTTCCCCACTTGCATTCGCATGTGTGTTCCCGAACCGGATACCAATGAATACAACCTGGCACGGGGAACAGAGCTCCTGGGAGGAATTGAGGTCCCCGAAATGGCCAACTGGTTAAGAATGATAGCCCTGGAGATGGCACGCCTCCAGGTCCTGCTGAGGATGGTGCCGGGCCAGGCTGGCACCATGGGACTTGGACTACCGTCCCAGTGGGGACTGTACTACCGCGAACTGATCCTGGACAGGTTTGAGGAGCTGACAGGAGGCAGAATATACCATATGTACATCCTGCCAGGCGGGGTAAGGGGATTGCTGCCCGCCGGATTTAAGAAGCGACTGGAGGAGAACCTGGTCAAAATTGAATCCTTCATGAAGGATGTGGACCGGGTGATCTATGCAAATACTGTATTTAAAAAACGAACCAAAGGAATCGGAATAATCCCTGCCGACTGGATCGATCCCTATGGTGTAACCGGACCGGTTGCACGTGCTGCAGGCTATGAAAGGGATGTACGAAAGGACTATCCCTACCTCTATTATGATCAACTGGACTTCGGTGTCAATGTGGAACATGAATCTGATGTATTTGCCAGGTTCCTGGTCCGGAGAAAAGATGTGGATACCACCATTGATCTACTCCGGCAGATTATGAGCAAGATGCCGGATAAAGGAGATATCAAAGCAGAAACGCCCAATGTGCTTCACTGGAAGATACCCAGGGGAGAAACCCTGGTACGATGTGAATCAAGCAGGGGTGAATACATTTTTTACCTGGTGGCCGATGGTTCCATGTACCCTAGAAGGATCAATTTGCGTGGACCAAGCTATGCCCATGCAGTGACTCTCCTGGAGAAACTTTTGATCAATGCCAACATCTCCGATGTTTCCTCCATCATGGTTTCCCTGGCAACATGCCCACCTGAAATTGAACGATAACTTTAGAAACAGTACAGACAATGAGCCTGAAAGATACATTCTCACCCTTTTCAGCCTGGAGAAAGGTTTTCGAAAAGCCGGTTACCATAAAGGACCCCATCAGTGAAAGGCCGGGGGCTGACAGGTACAGGGGTTTTCATAAGAACGATATCACTTCTTGTATTGGATGTGGCACCTGCGAAACCATCTGCGAAAATGAAGCCATTGACATGGTTCCGGTGGAGGGTGTGGAGACCAAAGACGGGGATAGTGGATTAAGGCCACGGGTGGACTATGGCCGTTGCTGCTGGTGTGGACTCTGCGTGGATATCTGCACCACCGGCTCGCTGAGCCTTACCAATGCATACACCTGGGTAGAAGAAGACCCTGAGAAGTACAGGTATACTCCTGGAGTGGATGAGAAGCCCTGGGATAACGAAGAGAAGGGCTGGAAGAAACCGGAGCCCAATTACGAGTTCTACAACCTGAATCGGGTAACGATGGAACACCTTCATCCTGAAGAGCGAAGCGATTCCTTCGTGGAGATGGTGAAGGGATATTCAAAAGAGCAGGCCGAAAAAGAGGCAGACCGTTGTGTGGAATGCGGTATATGTACCGCAACCTGCCCGGCCCACATGGGCATCCCTGAATACATCAAAGCCATTCGTAACGATGATCTGGAAGAGGGACTGCGTATTTTATATGATACCAACCCGCTGCCTGAGATATGCGGACGGATCTGTACCCATAAATGTGAAACCGTTTGTACCCTGGGACAAAGGGGGGAAGCACTCTCCATCCGCTGGCTGAAAAGGTACATAGCCGACCAGAACCCTTCTGAAAAATACAAGAAAATTCTAAATTCTGGATTTTTGAAGAAAAATGGGAAGAAGATCGCAATCATCGGTTCCGGTCCCAGCGGATTATCAGCCGCACACTATCTGGCCCTGATGGGATATACGTGTACCATTTTTGAAAAACTGGCCAAAGCGGGAGGTATGATGCGATTCGGGATCCCTGAATACCGGCTTCCATACGACCAGATCGACAAGGACATCAGCTATATTGAATCCCTGGGTGTGGATATCAAATACAATACCACTGTGGGTGTGGATATCACCCTTGAAGAGCTTGGTGAGAAGCATGATGCAGTATTTTCAGGAACAGGACTGCACCTTGGACGTAGCACCCGGATAGAAGGATCAGATCACAAAAACGTTTACCAATCCATCGACCTGCTCCGCGATATCACACTGGGCAAAGAAGTTCCCCTGACCGAAGATATAATCGTGATCGGAGGCGGCAATGTGGCCATGGACATCACCCGTTCGCTGGCCCGCCTGCAAAAGCAGAAGTATGGCAAAGCAGGAATCATCGCCACCAGCCTTGAGACAGAAGATAAAATGCCTGCTGACCGCGAAGAAGTGCTTGAGGCAAGGGAGGAGGATGCAACAGTTAATCCGGGCTGGGCACCCCAACGTATAGAGATTGAAAATGATAAAATCAAAGGGCTGCATGTGGCCCAGTGCTATTCCCTTTTCGATGATGAAGGCAAATTCAATCCCCAGTGCAACATGGATAACCTGCAGTTCTTTGAAGGAAGCATGGTGGTGGAATCCATCGGACAGGGAATGGATCTCTCCTATCTTTCCGAGGATCTGAAACATGAGCTGGAAATTGACAAGCGCGGACGGATCAAGGTCAATGAGAATTTCCAGAGCGGCCTTCCCTGGTTGTTCCTGGGCGGTGATATTATCCAGGGTCCCGATGTGATCCACGGCATTGCCAATGGACACAAGGCTGCCAAGGGAATTGATGAGTTCCTTTTTGAAAAACAGAAAGACACACCAAAAACATAAGATCATGGACATCTCTACCAGCTACATGGGATTGCAGTTAAAGAGCCCCATTATTATAGGGAGTTCGGGACTAACAGAACACATTGAAAACTCCATTGCTTATGAAAAAGCCGGTGCAGGAGCCATCGTGCTTAAATCCCTTTTCGAAGAACAGATTCTGCATGATGTAGACGAGCAACGACTAAACAACATGTACGGCTCCTATTCCGAACAGGAGTATTATGCCATGTACTACTCCAAGAAACACAACCTGACCAAGTATGTCAGGCTCATCAAAGAGAACAAGACTGCACTCAACATCCCGGTGATTGCCAGCATTAACTGTGTCTCCGCCGAAGGATGGACCGATTATGCCAAATTGATTGAAGAGGCAGGAGCCGATGCGCTTGAGATTAACCTCTTCCTGCTACCCGCCGAAGTTGACCAGAACGGAGAACAAAAGGAGCAGATATACTTTGACATCATCCAACAGATCAGTCAGGCCATCACCATCCCTTTTGCCTTAAAGATCAGTTACTACTTCTCGGGGCTGGCTAACTTTGTTTATAAGCTTTCGCAGACCAAAGCATCGGCTGTAGTATTGTTTAACAGGTTCTATAGTCCCGATGTGGACATCGAACGCGAAAAGATTATTCCCGGGGACATCTATAGCTGCAAAGAGCTTAACGTGATGACTATCAGATGGATTGGCATCCTATATGAAAAGATCCGTATGGATATGGCAGCATCCAGGGGGATTTATAATGGAGAGACCGTCATTAAAAACCTGCTGGTGGGTGCTCAGGCGGTCCAGGTAGTTTCTGCTGTATACAAAAGTGGTCCAAAGGTCATCGAGGAGATGCTGGACACCCTGAAGGACTGGATGAAAAGACACGAATACAAGTCTATTGCCGACTTCCGGGGACATGCCAGTCAGCACAATATCAAACAGCCTGTACTCTTTGAACGCACCCAGTTCATGAAGTACTTTTCAGACGCCGGTTATTAAACGAAAAAAAAAGCATCATGAAAAAAAACAAAATCGAAGGATTTACCTGCTTTGAATTTGATGCAAATGTATCACGTTCACCCTTGAGTGAGTCGCATGGTCGACTGGTACTCGAATCATCCTCTTCTCCTGATTATTATGCCAGGAATAACTTTCCCCCTAATGAAAAACATAGTACGGACAGGCGGCACCTCTATCTGTTGGTAAAGGCGCAGGTTATCTGTTTTCAGGACCTTGTGCTCCGACAGGCGGATCACCTGAGACGAAAACAAAACCTTACTATTAAAGTGTTTCCCGGTCAGATCAGATTTCATAAAAATCTATATCAGTGCATCCGGATCAATATGAAGGATCTAAAAGAGTTACCCCTGCTAATTGCAGAACTTGAATCCAATGGAATCAAATTCCTTGGAGACAAAAAAACAGCAGATGATAAGGCACATGTGGTGTACAAAAAATACATTGAATTTGAAGAACTGGAGGAGGGGGTGTTCCAGGATGCCAACAATGAAAACAGGTATTTTTTTAAAGCTCCGCACTGGATAGAGTTCGATAAATTTACTAAAGGAATGGAGCAGATCAAGTTAAGCTGTGACTTCAATCTCTTTGACTCCTTTTTTAGTTATCATTTTATTAAAGAGGAGGTAGTGCATTTCATAGGGATCTACTCTAAGCATTGTGAGAAAAGCAAATTTCACGAACTGAAAGAAGAGATTAGTAAAAAATTCTAAGCGAATGAAACACAGAGTTTATATTCCGGAGGGATTATTCCAGTGGATTGATGATGCAAAGTGTGGTTGCGAGGATCGCAACTCGGATTGGTGCAGGGAGAAGAATCGTTTGCTGGAGAAACTAAAATCCGTGTATGACCAGAACAAAACAATCACCGACGAAGAAGAGGAGCGCAGTTGTCAGAAGGTATATGAACAGAACCTCCGGCTAAAATCATGGATCAGGGCCATCTCGGGAAGTAGTTCTTCTTTCCTGGTGGATCATATCAAGGAGATTGAATCCCGTATCAAAGATCGATGATCCCCGCTGCAATTGGAGTCAAGCCCGGTGTTTTCATTTATCGACTGAACATGCAACCCATGAAAATTACTAAAGACATCTATATAGAAGACATGGTTCATCAGATTCCGGGCTCTGTGAGGTACCTGGCTGACAGGGGAATAATGTGCATTGCCTGTGGGGAACCCATATGGGGCACACTGGAAGAAGCTGCGAAGAAAAAAGGTTTCAGCGATGAAGAAATCAATACTTTTGTCACTGAGTTATTACAGATGGATTAAGCCTCGCCTGCGGGTCCGCCGAAATTCATCGGTACAATTGGTCCGCCGGCTGGTTCTATGTTCTTTACGGGCCCGTGGGCCTTTTCAAACTTTTCCACATTGTCCTGAAGTGCCTTCAGCAGACGCTTGGCATGCTCAGGAGTCAGAATCACCCTCGACTTCACCTCGGCTTTGGGCACGCCTGGCATCACCCTGACAAAGTCCAACACAAATTCGGACGATGAGTGGGTAATGATGGCCAGATTGGAGTAGGTGCCCTGGGCAACATCCTCCTTCAACT
>JAOZQY010000113.1 GCA_029931975.1 Bacteroidales bacterium | reverse complement strand
GGTGTGAGAGCTTCTCCCTGTCAGTGTTTACTGACGGGGCGAGCTACTCGATTATGAGCATTTTTTCTGCTAAGAATCTTGATAATTTTGTTATACATAATTTCCGATATCGTCCACATGTTTCCTCCGCTGGTGTTCACAAACTGAATCACGACCGTATCAATATCCTTATGATAGCGTGCAATACTCTGGTACCCCGGCAATAAACCCGTATGTCCATATTCATAAATGGAGGAATAAATAGCCTGCTCTTCAACACTTAAAAGAGTGCCATCATTTAATGCTCTCAGGAATATTCCCACATCCTGTGCCGTGGCGACCATGGATCCCCCCGGACTTATGTAATCCAGCTCCTTTAGATCACCCTCATGCCCGGTGTAGTATCCATATCCACTGACCAATTCTTCCAGATTAACCTCACTAAGCAAATTGAATGTATGGGTCAGCCTTAGGGGATTCAGAATTTCCTCATTAATAAATTGATGGTGGCTATATCCCAGCGCCTGGTCCAGGATATTACCAATCAACAGGTAATTGGTATTGGAATATCGGTAGCGGGTGTCAGGATTAAAATCGGCGGGTTTGTCCAATGCAAATTCTAAATAATCAGGTAGCTCCGACGGAGGATCGAACCAGGGGAATTCGGGATCGTCTGTGAAATTAGGTAAGCCGCTCCGGTGTTGCAGCATCATTCTCAGGGTGATCTGGTCTGCATTTTCGATTCTCCCAATAAGATCAGGCAGGTAATCGGCGAGGGTCTTATCCAGTGATAACCTCTTGTCATTAACCAGTTTAGCGGCTGCAACGGCTATATACAACTTGCTTATACTGGCAATCTTGAATAAGGAATGCGGGTCGGCTGGGACGTGGTTCTCTCTGTTTTTCCAGCCAACCGTGTAAAATGCCGGTGCCTCACCCGGCTGATCTACATACACAACGATACCAAACATCCCCTGATCAGGAGCCTTATCTACCTGTTCCTGAATACTATCTGGCAGTGGCGTCCACCACGCACTTACCAGAATCCATGGCACGAAAAGCATGGAGATTATGGTTGCAACAGGCAATACTACTCGAAGTATTCGTTTTGTTTTTGTTTTATTCATTTCATTTTATTCAGACTGAAAGTTTCATTTTCTATGATTTGCTTTTGGAGGATGATTTTCGGAACCCACTGTATATTAGCCAGAAAGCCAGCAGAATTTCTGCAAGGGCCATGGGCAGGGCAAGAATATTCTCAACCGAACTTATGACTCTGGTATCGAACAAACTCAACTGACGCATGAAAGGAAGCAATGTATAACTGGCCCCTCCGAAATACAATAGATAGCCTAAGAGCCAATGAACAGACTTTGATTTAAGCGTTAAATAACCCAGGCCAATCAGGTGTAATCCGAAAATTATAAGACCAATAGACCAGAGTTTTTCAAACTGTTGAAAATGAGATGCGGTTTCAGATGCGATTAGCTGGTCTGAAAGAGGGTCAGCCAAAGATAAGACAGGAATTATTTTAAATAGCTCTATTACCGCAATCCCCAGTATCAGGGTATATACAATTCTTATGGAAGCAGTTATCATTGATATGTCTTTTGATATACTACGAAAGAAGAAATACAATGCGATTGCTACTATAATGTCAGTAATAAAAATTATACTCCAACCACACAATTCTGCAATAAATAGTGATTTATTAGCCACCAGATTCTGTACAGTAATTTCGGGTGAATCTACGACCAGATTAGTATGAGCGTATCCAAAAGTGAAACCCGCGACAATGGCCATAATGATCAATGAAATTCCTGCAATAATTCCCTGTTTTTTCTTATTGTTTCGCATTTCAGAATATTTTTATTTTTTTATATGACGCAAAAAAATTGATTTTGTTCTCAACCTTAGCTGTTTATGAAGGCAGAGGATCGGCAGGTTCCGTTGTAATTTTTGTTTCACGGGTTTTATTGAACTTCCATTTTAAGCCAAACAAAGGCCTCAGAAATCCGATTCTCCAGATAATGAATTCATAAATCAGGTAACTCACGGTACCAGTGAACACAAGGATTGAAATGAATTTCACAAATACAGGTATTTCCAGGGGTAGAATGATCATGGCCCCGGCGTATAATACAAACATGTGGATAATGTATATGGGGTAGGCCGCCTGACTTAAGTAGCTTAAAGCAGCGCCAGGCCTGTTCAGGTATTTGTACCCGAACCCGAAAACCGCAAAGATCCAGCAATTGGATTCAATGGCAACGAGATAGCCGGGCGATTTCAGTTGAAATACCATCAGGCGGACCATATAGAAAGCTGCAGCCAGACCAAGGTAAAGCCACCTCCATTTCAGAACGGTTTGCCAGAATGTCTTCCCGCTGTACACCAAAAGAAAACCGAAAAAGAAAGCCAAAAGTCCGAGGAAGAAGCCATGCCAGGTCTGGGCATACATTTCAAAAACCTGGGGTTTGACCAGGATGGTTTCAAGAATGAAAAAGGCCGATATGGACAGTGGCCCTATGGGATGACTCATAAAGGTTGCTAAGCCTCTCCAGAATCGGCCCTCCTCGATTTTCTTCAGGTAATAGAAGAGGGGCAGCAGGATGAGAACATACCCGAAAATATTTCCCAGGAACCACAAATGCGCCGGATGAGCAAAATAGCCCAAAGGAAGATGGTAGTATTCCTGAAAAACCAGGAAATGCAATGGAACAATCGCAATCATTCCAAAGAGGAAGGGTAGAAGAATACGCTTGCTACGCTCCAACAACAACTCCTTCCAGTTTCGTTTCCTGATGGCAAAATAAACACCCATGCCGGAAACATAGAACAGGAGAGGGATCCGCCAGACGTTCAGCATGGTCATTGGTTTCCACAGAGGTTCCATCAGCTCGTCACTCCTGATAAATCCAATCATCATGGCCCAGGGCTGGAAAATGATGGCGATATGATAGATAAGAAGCAGTCCGATCGCAATCACCCGCAGCCAGTCAATATCGTATCTTCTTTCAGTTGTCATAGGAATTTTTGTTTCAGTGTTTACTTACTGCAACATCATTGCGATTACAGGACGGGTCTTTTCGAGCTGTGCCATGTCCAGTTGCAGGCCCATTGGCTCTAACTGTTGCTGGATCATTTCATAGATCGGCTTCATATCGGAAAATGGTCCCATAACGGTTTCCCTGGGAGTGGCTCCGAAATTATTTTTGAGAGTCTTATCCGCATTGGCATCGAGCAGCATTTGTACGATCTCCACCCGGCAAAAGAAGGCGGCAGCATGTAGCGGTGTAGTGCCATCATTATTAGTGATTGTCAAATCTGCACCGGCATCGATCAGCATTATGGCGATTTCCGTATTACCAAATGTGGCTGCAGAAACTAATGGGGTGGAGCCACTAAAGGGTTCTTTCATATTGATATCAGTACCTGCCTCGATATGTTGCCTGACCGCTTGCGGGTTATTGTACAATACTGCAGAATGAATGTCCATTTCAGGAGCGATGGCGCTGGTTTTTTTGTTGGTGCCGTTGGTTTGGCTGCAGGCCGGTAACAGAATGGCCAACATTGCCAGGTTCATAAGCACTTTAGGAGAATTGTGTTTAATTGTTTTCATTATCTTAATTTTTAGTATTTTGAATTTGTTTCTTACAAAGGTGGGGCAGGGAGGAAGGCAGTACTTATAAGCTATGCAGCTAAAAGTATAAGGTTTTATTCCTGCATTAAACTTATGGCGCAGAGATAAAACTTATGGCGCAGGAGGAAAACATAACCCGGGTATGGGAGCAGCAACATAGTGCACGTTTGAGATAAAATGCTCAAATTCACCAGGACAAAAAAACAGGATGTCGGACCATACAGCCAACAGCGAGGATTTTCTAAGTCAGGCAACTGCAGTTATTGTCGAAAAAGCTGCGGACGATCAGTTTGGTGTGTCCGAGTTGGCAGAAGCCCTGAATATGAGCCGCTCCAACCTGCTCAGGAAGATAAGGAGTGCTGCCAGTCTGTCGGCAAGTCAGTTTATCCGCCAGGTGCGACTGGAGATTGCCATGGACATGCTGAAGGAAACATCAGATACCGTTTCTGAGATTTCGTACAAAGTAGGATTCGGCAGTGTATCCTATTTTATCAAGAGCTTCAGGGAGCAATACGGTTTTTCACCGGGTGAGGCGGGTAGACAGAAGCCTGAAAAGAGTGAGATTTCCGGTAAGGAAGAGCCTGGCCAACAAGTAGCAAGCTCCATAGGCTTATCCGGATTCTACAAGGAACTAAAGCGAAGAAAAGTAACTCGTGTGATCACCGTTTATGCTGCTGCATTTGTGATCCTGGAGTTACTATCCATTGTGGTCGAGCCCTTACGACTTCCCGAATGGACTCTCTCCATGGTCATTGTATTGCTTGTAATCGGTTTTGTACTTGCAGTGGTACTTTCGTGGATCTATGATGTGAGTCCTGATGGAGGATGGGAGAAGACCAGACCGGCCAATCCCTCTAACGAGCAAAAAGGCAGAGGAGAGACCAGGAGCTGGAAAATCGCAAGTTTTTTAAGCTTTGTTGTGATTGCTGTTTTGATTGTGCTCAACCTGACGGGACGCCAGAACCGGCAACAGGTAAGCTCGGAACTGGAGAAGTCCATAGCAGTTTTGCCATTCAAGAATGAGAGCAGTGATTCCTCCAACCTCTATTTTGTAAATGGACTGATGGAGTCGACCCTGAACAACCTTCAGAAAATAAAAGATTTACGGGTGATCAGCCGATCCTCGGTGGAAAAATACAGAAACACCGATAAGACCATCCCCGAAATAGCCGAAGAGCTCAACGTTAGTTACTTTGTAGAAGGCAGTGGCCAGAAGGTAGGAGACCGGGTACTACTCAATATCCAGTTGATTGAGGCTTCAGGTGACCGGCATCTCTGGGCGGAGCAGTATAACCGGGAAGTCGAGGATATTTTTGCCCTGCAGAATGAGGTTGCAAAGGAAATTGCAAGTGCCATAGAGGCGATCGTGACTCCGGCCGAACTTGAGCAGATCGTGAAGAAACCAACCGAAAACCTGTTGGCGTATGATTACTATCTCCAGGCACTTGACCCTTTTTTATCAAGAACGAATGAAGGACTTGAAAAGGCCATTTTGTTATTTGAGAAAGCGATCGAAGAAGATCCGAAGTTCGCCCTGGCCTATGCCAACGTCGCTATATCCTGTTACCTTCTCGATATGTTCCAAATCGAAAAACAGTACACCGAAAAGATCAATGAGTACGCTGACAGGGCCTTGCTATATGATTCCAAATCTGCCGAGAGTCTGATCGCCAAGGCTTTTTACTACATACAAGTAAAGGAGTACCAACTGGCCCTGCCGCATCTTGAAAAGGCCCTGGAGTATAATCCGAATTCAAATCTCGCGGTGCAAATGCTGTCGGATTTCTATTTTCGTTTGGTCCCCAATTCTAACAAATTCCTGGAGTACGCCCTGAAGGGAGTTCAGCTTAATGTGGCCGCCAATGATTCTGTCGCCCAGAGCTATATCTATTTACAACTGAGCAACGCACTGATTTCATCCGGGTTTATAGATGAGGCATACAAATACATCAACATGTCGCTGGAATACAATGCAGAGAATTATTATGCGCCACATTTGAAGGCATTTATCCTGTTCGCCAGGGATGGAAATATTAAGAGGACCAGGAATTTAATAATTAAAGAATGGAAAAAGGATACCACCCGTCTGGACATCCTGCAGGATGTGGCCAAACTTTATTATGTGCAGGAGAATTATGACAGCGCCTATTTCTACTTTAAGAAGTTTGTGAAAGCCAGAAAAGACAATGATCTGGACATTTACGTGCAGGAAAACGCCAAAATTGCGCTGGTCTATAAAAAGATGGGGTTGTTGACAGAAGCTGAGAATTTATTCGGTGCGTACTCAGCATATTGTGACGCGGATCAATCGATTTACAGAAGTTTTAATATGGCCGTGAAATACGCTTTTGAGGGGAAGAGCGACCAAGCTATGGACCAACTCAGCGTATTTTCCGAAGTTGATAATTATCAATACTGGTTTTTATTATTTGAAGTTGAACCACTGCTAAGCCCCTTAAATAGTCAACCCGGGTTTGATCGCATCATGCAAAAGATTAAAGACCGCTTCTGGGAAAACCAGTCCAGGTTAAAAGAGTCGCTGGAGGAAGAAGGACTGATCTAAAATGGGAAGTGAATATAAAAAAGTGTATTTCGTCGTCATAATGCCATATTTTTTCAGGACGATGCACTTTTGATAAATTGCTCATAACGGTCCGAGCAAACGATTTGTGGCTGTGGAGCGGCTTTTGCGCTTGCTTGAATCATCTTATTATTCGTTTAGTTTTCGTGCTGCAAAAGACGTGCCTTGACACATGGCGTTTGCTTATTGTTGTACGCTGCTGACTATTCTATTACCTTAAATCCGCAACAAATTTAAAAAATTAAAAATCACCCTGATTCTTCCCACATTGAATGGTAAAATGGGAAAGTATTTTGTCTTTCCAATCAAATGCGGTTTTTTTATGGCTTCTATACATGATATGATTGAGTTTGATTGATTGGTTTTACATTTTCAGAAAGACTATTTATTTCCCATAAAGCCATATTTTGTAAACATCACTATATCAGGCTATAACGTTATTTTTTATATCTTTTCCGGGCATAAGTCTCCTATTATTGCACTTTTTCTATCAGATTTTGTCAGCAGATCAACTGTTCATAGGGGCGATTTGAATACAATTTCAGCACCCATTGCCGACCATGATACACCCATTTTCCTGCAACGGTGATGAAACGGAAAACAAATCGCTTTAACCGGGTAGTTGGATTGATTCCTTCAAATTTTTCAGAGACTATAGCTACAAAGAAGCTGTAAAAATTCTTTATCATAGCAGTGATAATCATGAACGCATTGTTCTCACTTAAGAATGAAAAAGGCAAGTGATTCCAACCAAAGTCATTATTCATTACATCGAAAATCTTTTCGCTTGTGCCTCTATTGTTGTAATACTCAATCACTTCTTTTTCTGTACTATCCCAATCATCAGTTAAAATGGACCTATAGGCAAATGTATCTTGGGTAAATATGTCAATCTGATTGCTGTCGCCTTTTTCCCTCATTATTACCAATCGATAATTCCTGTCCTCAAAAAACTGATTGAAAGGGATTGATGCCACTTCATAGTTCTGATAATTGATCTCAACACTTTCCCATGTTGAAATTTCAGTTATTTGTTCAAACAGATTGGCGCTTTTATTTGCTCTGATATAGAACTGCTTACTGTTTTGAGCTACTACATCTATGATGTCTTTGGCATAAGAACCAGCATCCATTCTGGAGCGATTTACGATGATGCCCTCTGACTTTAACAGTTCGTATGCTCTTGTTAGTGTTCCTGCTTGTTCAAACTTCACATTTGCATTGCCATCACGGTTTTCAACATATACAATTTTGTCTCCAATAGTTGCTATGCCTGGGACATAGCCCTTATTCTTTTTGTATGTTCGTTTGGCATCATATTTATTATTGGCAATAACCTGATTATCGTAATCAAAATCATAGCTATGATGGGATTTGAGTTGACCGGTATGCAATAAAACCTTAATATTCAGCTTGTTTAACCTGGTATTGATGTTGAAATCGTATTCAATACCATTCTTTGACTTAAACGATGTATTTGGTGTGGTTAATTCTTTAATGGCTCGAAGAACTGTGTCAGGGCTTGGTACATTATTACCTGGAATCATTTTTAAATGCTCTCCCAGATGTGTGCTGATATCCTCTATTACACCGCCTCCGCTTAAAAAGACATTCGATAAATTTCTGAGGATTTCACTATAGTCGAAACCAATTGTTCTCACTCTTCTACCAAGCTCATTATCTATAAGTTGGCTTATTCCGCTTTTATTGAAACTGTGATTAGCAATAGAAATTCCTCCAAAAGGACTAACTGAACTATGTAACTTGTGTATCTTCATGGCTGTAAATGCTTATCAATCTTTTTTAATGTTTGCTATCACTAGAATAGGTGATAAGATTTACCGGCCAAGCACTGTGTATATTATTTATGCACAGTGCCTTGGCCTATTTGCTAACAACTTGCTTGCGGATTTAAGGTAATACTCTTTTTACTAAATCATGAGCATCTGTATCTGATAGCCTGTAAGCATCAAGTTGTTTGCGGCTTGGTTTTGGATTTGCAGTGAGTATTTCGCTAATAAGAGGATTTATAACTGCTTTTGGCATTAATCCGGTTCTTTGCATCAATTCTTTTTCCAGATTAGAGTTTTTTTCTCCATTGGTTCCAGCGCTTATTGAAACAAAAGAATAAACTTCGATTTTCACATTCAGTTCTTTGAATAATGCTCTTAAAGGAGTTGCAATTTTTCCGAACCAAACAGGTGCAACAAAAATCAGATTTTCGTATAGTTC
This sequence comes from Bacteroidales bacterium, assembly GCA_029931975.1. Lineage (GTDB taxonomy): Bacteria > Bacteroidota > Bacteroidia > Bacteroidales. The sequence goes on along the minus strand of JAOZQY010000113.1, from coordinate 406 downwards.
GAATTGTATATCAAAATCTTTAATTGTCGGAATTCGATTAAACAGTACGTCTAAAAGAATGGTAAGAATAGTTCTATTTTTCTTTTCTTTAATTTCTTTAATGTCGGCATTTATGCTCATGGCAATTTTCTGTGCCAGTTTAGAATTATTTCCGGTGAAGGAATAGTATATTACAAGTGTTTTCATTTTTTCAATAATTTTAGAATTATGTTATTTTTCAGCTTTAATTAAAGCGTCTTCTATAGATTTCAGACAGGCTTTTGAATCGAGTGTCGCACCACTATATGCATCAACATGCAACGATTGTGCTGATAGCACTCTATTGTAAAGAGTATCCAAAAATTCTCGAGTATATTCAGATACACTGCTTAACAATTCTATTTTTACTACACGGCTTGTTGCTATG
>JAOZQY010000290.1:619-2365 GCA_029931975.1 Bacteroidales bacterium | reverse complement strand
ATAAAATTAATACTTTAAATTGATAATATATATCTTTTGACAGGCTTATGTCGATAATTGGAGAGCAGATCACAGGCGCTGGATTAACCTTAAAGGATATAGAGGCTGTGTTGGAAAAGACCCCATCTGAAATTATCACATCCACTACAAATGGATCTTCTGCGGCATGTCCATATAGAGGCATCCACTGAAAAGTTTGAGTATCAGAATCAAAAGTAAAGGTATTATTTGGATTTTCAACCTCTTCAGGGTCTGGTATTATAGCTCCATTATAATAGGCATTGTAGATAAGAACCTCATTGGAATCAGGATCATTTGCCTGGACAATTATTTCAATATTCTCCATCTCCTTTACCGTAAAACTATAAGGATACGTCAATTCAAGGCCATTGGCAATTACAGCATCCACTATTGGTTCACTACCTATGTTACATTGAAAAATACTGCCTCCCAAAGTAGCAGCATAAATCTTATTGGGGTCTTTCCAGTCAAAAAGGATATCCTGAACAAACAAGGGAGTTAAATTATTTACATAAGGATTCCAGTAATTACCGCCATCCACAGAGACATAAATACCATTATACCAGCTGCTTAAAAAGATACGCTTATTGTTAAGGGGATCAATTTCAATATCAGAGGCATATAGAAATTCGGGAAGTCCTGCACCTTTTTGATTCCAGGTGCTTCCACCATTTGTGGACACGTAAAAACCGTCCAGAGCAGCCACATATATGGTATTAGAATCTTCAGGATGAATCACAATGTCAAATACACCGCTGGAAATAACGTCTGCCCCTACCTGAGACCACGAAGAGGCACTTCCCCCTTCCCATTTATAAATGGCACCAGGTTCTATTGTTGATTCTGGGAGCCAGTAAGGATCTCCCTTATTAGTACGGGTTCCGGCAAACAGGGGTTCATTCTCTTCTGTAAACGCAAGGCATGTTACATTTAGTTCTTCTAAGCCCTTATTCAGTTCGACCCATGAGCTGGCATTGTCATAGCTTTTCAAGACTCCTTTATCCTGGGTAGCCAGATAGATAAAGGTCGATAAAATATCGAATCTAGAATCAACAAGCGGATAGACTTTCCATATCCCTATTCCAGCGGTTGAAGAGATCTGTTCAACAGGGATGTCACCTGATTCATCATTGGTATCAATTTCAGATATATCAAGTGTATATAAACCCTTATTTTCTGGCCAATCCCAGGATGGTTCGCCAGTTGCCAGATAAACAAGGGACAAATCAAGGGGATCTGCTGCCATGGACCAGGTATATATTACCCGCTCGTTGGCTGTCAGTTTAAAAGGGCTCCATGTGTTGCCACTGTCAAGGGAGAAAAAGTTGCTCGACTCGGCAAAGGCAAATAGTTTGGCTGCATCATCAGGATGCTGCATGAGACCATTAACCCAGACTCCATTGATACCTTTATTTTTCGGTTCCAGGGATATGCAGCCATCGTCACTTTTTAATACACCATCCCCACCTCCGCTAGTCAAATAGAGCACCTTGGATTTTGTCACTGAATCATTCACAGTTTCAGTAGCATCAATAGTAAGCCGGAAACCTCCAAATTCGTTTAGGATTTTTTCCCAGGTGATCCCGCCATCTGTACTTTGAAAAAGCCCGCCTATATCCTGGTCTTCATCAGCTTTGTAAAAAGGCGACTCATTTGGATAGTTAGACCCGGGCAGAGCCCCAATCCAGATAACTTGAGAATTATTAGGATCAACCCGAAGGTAAT
>JAOZQY010000290.1:0-609 GCA_029931975.1 Bacteroidales bacterium | reverse complement strand
GTGCAATTGCATCTTGTTGATTTTCCAGATTAAATTTAATGATTCCGGATATTCAAGGTGTTGCCAGGTCTCTCCCCCATCCGTACTCTTGTAAACCCAGTCTTTCTGAGTACAGATATACATAATCTCTTGATCTTCAGGATCAAATTCAATATGAGTGATATAAAGGCCAAGTTGAGAATTTAAGCCTTTGTTAACTGCAGTCCAGACCGAATCATCTTCTGTACCTTTGAGTTTATAAACGCCATTCCCATAAGTGGCTGCAAAAAGCTGCCCATTTATGGGATTCTGAAAGACAGTTGTAATTTCCGAATACGGCTCAGGTAAACCAGCAGCAAAGGCCTGCCATGAAGCTCCTTTGTTCAGACTCCTATATATCGGGGCGGTTATGTTTCCACTTTTATTGGTCAGGCCTAGGTACAGCGTTTGCGAATCATTCCTATCGATAGACACGGAACGAATCTGCTGATTTTCTATTGATAATCCATTATTAATTGACTCCCATAATGCACCACTGTTGTTACTCTTCCATATACCTTCAAATAGGGTACCCACATATATTTCGCTGGTTTCCTGGGGGTTTATTGCCATGGTATAGGCGGTTAAACA
>JAOZQY010000112.1:1549-8874 GCA_029931975.1 Bacteroidales bacterium | reverse complement strand
TTGTTGGCGAGCAACTGCGCAGAAAAGCTGGTAAATCAGCCTCAGTTAAATAAGTACTCAGTGCACAGTGCACAGTTCACAGTGCTCAGTGCTCAGTGCTCAGGAAGAAAAAGAAAAGAAAAGAATAAATAATAGATAAAGAACGTTAAAAATGTCATTAACGAAACAAGAAAGAAGGCAGAGAATCAAGTACAGGATTCGTAAAAGGCTATCCGGTAACGGAGAGCGTCCTCGGATGACAGTATACAGGAGCAATAAGCAGATTTATGTTCAGCTTGTTGATGACCTTACCGGCAAAACACTTGGAGCTGCTTCCTCGAAAGAGAAGGAGATTGCTACGCAGAAAGTAAATAAGATCGACCAGGCCAAACTGGTTGGCAAGCAGATTGCAAAGGTTGCCAAAGAGAAAGGAATTGATACAGTCGTATTCGACCGAAACGGCTATTTATACCATGGTAGAGTGAAGAATCTTGCAGAAGCTGCCAGGGAAAGCGGACTTAAAATATAAAGAAAGATATGTCAACAGGTATCAGAAAAGTTAAGACGAGTGATCTCGATCTAAAGGACCGCTTGGTTAGCATTCAGCGTGTAACCAAGGTGACCAAGGGTGGTCGTACCTTTAGTTTCTCCGCCATTGTTGTGGTTGGAAACGAAGAAGGCATTGTAGGACACGGACTGGGTAAGGCCAATGAAGTGACCACAGCCATAGCTAAAGGTGTGGAAGATGCCAAGAAGAACCTGATCAAGGTACCCATCATTAACGGGACTATCCCCCACGAGCAGTACGGCAAGTACGGCGGAGCCAAGGTATTTATCAAGCCTGCATCCAGTGGTACCGGTGTGAAAGCTGGTGGTGCGATGCGTGCGGTACTTGAGAGTGTTGGTGTGAAGGATGTACTGGCCAAGAGTAAAGGCTCATCCAACCCCCACAACCTGGTGAAAGCTACTTTTGATGCACTTCTCGAACTTAGGGATGCCAATGCTGTAGCAAAGCAAAGGATGGTTTCTCTGGACAAAGTATTTAACGGATAATTTATAGTACGATGGGAAAAATTAAGGTTACCCAGGTAAAGAGTGCCATCAAGAAGCCAGTAAGGCAGAAGAGAACATTAGAGGCACTTGGTCTTAGAAAGCTTCACCAGACCATTGAGGTAGAAGCCACTCCCCAGGTTCTGGGAATGGTACAGAAGGTATTGCACCTGGTGGAAGTCGAGGAAGTAAAATAGTGCCTGGTGCCTAGTGCCTAGGGAAATAGTAAAGTAGAAAAAATTGATATAAAATGGATTTAAGCAACTTAAAACCGGCAAAGGGTTCTACCAAGACCAAGAAGAGGATCGGCCGCGGACAGGGTTCGGGTACAGGTGGCACCTCCACAAAAGGTCATAAAGGACAGAAGTCCCGTTCGGGTTACTCCCGCAAGACCGGATTTGAAGGTGGACAGATGCCGCTGCAGCGCAGGGTTCCCAAATTTGGGTTTAAAAATATTAACCGAAAGGAATTTAAGGGAGTTAATATTAGTACTCTTCAGGAGCTGGCAGATGCAAGGAAGATCACCGATATCGATGTGGATATCCTGGTTGAAGCAGGACTGGTAAGGAAGAACAGCCTTGTTAAGATCCTTGGAAATGGTGAATTGAAGTCAAAACTGAATGTTAAAGCACATGCATTTTCCAAATCAGCAGTTTCAGCTATTGAGGCCGTAAAAGGAACTGTGGAGATTGTCTGATTGAACAGGATCAAACTATGAAAAAGTTTATTGAAACTATACAGAATATCTGGAAGATTGAGGATCTGCGTTCAAGGATTCTTTATACCCTGGGGATTATCCTGATTTATCGTCTGGGTACACATGTTGTATTGCCAGGAATCGATCCGGTGATGATCTCCTCAATGGCCAGTCAGCGCCAGGGAGGTGGCGGGATTCTCGATCTGCTCAACCTCTTTACAGGAGGAGCCTTTGCAAGGGCTTCCATTTTCGGACTTGGTATCATGCCCTACATCTCTGCATCCATTGTGGTACAGTTGCTGGGTATTGCCGTTCCTTATTTTCAGAAGTTGCAACGTGAAGGAGAGAGTGGAAGAAGGAAAATCAATCAGATTACCAGGTACCTGACCTTAGCTATTTTGATTCCCCAGGGGCTGAGTTATATTACCAGTCTTCGTTATCAGCTTCCGGCTGAGGCATTCTCGCCAACTTTTTCACGCATGGCAGCCATGGTGATCCTCACCGCAGGAACCATGTTTATTATGTGGCTGGGTGAGCGTATTACCGACAAAGGAATCGGAAACGGTATTTCACTGATCATTATGATCGGTATCATTGCACGTATGCCACAGTCACTGGGCGTCGAATTTATTTCAAAGCTCGAGCAACAGGGTGGCGGACTGGTTGCCTTCATGGTGGAAATGCTTTTTTTGTTCGTGGTGTTTATGGCAACCATCCTGCTGGTGCAGGGTACACGCCGGATACCGGTTCAGTATGCCAAGCGCATCGTGGGTAACAAACAATATGGTGGTGTGCGCCAGTACATTCCCCTGAAGGTGAATGCAGCCGGTGTTATGCCCATTATCTTTGCCCAGGCCTTTATGTTTATCCCCATCACCGTGGCTGGTTTTGCCAAGGCTGATACAGCATCAGGGTTTGCAGCAGTATTCAGTAATCCGGTAGGATTCTGGTACAATTTTACCAGCGCTATGCTTATTATCCTCTTTACTTATTTCTATACTGCCATTACCGTGAACCCCACGCAGATGGCAGAGGATATGAAAAAGAATGGTGGGTTTATTCCCGGAGTAAAACCGGGTCGTAAGACCGCCGATTTCCTGGATAGTGTTATGTCCAGGATCACTCTTCCGGGATCATTTTTCCTGGCTATGGTTGCTATTTTGCCCGCCTTCGCAATGATGGCTGGTGTGAGTCAGAGTTTTGCCCAGTTCTTCGGTGGAACCTCCCTCCTGATTATGGTTGGTGTGATCCTCGATACGCTGCAGCAAATCGAGAGCCACCTGTTGATGCGTCACTACGATGGTTTGACCAAGTCGGGCAGGATCAAGGGCCGGACCGGCAGTGCATCTGCCATATAAATAGATTATAACGTTCTTTGATGATTTTAATAAAGACTGCGGACGAAATTGAGCTATTGCGACAGAGCAATATGCTTGTTTCGACAACACTTGCCGAGCTTGCCAAGTTTATCAAGCCGGGGGTGTCAACCGAAAGGCTTGATCAGATAGCAGAAGCCTTTATCCGCGATCACGGGGCGGTCCCCGGATTCCTTGGTTACCAGGGGTATCCCAAGACACTCTGTACTTCTGTTAATTCAGAGGTTGTACACGGAATCCCTTCAGAAAAGGTGATTCTGCAGGAGGGCGACCAGTTGTCGGTCGATTGCGGTGTGATCATGAATGGATTTTACGGTGACTCGGCATTCAGCTTCGAAGTAGGAGAAGTGAGTGCAGAGCTTCGCAGACTTTTAGATACAACACGCGAATGCCTCCGCTTGGGAGTGGAGCAGGCGGTTGAAGGAAAGCGGGTCGGAGATATCGGCTACGCGGTTCAACAGCATGCAGAGAGTAACGGATATACGGTGGTAAGAGAGATGGTTGGACACGGACTCGGGCGTCATTTACATGAAGCTCCAGAAGTACCCAACTACGGAAGAAGAGGAACCGGTCCTAAATTGAAAAAGGGAATGGTGATTTGCATCGAACCCATGATCAATATGGGACGCAGGCAGATCAAACAGGAATCGGACGGATGGACCATTCGTACAGCAGACAACAGACCATCTGCCCACTTTGAATGGGCAGTGGCAGTAGACAAAGGGAAGGCAGATGTATTAACAACCTTCTCATATATAGACGAGGAGTTACTAAAACAGAGTAATTAAATGGCAAAACAAGCTTCAATTGAGCAGGACGGTGTAATAACCGAAGCATTGTCAAATGCGATGTTCCGGGTGGAGCTGGAGAATGGACACGTTATTACAGCTCATATCTCCGGCAAGATGAGAATGCACTACATCAAACTTTTACCCGGCGATCGTGTTAAAGTGGAAATGTCGCCCTACGACCTGACCAAGGGAAGGATAAGTTTCCGTTATAAGTAGCGGAAGGTTAATGTGTTAGTATGTTAATAGTTAGTTTTTTATATATAAGGACATGAAAGTAAGAGCATCTGTTAAAAAGCGTAGTGCCGATTGTAAAATCGTCAGAAGGAAAGGACGCTTATACGTGATTAACAAGAAGAATCCCAAGTTTAAACAACGCCAGGGATAAAGATTTTTATAAAAATATAATAGAAGCATTATGGCTAGAATAGTTGGTGTTGACCTGCCCAAAAACAAACGAGGAGAAATAGGCCTGACTTACATTTTTGGTATCGGTCGCAGTCGTGCGCAATCCATTCTTGATGCTGCAGGCGTCGATCGTAATATTAAGGTAAGTGATTGGAACGATGATCAGATTGCAGCAATCAGGAAAGAGATCAATGAAAACGAAGCGATTAAGGTTGAAGGTGAGCTCAGATCATCCGTTCAGCTAAACATTAAGCGCCTGATGGACATCGGTTCTTACCGGGGTATCCGTCACCGTATTGGACTCCCCACACGCGGACAGAGTACAAAGAACAATGCCCGTACCCGTAAGGGAAGGAGAAAGACAGTAGCAAATAAGAAGAAAGCAACCAAATAAGAGTTAAGAGGTTATGGCTAAGAAGACAGGATCGTCAAAGAAGCGAACAGTTAAGGTTGAACCTACAGGGCAGGCACATATTCACGCCTCCTTTAACAACATCATCATTTCCCTGACCAATAATCAGGGACAGGTGATCTCCTGGGCCTCATCCGGTAAAATGGGTTTTAGAGGTTCCAAGAAGAATACTCCCTATGCTGCACAGATGGCAGCGCAAAATTGCGCCAAGGTCGCTTACGATCTGGGCCTCAGAAAGGTGAAAGTATTTGTTAAAGGACCGGGTTCAGGTAGAGAATCAGCCATACGTAACATCCATGCGTCTGGCATTGAAGTGATGGAGATTATGGATGTGACACCGCTGCCGCATAACGGCTGCCGTCCCGCCAAAAGGCGGAGGGTATGATTCAGCCTTAAGGTATTTACCAGGCTGAAGAGGATTATAAACAATAAATTAGATATATAGATGGCAAGATACAGAGGTCCAAGAACCAAGATTGCTCGTAAATTTTCGGATCCTATTTTCGGATCCGACAAGTCTTTTGAGAAAAAGAACTATCCCCCGGGAATGCACGGGAACAATAAAAGAAGACGTAAAGCATCTGAATATGGAATTCAGTTGAAAGAGAAGCAGAAGGCCAAGTATACTTATGGTGTGTTGGAGAAGCAGTTCAGGAACATGTTTGAAAAGGCTTCCAGGAGTAAGGGTGTTACGGGTGAGGTACTTCTTCAGTTGCTGGAGTCGAGGCTCGACAATGTGGTGTACAGACTCGGTCTGTCACCCACACGTGCCGGTGCCCGTCAGCTGGTAAGCCACAGACATATCACTGTTAACGGAGATATCGTAAATATTCCTTCTTACACACTTAAGCCAGGTGAAACTGTTGGTGTGAGGGAGCGTTCCAAGTCGCTCGAGACTATCACCGATTCACTTGCTACTGCCAGGTACGCATCGTCATCATGGCTCGAGTTTGATGAGTCTTCCATGATCGGGAAATTCCTGAACCGCCCCGAGCGCGAAGATATTCCCGAGAACATTAAGGAGCAGCTCATCGTTGAACTTTATTCAAAATAACTTAATCACATTCATACTATGGCCATTTTAGCTTTTCAAAAACCAGATAAGGTCATCATGCTTGAAGCAGATGACAGGTATGGTAAGTTTGAGTTTCGACCCCTCGAGCCCGGCTATGGCATTACTGTAGGTAACGCCCTGAGGCGCATCCTGCTCTCTTCCCTGGAAGGGTTTGCCATTACCAATATTAAAATCGACAGCGTTGAGCATGAATTTTCCACAATCACCGGTGTGATAGAGGACCTTACGGAAATCATACTAAATCTGAAGCAGGTACGCTTCAAGAAGCAGATTGAGGATGTGAACGATGAGAAAGTTGTCGTTACTATTACCGGTCAGGAAGAATTCAAGGCAGGAGACCTGCAACGTTTTCTTAGCGGATTCAAGGTATTGAATCCAGAACTGGTAATCTGCCACATGGAGAAGGATGTGAAACTACAGATGGAAGTTTCTATCAACAAGGGACGCGGATATGTTCCGGCCGATGAGAACAAACCAACTGAGGCTGAGTTTGGGCTGATCGCAGTAGACTCCATCTATACACCTATTAAGAATGTAAGGTTTGATATCGAGAACTATCGCGTAGAGCAGAAGACCGACTATGAGAAGCTGGTCCTTGAGATTGAGACCGATGGATCGGTTCATCCCAAAGAAGCTCTGAAAGAAGCTGCTAAGATTCTTATCTACCATTTCATGCTCTTCTCCGATGAGAAGATCACACTCGATACAGATGAGAAATTTGCTAACGAGGAGTTTGACGAAGAGGTGCTGCATATGCGCCAGCTTCTGAAAGCTAAGCTGGTTGATCTGGATCTTTCTGTAAGGGCATTGAATTGCCTGAAAGCAGCCGAGGTGGATACCCTGGGCGACCTGGTAAAATTCAACAAGAACGACCTGCTGAAATTCAGGAACTTTGGTAAGAAGTCCCTCACCGAGCTTGAAGAGCTCCTGGTGAACATGAATCTGACCTTTGGCATGGATACAAGTAAATACAAACTGGACAAGGATTAATTGCAATGAGACATAAGAAGAATTTTAATCACTTAGGGAGGACGAGTGCTCACAGGAAAGCCATGCTGTCCAATATGGCATGTTCCCTGATCATGCACAAGCGGATCGAAACAACAACTGCCAAGGCTAAGGCGCTTAAAAGGTATGTAGAACCTTTGATCACCAGGAGCAAAGAGGATTCAACCCATTCCCGCAGGGTGGCTTTCAGCTACTTGCAGGACAAAGAAGCTGTAACTGAGCTTTTCCGTGAAGTATCAGCAAAAGTGGGTGACCGTCCAGGTGGATACACGCGGATCATCCGACTGGGAAACCGTCTGGGTGACAATGCCGATATGTGTATGATGGAACTGGTGGACTTCAATGAGAATTTGCTGGCCGAAAAAGCTACAGCCAAGAAGGGCACAAGCCGTCGTCGTCGTGGAGCGGGCAAAAAGAAAGGTGAAGCGACCACTGTGGTGGATGAGACTCCTGTGGTGGATGAGACTCCTGAGCTTGTAAGCGAAGAACAAGCCCCTGCTGCGGAGCCTGTTGCTGAAGAGCCTGTTGCTGA
>JAOZQY010000112.1:0-1449 GCA_029931975.1 Bacteroidales bacterium | reverse complement strand
GAGCCTGTTGCTGAAGAGCCTGTTGCTGAGGTTGCTCCCACTGAGGAAACTCCCACCGAGGAGGTGAAAGCAAAGAACGAAGAAGAGGAACCAGGCAAAGAAGAGGAGCCAGGCAAAGAAGATGATAAGAAAGAATGATGCTGAAAGCATCGAGCTAAAGGTTCATAATAATTTAACGTGACTTCCTTTATAGAATATCGGGGATAGAGTATCTTTATACTTTATCCCCATTTTTTTAATCAATATAAATTTAATTATCATGGGACAAATTGTTGATATACATGCACGTGAGATTCTTGACTCACGTGGTAACCCCACCGTTGAAGTCGAAGTTACACTTGCAAGTGGTTATGTTGGCCGTGCAGGCGTTCCTTCCGGAGCTTCTACGGGTGAAAATGAAGCACTGGAACTCAGGGATGGCGACAAAAGCCGGTACCTGGGTAAAGGAGTTGAGAAAGCTGTAGATAATGTCAATAAGCTTATTGCTGAAGAGCTGATCGGAATGGACGCTCTTGACCAGGTGGCCATTGATCAGAAGATGATCAAGCTGGATGGGACAAAGACCAAGAGCAAGCTTGGAGCAAATGCCATGCTTGGTGTTTCTCTTGCAGTTGCCAAGGCAGCAGCCATGTACCACGATATGCCTCTCTACCGCTATATTGGCGGAACCAATGCCAGGCACCTGCCCGTTCCCATGATGAATATTATCAATGGTGGATCACACTCAGATGCCCCCATTGCATTCCAGGAATTCATGATCCGTCCCATTGGAGCTAAAACCTTCAAAGAAGGACTGAGGATGGGTGCGGAGGTTTTCCATGCACTCAAAAGCGTTCTGAAAGCACGTGGACTGAGTACTGCAGTTGGAGATGAAGGTGGATTTGCTCCCAATCTGGACGGGACAGAAGATGCACTTGAGAGCATTCTGGAGGCCGTTAAGAAAGCCGGTTACAAGCCAGGTTCCGATATTACCATTGCACTGGACTGTGCTGCTTCTGAATTTTTCGAGAACGGTGTTTATGACTATTCCAAGTTCGAAGGCGAAGGCGGAGCCAGGCGTAACTCTGAGGAGCAGGCTGCTTACCTGGCTGAGCTGATCTCCAAATATCCCATCGATTCCATCGAAGACGGTATGGATGAAGCAGACTGGGATGGCTGGGTTGTTCAGAATAAACTTATTGGAGACAAAATCCAGCTGGTAGGTGATGATGTGTTTGTTACCAATGTGGATTATCTTAAAAAGGGAATTGAACTCAACTGCGCCAACTCCATTCTGATCAAAGTGAACCAGATTGGTACCCTGACCGAAACCCTGAATTGTATTGAGATGGCACACAGGGCCGGTTATACCACCGTTACTTCACACCGTTCCGGTGAGACCGAAGATGCAACCATTGCAGATATTGCTGTGGCCACCAACTCGGGTCAGATCAAAACCGGTTCGCTGAG
>JAOZQY010000111.1 GCA_029931975.1 Bacteroidales bacterium | reverse complement strand
CCTGGCAATCTCCCTCCAGCTCTCGTCATCTTTGATTTCAAGCCGTACAAACCGGTCATCCTCCAAATCGAGAGGATAGAGCTGCACGGTCATTTTCATAATCTGGTTCTGCACAGTATAAAGGGCAAAACAGATCTGATCCTCGTCGGTAACTTCAGGAATCTGCGGGATATCATTTTGCGCATATGCGGATTTGCATGCACCTGTAGCTGTTATGATAATTGTTGCAATGATAAATATAGTTCTCATTTTGTTCGAATATTTGTATGTTAAAGATATTAGTCCACGATGAACAATCCAACTCCATCCGGACTAAGTTTTACGGATATGCCATCCTTAAGGGTGCCTATTCTCTCATGTCTCCATACATCGTATACTTTCAACTTCTTTTTCTCTCCGAGCTCATCCCAGTTTACCACAATCGTCATATCTTCCTTATTATTCCTGTTAAACAGGGCCAGTACATGGCTTCCGTCGGCGAGATTTTTAACCATGATGGTCTCATTGTCATTGTCCCGAATCACTTCTGCTACATGACCAAGTTCGTCCTGGTTAATGTTTACGACATCTGCATTTGCAAGCAGGCCAATGGTAAAGTCATCGATTTCATTGATATCACACGAAAAGAAGAACGATGCACAGACAATCGACCAGAGGGTAACATACTGGTAACGCTGGTTGGTCGTTAATGGAATCTCCTCGGAAGATTCATTCATCTTCCATACATCTTTGATTCGGTGGATGTACATAAAATCGGGATCGCTCCAGTTTCCAGGTCTGCTATATTCGCGCAGCTCGGTTGCAATACGCAAGGCCTGAATAAAATTGTTATCTACATGGTGGTTCAGATCGCCACCTGTTCTCCAGGACTGAATTCCCAGGCCTGGTGCCCAGGTCCATGGATCTTCCAATCCGTATTGACAGAGATTGAACAGCATGTCATGATCCTGAGACTTGAGGTATTCCGCCATGGGCTTCCAAAACTGCTCCAGGATCGCTCCACCGCTACACTGGTCATATTTGAGCAGGTCAAATCCCCATTCAGCAAATTGATCTGCATCCTGCTCCTGGTGTAGATAGGAGCCTGCAAAATTCTGACAGGTGACAGGACCGGGTGTGCAGTATAGCCCTGCCAGCAACCCATATCCATGGATATAATCTGTCATCCCCTTCATATCCGGGAATTTGTAATTGGGAAGTATGTCTCCTTTAGCATCACGGATCTCACCAACAATGCCTTCATAACTGAATCCTTTATGCTTCTTAATGGTATTTTCATTTCGGTTGGCATACATTTCAGGGCTGGTCCGCATCCAGCAATCATCGATTCCTATATACCGGAATCCAACATCTGCCATGCATCCGGTAAAGGAAATTTTTGCCGGATCCCACCCCATATATGCTTGGACCATTGATCCTGGGTGATTTTGCAGGAGCAGGGGTAAGTATCTCCTTTTCCTGGATGCGCGCATCATAAAGAGTGCCTTTGTCGGTACAATTTGTAAGCAGGACAATGAGTAATACAAGGGTTCCCGTTATTTTCATAGTTTCATATAGTTTATAATAAAATTTACAGTTTTTGTACTCTTACATTAAGATCGGCATCACTGTAGACAATGAAACCCAACCAGAGGGCTATTACAACAGAATCCTCTTCATTTTCAGCACCACAAAGTCCCTAAAACTCCTTTATTTCTTTCTGGGATCTTCTTGTTTTTTTAATACCTCTAAACTTTCATCTAAAATTTCTTGCGGTGGTATTTTAAGGTTAAAGCGTTCGACTATGAATTTTTCCATGCGTTGGGTTGTCTGGGGGCAATGTTCAGGATGATTGAACCAGGCATGTTTGATTCCTTTGTATATTTCAAGTTCTGAATAGACTCCGTAATGTTTAAGACGTTCGTGCATTGCAATAGACTGGCGATGTGGGTACCTATCTTGATCTCCATGTAAAAATAACATCGGCGGGGCATCTTCACTAACTCTTAAAAATGGAGATGCTGAACCATACACTTCAGGAATTTCCCACGGATATCCTCCAAAGAAATCATACATCGCTCCATCTTGAATATGGTCTTTTAACTGGTCGTTCATATCAAAATGTCCGTTAAACAATATTGCTAAATTTATGTTGCTGTTATAATCCAGGTATGGCCCTTTTTCAAATTCCTGAACCCCTTTAGTAAGAGCTGATAAAGACGCTAAGTGAGCTCCTGCCGATCCCCCTACAATAATAATTTTATTCGGATCTACCTTGTGTTCTTTTGCTGTGGCTCTAATCCACCTTACGGCTGTTTTACAGTCAATTAAAGCTGCTGGACATTTTGCTGTTTGAGCTAAAGTGATTTTGTCTCTTTCTGTGTGAAGTAAGTAAGGGCTAAATCATGACCATCAGGACTAGAATAGATAAGATCTTTTTCTATTATGTTTTCAGGATAATATACAATATTAGGCCATCGCTCTGTTTCAGCTACAACTTTATCTGATGCTATGTCCTCAGCAGTCCTAACATATGCTTCCGATTTGCCTCTATTTGTTTCAGAGTCACTTTTTTTTTGTGGAACATGATGTTATTACTATTGTGATAATTGCAATAGTATATAATCTTAAGATTTGTTTAAACATTATTTGTTATCCCTTTTTATTGTTAATATTACCCTCAACAATCATAGCAATCGTGTTGATATTGAAGGAGATAGATAATTTGTTTTCATTGGTACTCCTCCGGGATATGAACCAGGCAGGCAGCTGATGCAGGAACATCAAGGCTCAGTTGAAAAGTCCCGTTCTTTTCCTGTATGGAAACCGCGATCTCACCTGCCACTATTACATTCCCTGCCGAAACACTGGACAGTCCGGCCATCCTTGGTTTTACCTCGAACAGCTTGAAGCCCGGTTCAAGAGGACTCGATACCGGCCACATATTGCGAAAGGATGGTCAGCCCACCTCCACTCCAGGCATGGTTAAAAGTACCCCCCCCGAAGGTGGAGCTGCCAATCTCCCAGCCTTCCCAGAGAGTAGTATAAAAGGGATGATCCACCATTTCGCCAAAGCGCTTCTTGAGCCGCTCCAACCCGAACTCCGGGTAGCCCATCACAAACAGGGCCTCAATCACATACTTCTCCATATAGGGACTGGCATATTCCTGTTCCTTCAGCAGCTGCAAGATCCTGGGATAGCTGGCCGCATCTGCATAGCCCGCCAGCACAGCCATGGCCTGGGAGCGATCGTCAATATCCCCTTTATAATCGGTGAACCGGTAGTGGTCGCCCGTCCAATAATGGGCATTCACAGCCGTCCGGATCTCCTCCATCCGTTCTCTTGCCCAATCTGCATCACCGGGCTTCTCAAGCAATCCGGCCATCTTTATAAATCCTTTCAGCGCCACGCTGTACCAGGCATTATACAGGAATACAAGATCCTTGTCCGTTCCCCAGTCCCCCCAGGGCCATTCCTCTTTTCTCAACTTCACGGTTCCATTGGGATTGATTTCCCATTTATGCATATATTTTCGCACCCCAGGGTATACCTCACGAATCGTAGCGCTGTCTCCTGTATTCAGGTAATAGTTCCAAAACCCGTAATATCCCACACTGGCCAACATCTGTCCCGGCAGTTCACTGGAATAGTTACCGGCCGGTACTGGAGAAAACAGGGTGCTATCTGACCATTGCCAATTAATCAGCTCAAGAATCCCCTTCCTGGTGAGTTCGCTGGCCTCCGGACTCAGTGCATAAAATGCTTCACCGCTTTCGTTAACCATATCTCCCCACCATTGGGCCCGTTCCCTGTCCGGGCAATCCATGTAAGTATCGCGCATGGTTACATAGAGGGTGCGGGCCGACTTTTCCCAAAGGCGGTCAAAGAAGGGATCATTGCAATGAAAATAACCGGTGAAGTCACAGTTGTACCCGGTTTCCCTGTACTTCAGGCTCTTGATCTTTATCCCCTCAGGAATATAATACCGGACCTCGTTGCCATTCATCCACCCGTAACTCTCATATGCCTGCATCCCTTGACTGGTGATGTATTCGGCCCGGACCGAGGGTTCATGCCCTCCGTTAAACGCATCATAGGCGTCGGTCCTGATTTCAATGCATAGTCCGGCCGGACCATCAATCTCCAGATAGGGTGAGATATGACAGTTGTAAGGCAAACGGCACACAATGGTGTCACCGGTGGATACCGGCGGGATCTCTTCCTGGTTGACATATTCCTTTAAGCCATAGTCCTTCCAGAGGGGAACCGGCCTACCAGCTTATTCCATGGAGCCGCCGGGGGAAAGCCCAGCGTTCTGGAGGCCTGCATACCCCCGAGTTTCAGACCATCATTCAGACCTTCAAAATCATCCAGGCTGGCATTGAAACGCACATTGGATTCAGGCAGGCGGAAGTTGGGATTTGGCCCGGAAGTATTCTCATATGCAGTGATCACTTTAGACAACCAGCTTTGATCCGATGCAAGAGATAGTTCCCCAATCTTGCTTTCAAAATAGAGTGCCCCCATCCCACTGCTTTTATGGGAAAAACCGTTTTTCCCAAAATACCAGACCAGTACGCTGATACGATTCTTCCCAACTTCCAGATAGGGCGTAAGATCGACCTGGTCCATATAGGTGTCTACAGGAGTGGGCCCCCGTTTCAGCCCGCCTTCATAAACGACCATCCGGCCATTCACCCACAGCCAGTATTTTGAGTCCGCCGCAATCTTTGCAAAGACCTGCTCCGGAGGTACTTGATCCAAATCAAACTCCTTGTAGAACTGCATCCAGGTATTGGATGCACCCTGGTTCCGGCCTGCGGTGATCCATGCTCCCACATAGTCCTCTGCCTCAAACTGACAGCTTACACGCATCGGCAGGATAATTACTGCTGAAAGTAAGATCGCCCTGAATACTTGTTTCATTTTCATCATCTGTCTGATTACAATTCCTGAAGGACCTCGGTTTTTTCCCAGGGTTTGAAAGGGAAGCTTATATCCCAGGTACTCCTGGGTACCACCCGGGGCATTTCAGCGGGTAGAAATTCCTCCTGCCTGGCATAATGCTTTAACACAGCCTCTTTTAGCTCATCCACAACAGCCTGATAAGCAGGATCCCGGGCCAGGTTATTCATCTCCCAGATATCTGTCTCCATATCATAGAGGGT
The DNA here is from genome assembly GCA_029931975.1 of Bacteroidales bacterium. GTDB lineage: Bacteria > Bacteroidota > Bacteroidia > Bacteroidales. The sequence goes on along the minus strand of JAOZQY010000111.1, from coordinate 3,750 downwards.
AGCATCCATATCCGGGTAGCTGCCCTTCCTGAAATCGGCAATAAACTTGTATTTTCCCTTCCTGGCCATGATGTACCTGAAAGGCAAGGGTGAAAGCCACTCGGAAAAAACGATTCGCTCCTCCCAACTGGATTCCTATCCTCAGATTCCAGTAAAGGCTTCAGATCCATTCCTGGCAAATCCGGATCCGGCGTCCCTCCGGCTGCGGTCAGGAAGGTGGGCAGAATATCGATGTGGGTAACCGAAGTTTTTTCTATCCGGGGTTTTTGACCGGGCCAGCGTATCATAAACGGAATCCCGGCCGATCCCTCCAGCATGGCTCCTTCTCCACCCTTATAAAGCATGCCATGCTCCCCCATGCGGTCTCCATGATCACTTAAAAACAGGATCACGGTATTGCTGGCCAGTTCGGGATTGCTATCAATGTAATCCAGCAAACGGCCAATTTCGTGATCCAGCTGTGAGATAAAACCAAAATAGGTAGCTTTAAGTTGTTTGTAATCCTCCTCCGAAAAGGCCGGATAGTTTCTTTTTTCCCGTTGCGCTTTCCCAAAGGCATTCGCCTTCCCGGCTGACCAACTGGGGGGTACATGCATCTCCTCAGCCTTGTAGGTGTTAGATTCCTTCACGACCCCGTAGGAGCGATAGCATTATCACTTACCCAGTGTTCAGAAGTGAGCTCGAGAGGAAGGTCATACTCAAAACCCAGGCTGTTCACCGAGAAGAGCCAATCGCCCGGCGGATCGGTTTTGCTGCATTGCGGAAAGCGCTCCGCCTTAATCCCTCTTTGTTCGACTTCACGCTCCAGCCAGGGTCGGAAATGAGAGATCCCGGAACCATCTGCGAAAAACTCATGGTTTAATACATACTGAAATCCATGACGCTCATTATAGGGTGCAAAGTGCATTTTCCCCACATTGCCCGTGGTGTACCCGTTTTCTGCAAGCAGGTCCATCAACGTAGATATTTCCTCCTTGAGCGGAAGATCATTATGTATAACACCATGTTGAGAAGGATACAAACCCGTATAAACGGAATGCCTGGCCGGAGCACAAACCGGACAGGAACTATACGCATTTGTAAAGGCCACACTCTCCGAGGCCAGCTGGTCAATATGGGGTGTCTTGATCCCTTCTCCCTGTCCGGTCCAGCCCATATACCTGGAATTATGCTGATCATCAAATATGATGATGAAATTGGGTTGTTTCTCGCTTACCCCGGTCTCACATCCCTGGAGCATGAAGAGCAGGAATACAACAAGGATCCAGGCCCTGGTATTCCCTTGCAAAGCTAAATTTTCCATAATTTTTTTTAGTCCCAGGTCAGGGATAAAGCACCTCTACCCCGGATATCACTCAAATCAATGCGGATGGCCTTCTTTGACTTCTTAAATTTGACCTTCCTGCCCCTGGCATCGGTCAGCCTCAGTTTGTTTGCAGCCACTTCCTCAGTGAGTGGTATGGTGACCACTGACTCTCCCTGTACAAGGATTATGATCTCTTTTAGATTTTTATCCGCATCCTTATTCAAGGTAGCCTGTGCCGAAAGTCCCCCTTCGGTATACTTGCTGATAATTGAACGCGATGGGGCAAATGCAATCTTTTTCAGAGGAGTTTCGGAGAATTCAAAGAGCTGTCCGTCAATCTCCACCTGGGTGCAGTTTTCACCTTCAAAGGCAATCAACTCGTTCTGCTCATTCATCCTGAAAGCCATGGTGAGGGTGCCTTCGTAGCTTAGCTCATGTCCATTTACTTTGAAGTTCTCCAGCGAGATCTCATCTGAAGGCAGTGGATTGGCAGCCAGCGCAACAGCATCTACCTCAGCGTTGCGCGAAAAGCCCCCGTCCCAGGTCTCCCGATGACTCTTATAATGCCTTACCACCACCGTGGCTCCATTGGGAAAACGGGTACAGAGGTAATCCGAAGTACGGCTTACATGCTCGGTATTGTCATTTACACCCTGGAAGGCACCTGTAGATGCATAGACCCCCACATGGTCCAGAATCTCAAACAGGGTCCGGGTTTCATAGCCCAGGCTACCCGATTGGTCGTCCCGCGGCCTGAATCCAAAGTAATATGCATTGCCCTTGCTGCTACCTACCAGCAGGTCATTATCGCAATAAGCGAGCTCGGCAGTTCCATCAGCTGCTTCAACCGGATAAATCCGGTCTACCATAAAATCACTGAGGATATACTGTGATGGAATATCATTCATCTCGTATGTAAAATCGATGCGCATCCCCACGGCAATCCTTCCCAGGGGCTCGGTCGAGGTATACTTTACGCCGAACAGAGATTCCCACTTAGCCAGGCATTTTTCGCCTGCAGCATTGATAATGGGGGGAGGTCCAAACCAAATGGCTTTTCCTCCCTTTGTTACCAGTTCACTCATCATATCGAGTACTCCTTTATTGGGCAAAGGCTCAAAAATGGCTAACAGGGTGGTGTACTTTTTATCCTTAATCAGGATTTCGCCTTTGTCATTGATGGTGGCCAGTTCCAACAGCTTTTCAGAAGTAATGAAGTTGCAATATCCGTACTGGGTCATCCAGCTTCCAAATCGTTCATCTGCAGCCACCAGGTTCATGGGATAGAGAATCAACACATCCACATCCCGGTGTACGTGTCCCTGAATCAGATCAATGGATTTTGACCTGGGAGAACCTCCATAGGCGTCATTTATAGCTGCTTTGCGTCTTTTGACCTTTTGCGGCATTCCCCAGAAAGCCGGGTAGGCCTGAGGAATCCGGTTCAGCACTCCAAGTGAAGCGGACATGGCGGCCCCATAATAGTTCCGGTCGTTCCATCCCAGTTCGGCAAAGTCATTCCGGGTGGGCTCCAGGTACTCGCCCCATTTGAAGTAGTCATAACATGCTGCGGCTGCCTGTTGAACTGTATTCCCCCATACAAAATTGGGAGTATACTCATACTTGTAGGCATGCCGGTCCAGGTTCTCCAGGTTCCACATATCCACGGTGGGACTCTCGGCCCAGGAGGAGTGGCCATGGGTACCCCAGTCCTCTACACCAAACAATTCTGATGCATAATCCTTGGCATCTTTAAACAGGTCCACCACGTGCTCATTCAGCATGTAGTAGTAGTTATCCCTGAAAAGGAAGGACTTCTGAATGTCTTCGCGGGATCCCCCCCTTACGTACTGCACATGCTGGGTGGCCATCACCGAATTGGTATTGATATCGGGTCCGCAGGCAAAATATAGCAGGTCCTTTTGCTCAAAGGGTACCCCAAATCGCTCCTGGTAATATTTTCCCATGGATGGGGTGTAATAACGTACAGCCAGTTGTCCATTGTCGTGGTGACCAAAATAAACCCAGTCCTGCTGCAGGTGCAGTTCATCTGAGTAAAAGTGCTGCAATTTGATGCCTTTATCCTTGTATTTCTTGAGGAGTTTCTCCAGGAAAGGAGCCGCTTCCGAACTGAAATAATCCATCTCGGGCACCTCGTATTCCAGGAGTACCAGGACATGATCATATCCGGCCAGTTCCCCGGAGCCAGTTGAAAACACCTCGATGCGCCTGGCCCGGTCCACATTCTGTCCGGATCCCGAGGTGGCGCTCCAGAGATCCGTATCCATATCCGAATCGTCGGCAGGAACCGGAACCTCCCACTGGCTGTATTCCACGTTTTTAAGTTCTATAATATCATCCCGGTCCACTGCTTTAAACATGGTATTGGGCAGGGTGTTCTGCTGATAAAGGAAGCCCGGGTTTGTACCCGGTTCCACCAGGTG
>JAOZQY010000048.1:8091-27740 GCA_029931975.1 Bacteroidales bacterium | reverse complement strand
TGCCAGATAAAGGCATTGTTGAAACTTGCATCGCCTTCCACTTTAACATCTTGCAACTGAACAGCGCCGTTTCCATTTCCGGTCTGCCAAATCAGGGCCTTGTTGTCATGCTTACGCTGCTGTTGGACAGCGGTATTTCTATGTCCGCTTTGAACAGTTTTGGCCCAAAGTCCTCCCAGGTCATTTGGGTCGGGGTCCGGACCCTGTAGCTGGGTAGCAGTATTGCCGTTTCCGGATTGGTCAATATAGGCCTCTAAAGCAACAATGCTAGTTGGAGGATGACCATTGTGATCCTGAACCACCGTAGCAGAATTGTTATTACCACCTTGCTCAATCCATGAGTAGTTTACATTTAAAGGCTTATTAATATAACCTGTCTGAACAACGGTTGCATCATTGCCATTGGCCTGATCTACATAAGAGTAGTTTGTAGTACCATCCTGAACAATCACATCGGTATTCTGATTACCCTGCGAAGTAACAATAGAGTAGTTGTCGACACCTGTCTGTACAACACTTGCATCATTACCATTTCCTGCCTGTCCAACTAAAGATAAGTTTCCACCCAAAGTGATGGTTGGAACTGGCGGCTGGGCCACCAAAGAGCACACAGGAAGAATTAAAGCCAACAAAAAAATTGTCTTTTTCATAATTTCCAATTTTTGATTAGTAAATGATTATTTAACATTTGCGCATTAAATTATTTTCCTAAATAAAAGTTTACACCTACATTGAGGTTCCAGAAGAAGTCATTGTACATTCCCTGTCTCACCATATCAATGTTGTCATTAAACAGCCAGTAATATCCTGCACTGAGATCGATTCCGGTTCTCTGTGTTACCATAATTTCGTAACCAATGGTAGTATTGACAAAACCGTTGTTCTCCACACCTGTCCAGGTCTGTTCTCCAAAGGGATCGTCTCCAAGGTTCAGCAGAAATCCTCCTCCTGCCTGTAGATAGGGGGTCGTTTTATTATAATTGAATAGTCTATACATAATGTTCAGGCGCGTATACTGCACCACAGTACTGAAAAAATCCCTGGTAGAAAGTATTCCGGCTCCAATTCCCAGGTCGAAGGAGAGCTTTGAATTTTGCATAAAGCCTACGCTGATCTCCGCGGCCGGACTCAGTACTCCCCTGGGGTAATCACCATCATAAATCATGGTGCCTCCACCCAGTCCCAGTTTTATTCCTGACCGGAACGGGAGGGATTGAAAACCCAGATAGTCTGTCTGTGCATTGGTCTCCTTTTCTTCCAGGTAGTCCTTTATGGCTGTCGTACTCAGGTCTTCGGTCTCTTTTACCTCCCAAAGGTTAGATAACAATCCTTCAATTATCAGGGCATGGACAGCTTTATCAATGGCTTCCTGAACGGCAATCCCGGAAGGTTCATTAAAGGTAAACCCCACCTCAGCCTCCAAAAGTCGCTTCAGGGAAACATAACGGAAGATACCTGCATCCAGTTTTTGTGACAGGATGGTCTTGGAGGTATGGACGGTTTTCAGGATGCGTCCGTTGGAGGTGGAGATGGCGCGCAGGTAGATCGATACCCGGTCCTCTCTGTACTCACCGCTCGCTCCGGCTCCAAAATAGCGCAGACCGGCTCCGCCAGTCAGAACGTTGCTTTCATAAGAGACTATGCCTCCTTCCAGAAGAACTCCTGCAAAGAGCAGTGGAGGAAGAAGTTGACCTTGATCCTGTCCTTGATCCTGGGTGTTGTAGTTGGCCCTGCTGGAACGGATAATCTTCCGTTCATTGAGCAAATTGGCCAGCCCTTCCCTTTCAATGGGTACAAACCACCCCGACTCTTCCAGCGAGTTGATCAAAATGGAGGTGGCTCCCTGGGTAACAGCAGTGGACCAATTGGCGCCCATATCAGAGGGTTTATACTGACCGGTCTGGTCCCGGAATTTATATACCGCAACCACGACAGGTTCCTTGGGTTCCGGCAGTGCCTGCATTTTCTTGTACACCTTTGAATTTGAGCCCAGCCTCGCTTCAGAAGTTTTCATGGGCTGTTTCATCATCGGCGCACATGCAAACTGCAGGGTGAGCAACAGGAGAAATATGATATGTACATTTGGATGTTTCATAGTTAATAATAGGGTACAATAACTGTTGTTTCACTTCCCGTGTAAATATCAATGATCCGGATCTGCATTCCCTCCGAAATGGGTGAGACATCAATCTCATAGGACCCAAACTGGTAAAAGCCCTCGGAGAGACCTGATTCACCAAATTGATTCTGATACAATTCCCTGGTAATCTCGTTCAGCACCTGCTTGTTCAGATCCTCCTGAAAAGTGGAGAGGGGATCATCATCATCTACCTCCTCTTCCGGTTCCTCAAATGTATTTTGGGCATCGGCCTGATTGATCAACCAGGAATAATTATAAGGATTTCCTCCAAATGCAGGGTTGATAGGTTGGTAAACAAAGTCCTGTGCCCTGATGGTTAGCTGGAAAAATGCCAGTAAACTAAAGGTGAAAATTAAAAGCTTTATGATGCCTTTTCTTTTCATATTAAAAAATTCCTGTACCTGACTGATCATCGTTTTGTAGTTGAGCCTGTATCTCCTGGTAGTTTAGTAAATATTGGTTTGCCAATCCAATGGTGTATCCGGCCAGCATCTCGATCTGTTCCTGCTTGGGTCGTATGAATTGGGTTAAAATTTCGTACTCATCAATAAAAACCCTGATTTGGGTGCCGATGCCGGGCATGGGCCTCTCCTTAATGGTAATAGAGAAGTCCTTAATGCTGGTTGGATTGTTCCAGTTGGTAAAGAATTCATCATAAAAATCTCTTCCAACTTTTGTGATGGTTTCATCAAATACCATCTCATCAATTTCAAGGTCCAGGGGGTCTATGGCCACTTCAGGAGCTTGGGGTGTTTTGATTTGTAGCGTGTCTTCACCTACCTCCGTCTGAGCATTCAGAGAAGTAATAAACGATACGCTGATTATTAAAAACATAGACATGAAGTCAAATTTCATATCATTTAAGTCTCACATTGACAATGTCGGTCCGATTTGATTGTTTTTCAGTAAGATTAAAGTTATACTGGCATAATATTAATGACAAATATATGCATGGCTTGTTATCATACTTTTGATGAAATGGATTTGCATGTCCACGAAATGCCTGAATTTACTGGAATAAGGAGGGTTTGGGGATTATGAAGATATCCGATCTGGCTTGTCCTTGTGACCAACGGATCAATTATGTGGATGAATGAAAAAAAGTGTGAGATAAACCACTAAAAATTGTAACCTATTGAAAAAAGTATCGTAATATTAGCCTGGTAAATGATTATTTAAGATTTGCGCTTAAAATCTTATTTACCGGGGAGCTCCTTTCAGGGGCTCCCTTTGTTTTTCAGATACTTAGGGACGATAACACTTACCTGCTATGGAGTGGTAAAGTCAGATTAGTGGGGTACTCCTTTGATCTGTACACCCTGTGAGTGGCTTTTCAAAAGGCATCTTTGTCACATTTATTTATATTGGTAAAGGACTTAGGATTTCGGTCGAACAGTGGAAACCAGCTACTCTGGACCTGGATCATCAGACGGTGTCCTTTTTGAAAGCAATGGTTTATGTCTGGAAGATTGAACTTGACCCGGGTGACTTCCTCCGCCAGAAAGGGTTCAGGGTGTTCAAAACTATTGCGGTACTATCCCCTGAAGATATCACCACGTACTAGCATTTCGTAGCCGCTCACTTCTATTTCGCGTTGATTTAAGCCTCTTTGGTTTGCTGTATTGGGAAACACATCAATCAGCTTGACTGCTCAGTCTGCATCGGAGCCTGTGGTGGAGACAAAGAGTTCCACTTCACAGGCCCGGACAGGAACATAGCCTCCTCTAGTACTCCGAGTATACCAGTTATGTATGCATCATATATTTCGCCACTTCCGGGACATTTCATGAGAGGGAGCCGTTATAATCGGGCGAAGCCCATCCTCCGTGTGTCCATGGAGGAAGTTTTCATTGGCATTTTTTACAGGTCCCAGTTCCAGGGAAAAATTATAAGCATCTTTGGAGGAGTATTGGGGCCGGCTTCCCCATCGGGAAGTGGGTTCGGGACGTTCCTTTCCAAATACCTGGAAGAAATTAAAACTTAAAGGAAGTGTAAGTGCCCCGTTATGGTGCTTGTTGTCCCAGAGGAACCAGTCAGAAATGGGCGCCTGGGGACTGGTGCTCGGTGGTTTCATCCACATCTTGCCTTGCTGGGGTATTTAGTCAGCACGGGCCGCATATCCACAAATTCTCCTTCAGACATAAACTTTCCCCTTACATCCTGGAATACAAAAATATAAAGATCCTTTTCCAGTTTCTCGTTGGCCGACAGGCGGCCGCGCATTCGTTCTCCATAAGGTCCAATGGAGTAAGGGGTTCGCTGCATCAGGATAGGGTAAGCTTCTGAATGATCCTTTGGTGTATAGACAATGGTATAGAGCTTAATTCCATCCCTCATTTCAAGCTGATATTCGGCTTTATCATAATTTATTTTCACAAAATTATTATCCTGACCATTCAGGGTCAGTGCTAGGAAAAGGATGATTGTCAGGAGAAAAGATTGCCTGTTCATACTTTATTATTAAAATTGCCATATAGAATTGGACAAATTATCACTTTAACAATTAAAACAATCAAACTATGAACCACAAAACTATTTCAAGAGGAGTGTTTGCCCTGTTACTTGTTGTACTGGTGTCCTCCTTTACATTTGATTCTCCGGCGAAGAAATTTTCACCTGTGGGTAATTGGGAGTATTCAGTTCCGGGAGTTGAGCCGGGATATGAAACCGGAACCATGATTATTACTCAGGAGGGGAAGAAGTATAAGGTGAGCATGGAACTTAATGAATACTTCAAAGTGGATGCTGAGAAGGTGGTTTATAAGAAGAATGATCTTAGTTTCTCTGTCTGGGTTGAAACCGAGGAGATCCTGGTTTCAGGCACTTTTGATGGTGATAAATTTACGGCAAAACTGAGCTATTCCGAAGGCGGATTTGATCTGACCGCTATAAGAAAACCTGTTAAGTAGAGAATCAACTCTTTTTAAGCAAAGCTGAGGCAATGTATTCCCACTCTTCCTCTGAGGAGATTTCAGGAATGGATTTGCCTGCACTTCGGTACCAGTAAGATGCATTGCCTTTGTCTCCCTCTACCCGGTGAAGGTAGGCATGGACCCACGATCCATCGCTGGAGGGTTCATTCTGTGCAATACGGTGTGCGCTTTCCCAGTCGCCTGCCGCCTCCAGCAACATGGACTGCAGCAGGAGAGGGATATCGTCGGGAAATGAGCCTGCCTCTTTCCAGGCCAATAGTTGTTCTAAACCTATCATCTGTCTGTCTTTTGTATGATAAAGTTAAAAAAAGACTGTTTCAAAGTGAAAATGAGACATCCTTTTCTCAACAATTCAGTATCATATACTGACTCTTTGCAGATGCTTGCAGAGAACAGAGTTCTTTTTCTATATTTACGGAAACATTTCTCATATGATCGACTCTTTTCAGTTTTCCTCTCTCCCGGAGATAATTTTTGGTGCAGGGAAACGGCATGAACTGGCTGCTGCAGTGAATTCAAGGGGTAAGAGGGTATTACTGCTCACCGGATCATCTTCCATTCATAACTCCGGGCATGGTGAGGAGATTATTTCCGGATTGAAAGCGGCAAATCTGGAACTGGAACATGAAGTGATTGCGCATGAGCCTTCACCTACACAGATTGACCAGATTGTTGAAAAATACAGGAGTGCAGGGACCGAGGTAGTGGTAGCAGTGGGAGGCGGAAGTGTTATGGATGCCGGGAAGGCTATATCTGCCATGATTCCTGTTGAAGGCGGAGTTCGGGAGTATCTGGAAGGTGTGGGGGAGAAAAAACATCCCGGAGATAAGATTCCGTTTATTGCAATGCCAACCACATCTGGTACAGGAAGTGAAATGACAAAGAATGCTGTGATCTCAGAGGTGGGAGAAGAGGGATTTAAAAAATCTCTTCGCCATAATAATTTCATTCCTGAACTGGCTATTATTGATCCTGAAATGATGCTTTCCTGCCCGGCTAAACTCACAGCTGCTTCCGGTATGGATGCTTTTTCACAGTTGTTGGAGTCCTATCTCTCCACCAGGGCCAATGTCATGACTGATGCGCTGGCATTGCAAGGACTGAAACATATTAAAAGGTTCCTGCTCAGGGCTTTCCTGGAGGGTGATCAAAATCTGGAAGCTCGTTCCGGTATGGCGCTGGCAGCAATGTTTTCAGGGATTACTCTTGCTCATGCAGGTCTTGGCCTTGTACATGGATTTGCATCTCCACTGGGTGGATTTTACCATATTCCTCACGGTGTGGCCTGTGGCTCATTGATGGCCCCTGTTTTTGCATCAACAATTGATAACCTGCTGGAGCAAACCGATCATCCGGCTATGAAAAAGCTGATTATTATTAGTAAGGTTTTTGCTGACTTTAAATACAAGCATGATATGGAGTATTTACAGGCCTTCAAGGAGAAACTGATCCACATCTCCAGTCTGCTTGAAATACCTTTGCTATCCGAATATGGCTTAAAAGAAGAAGGTGTACAGAAGGTTGTGGAGCATACCTCTCATAAGTTTCATCCGGTTACCTTAACGAAAACTCAGATGGCTGATGCTTTAAAGATCCGTATCTGACTCTTCCTCTTCACTCATTGAGTTAACACTCTTGGCATCAATGCAGAAGTAGTGTTCAAATATGTGTTTCTCCTCCAGTGTACTAATGCTTGTTCCTGAAACGTGGGTGTTAAAACTTTGAGTTTTCCACACATCCGGGTTGATGAAAGGATTGAGTGTTGGATCATAATTCACTGTTGTTCCATCCTTGTAGAATTTGATGGGATCTTCTTCCTGGTCCTTTATGAGTACAATAAGACTGTCATAATAGAATGAAAAATACTCGAATCCATCAATACAGTCACAATTGATGGAATAAAAATCATCTGAAGCGCCTGGCTGTATCCATTCAGCATTGGTGAATTCTGATGAATAGGGAAGAATATAAATGGGAGAGGTTGTATCATTCCTAATGGAGATCCAGGAAAGATTATCATTGGCACATCCCGATAGTGAAATTAACACTATTATCCAAATAAATGCCCTCATCTTCTATTACTTAGGTATCTCAATTCCCGTATTTGATAAGAATAGCCTGATGGCAATGGCCAACAAGATAATTCCGAAAAATTTTCTCAGAATATGCAAACCATTTGGCCCTAGTATTCTTTCAAAAAAGCTTGTTAAGCGGAGGACAAGATAGACAATTATCATATTTAATGAAAGCGCTAGCAAAATATTCACTGAGTGATACTCAGCCCTTAAGGAGAGAAGTGTGGTTATGGAACCCGCACCGGCAATCAGGGGGAAGGCTATTGGAACAATGGCACCACTTCCTCCGGATTCGTGTTGGAAGAGTTTAATTCCAAGGACCATCTCCAGCCCCATCAACAGGAGAATGATAGAACCGGCAATGGCGAATGAAGATATATCGACTCCGAATACGGCTAGCAAGGGTTCTCCGATAAAGAGGAATAAGAGCATAATACCATAGGCAACCAGCGTAGTTTTGCCAGGGTAGATTGCTCCTGTTTTAGCTTGTATGTCCAATATGATTGGGATGGATCCCAGTATATCAATAATCGCAAACAGGACCATAAAGGCTGCCAGGATCTCCATTATATTGATGTGTGTCATCTACATTTAGATTTGAGGGTGCAAAGATGCTGTCTTTTTAAGTGATGGCAATTAAAAATCAGGAAATCCTTCCACTTTCCTATTCTTAAACATATTAAGAATGAATCTCAACATAATTTTTCTACCGTTTAGCCAGGCAATGTGTTTCCCGTGCTTGCTGTTTGCAAGGAGTTCTTAATTTTTTTCCTGTTCACTCCGAATGGATTTAAGGATCCATGTTATGAATGCGCCGAAACCCTGCTTCATCAGGCCCGACAGGGCTACCCTGGAGTGCGGAATGCATTCCCTTGTAATTACTACATGTGTCATTAGTTGTCCTCTGTTTTTATGGTGCAACCAATTGCTCTGGTGGTGGCCGGATCGGGTCTTTTTCCTTCACGAAGAGCCCTGATGGCCTTTTCCAGGTGCCTGTTAGCTACAGACCTGGAGTCCAATGAGTTATCATCAATGGCTCCCATATAGGCTACCCTGAAGCCATCTCCGCTTTTTTCAAGTAAGTAGACCTGGGGTGTCCTGGTGGCGCCATAGGCTTTACAAACTTCTTCCTTATCATCTTTAAGGTAGGGAAAAGGGTAATTCTTCTCCATGGCTCTTGCTTTCATCTGGTTGAAGCTGTCGTCAGGAGAGATTTGCGGATTATTAGAATTGATTGCTACCACGGGAAATCCTATGCTTAGATATGTATTATGGAGTTGAATAATACGCTCTTCATATGCCTTTGTGAAGGGACATGTATTGCAGGTAAAAATAAGGATTACACCTTTTTGATTAATGTAGTCGGAGAGGGAGACAGTTTTACCATCCACATTTAATAAAGTGAAGGGAGCAGCCTTACCTCCGGGTTTAACTCCCCCTAATACAAATGCTAGTAAAAGCAAGTTAAAGAGTACAAATAGTATTACCTTTTTCATCTGATAAAATTAGTGATTTCCTTATTAGTTTCTGTGGAAGGGGGAAATAATCAGTCGAAGGCGAAAGATATTTAGGGACCTGTCCAGGCAGATCAGGCAGTGTAGACCTTGCGAATCTGCTTTTTCCCAAGGTGGATCCTACTCTTCACTGTACCGATGGGAATATCCATATGCATGGCGATTTCCTTATACGAATATCCGGAAAGGAACATCTTTATGGGTCTCTCATATTCATTGGGCAACATTCCGATAATTTCATGCAGCTCCTTTTTCTGAAGTTCTTCATAAGGAGCTCCCTCGGGTCCGCATGATGGTGAAGCCCGGTTATTGAGTTCATCACTGTCATGTATAAGGTGACGGTAATGACTGCTTCGCAGATAGTTTATATAGGTGTTTTTCAGAATGGTGTAGAGCCAGGCCCTGATGTGGTCATTGTTGTGCAGCCTGCCGCGATTCCTCAGAGCTTTAAAACTAGTCTCCTGAACAAGGTCCAGGGCATCTTCCCTGTCCTCGGTAAGTTGCAGTGCAAAGTAGAAAAGCTGCTCCTGCATTTGAACCAGATCATACATGAAATAGTCCGGATCAAAGTTGTATTCGTCAGGTTTCATGATCTGACTACCTTAATTTGTAGTAATTTACAAAATTATCTATTACAAATCAACTTGGTAATCCGGAATAGTTTTCACAAATTTAGGTTCACATTTATAACTACTAATAAATTTTAAAAATTAATATGATGAAGAGGAATATTACAGTGTTTGCATTGGCTGGTTTTCTGGCGATTTTTTTCAGCGCTGGGCTTCAGGCTCAGAATACACTTAACGATCAGGAAAAGCAAGATGGCTTTGTTTTGTTATTTGACGGCTCAAGTGTCGATGGATGGAGGGGCTTCCAGAAGGATTTTTTTCCTGACAGATGGCTTGTGGAAGATGGAACGATCCATTTCAATCCAAAAGCAGAAGGTACCCGGGGAGATATTGTTTATGACAAGAAGTTTTCTGATTTTCATTTAAAGCTTGAATGGAAGATTGCTGAAGCTGGTAATTCAGGCATCCTATATCTGGGTTCAGAAGATGCAAAATACAAGTATATTTTCCAGACAGCTCCTGAGATGCAAGTCTTGGATAATGCCAGGCATCCCGATGCCAAACTGGGGAAAGACGGAAACAGACAGGCCGGTTCACTCTACGACCTGATTCCTGCCAATCCTCAAAATTTCAATGGAGCTGGTGAATGGAACCAGATTGAGATTATCGTGAAGGACAAGCATGTGAAGCATATTCAGAACGGAGTTGTTGTTGTTGAATATGAGTATGGCACTGACGCATGGAACGAGTTAGTTGCCGGATCCAAATTTCCAGGTTTGAATCCTGACTGGGCCAATATTCAGGAAGAGGGTTTTATCGGTCTTCAGGACCATGGCGATAATGTGTGGTACAGGAACATCAAGATCAAAGAATTATAAAATAGAAAAGATGCAAACACGAAGAACATTTGTAAAAAGTGCAGCTCTTGGAGCTGCAGCCCTTTCTGCCGGAAAGGTAATAAGTGCGAAAGAAAGTGGGAGCAATCCTCAAACTCATCCTGAAGGAAATGGTCTGTTCTTCGATATTTCTTTGGCTCAGTGGTCTCTGAACAAAGCACTTTTTGGTGGTGAACTGGAGAACCTGGATTTCCCGGCTTACACTCAGAATAATTTCGATATACATGCAGTTGAGTATGTGAACCAGTTTTTCAAATCGGCCGATAAGAAGTATATTAAAGAGCTTCTGAAGCGTACACAGGATATTGGTGTGAAAAATGTGCTGATTATGATCGACCGGGAAGGAAACCTGGGAGATACGGACGAAGAGAAAAGGAAACTTGCTGTTGAAAACCACTATAAGTGGGTTGAGGCTGCTCATATTCTGGGTTGCCACTCTATCAGGGTGAATGCTGGTGGACAAGGAACTGAGGAGGAGGTGGCCTATGCAGCCACCAGAAGTCTTAGAACCTTAAGTCAGTTTGCAGCTGACTACAGGATCAATGTAATTGTGGAGAATCATGGAGGTTTTTCTTCCAGGGCCAGCTGGCTATGCTCTGTGATCAGAAATACCGGGATGATTAATTGCGGAGTACTCCCTGATTTTGGTAATTTCGTAGTAGATCGTAGGCCGGGTGGGGAGAAATACGACCTTTACCTGGGAATGAAGGAGTTGATGCCCCTGGCCAGGGGTGTTAGTGCCAAATCTCACAATTTTGATGAGGAGGGCAATGAGGTAGATAAAGATTTCTACAGGCTACTGAAGATTGTTAAGGATGCAGGCTTCAGAGGATACATAGGCATTGAGTATGAAGGCAGGGGGCTGAGTCAGGATGAAGGTGTTTTGGCCACCAAGAACCTGCTTATTAAAGCTGGAAAATCCCTGATGTAGCCGTTTACCTGCTTTTCAGATAGACATCTATATTGCGAGCGATTTTTTCCACCAGGAGCTCCCTGGATTCTATTGAGGCCCAGGCCATATGAGGAGTAATCAGGATTTTCTCCTTATCAAACAGTTTAAGCATCGGGTTGTTGGCGTTGATGGGTTCATTTTCCATCACGTCGATGCCTGCTGCAGCAATAATGTTTTCATTCAGGGCTCTTGCCAGATCCTTCTCATTTACGATTCCGCCACGCCCCAGGTTGAGAAGGATGGCGCACGGTCGCATCAGTTTCATTTTCTTATAGGTGATCAGATCACGTGTCTGGTTGTTGAGAGGCGCATGTATGGAGACCACATCTGAGCTCTTCAAAAGATCATCCAGTTCAAATCTTTTGTAAGAAATATGATTGTTTCGTCCGGTAGTAGAGTAAAATATCACTTCCATCCCAAAGGATTCAGCTATCCTGGCCACCTGCCTCCCGATGGTCCCAAGACCTATAATTCCCAAACGCTTCCCCTTTAACTCCCAGAAAGGTTCATTGTGGTGGGTGAATGACTTGCTCCTGGAGTAAGCTCCGCTCTTTACATAGCTATCGTAGTAGTACGGCTTGTTAACCAGGTATAGAAGCATAGTGAAGGTTAGCTGTGCAACAGAATCAGTGGAGTATCCAGCCACATTTTTCACTTCTATCCCGTTATTTTCAGCGTAGTCCAGATCCACATTATTAATGCCGGTGGCAGCAACGCAAATAAGCTTCAGATCGCTAAGCTGTTTCATTACTGCGGCACTCATTTCTACTTTGTTCACGATGACCACCTCCTTACCCTGACATCGTTCAACTACCTGCTCTGGACCTGTGGATTCGTAGGTGTCAAGGCGACCAAGTTTGGAGATAAGTTTTATGTTATCCACTTTCCCTATGGTAAGCTTGTCGAGAAATACAATGTTGGTCATGCTATCTTATTTATGTTCAATTAACATCTCTTTCTTCAATTGGTTCAACACATTTATGAATAAGCCTGAAAAGAGGTTAAGTATTGTTAAATGCACAGTTTATACGGAAATTATTGGATAATTTTATACTATATGCCCTTGCGAATCAAATTTCCGTTGCTCTGCCTGCTGTTGCTGGCAAAGTTATATTTATTTGCCCAGTCGGCCGACTCTATTTTTTCGCTTGCAGCAATTGTATCTGATGAATCGTTTGTGGCCGTTCCTGCCACACATGTGATTAATTTGAACACCCATCAGGGTGATGTCACGGATAGTCTGGGTATATTTCAGCTGCCGGTTCGTTTTGGCGATACCTTGCTGATCCGGAACATCGCTTTTCGGGATACTGTTATCGCTGTGGCAGAGCTGCGTGTAAACAGACAAATCAGGATAACAAGACGGCGATACCAATTGCAGGAAGCCAGAATTTTTGAGTGGGGTGGCACTTATGACGATTTTCGTGAGGCCTTCATTGAAATGCCCATGAGGCAAACCCTGGGAGCCTCCATGGGACTTCCACAGCAGGATCCGGACAAGGTGCCCGTGGAGATGGATGAAAAAGCGATCAAAAGTATCGGCTTACTTCTTACATCACCAATATCTTATTTCTATTATAACTTTAATAAACATGCAAAGTCGGCCCGGAAGGTATACTGGTTAAAAAAGAATCAGGAGAAACATGATCAGTTTGATGGCATCGTCAGTGCGGAAAACATTTCAGATATTACCGGACTTTGTGGAGAAGAACTTCTGCAATTCCAGGCCTTTCTGTTTGAACGTATGGTCTGTGATATAAAATGCACCGAGCTCGCTATTTACACGGAGATTTTTGGACTGTGGACAGTTTACCAGGAATTGCAGGAGCGTGGGATGCAATAGGACAGGCGACAAATTAAACCTTAAGACATAAGATTAAACGATCTCTTCCTTATCCTTATCCCAGAATATGGTACGGTTCTCTCTCTGTGCCATAATACCCATGGCGGCAGCGACACCCTCTTCAAAGGCCTGGTTGATGTTGCAGCTGGGCTGAGTGCCTTCTCGAATAGACTGTATCCACTCAGCGACATGGAGGTGGGTTGTGTCTACCCGGCGTCCTCCCCGGTAAGTGTAAAGCAATCCCCGAGCAGCAAAATACTGCTCTGTGGCAGTGGCTACCGAGTCCACGTTTTTACGACCTGGAATGTAGGTGTAAATAGGAAGCTCAGGATCAATCAATCCGCTTTTGATCTGTTCTGCATACCTGGTACTCTGGCGGTCCGCATAGACAGTCAGTGAATTTCCAAGTTCCATGGAACCATCGTGGCCCATGATCGTCTTTCCCCTGTTATGGTTGCTTGCAAGCGAAGCACTGTAGAGAATGCTGAAATCAAGGTCCGGATACTCCAGTACTGCATTCCAGACATCAGGTACCTCCCTGATCTCATTCACATAGTCGCCCCTCTGTTTGTCTTTCCAGAAGTAGACGCCACCTGAAGCAGATGCAGAAGTGGGAATACCCATGCCCAGGATCTGGTTGATGGCATCAAATTCATGGGTAAGCAAATCACCTGATAAACCAGTACCATAGTCCCACCAGCATCTCCAGCGGAAAAAGCGTTCCGGGCTCCAGGGGTGCTTAATCTCGCAGGGCTCTTCAAATTGCGTCCAATCTACGGTATTTGGATTGGCATCGGGATGAATATCATAAACCCAGGCACCATTGGCAGAGTTGCGGTTGGTGCAAACCTCTATCAGATTGATTTTTCCAATGAGCTTTTTGTCAATGGCCTCCTTGGCCTTGAGATAACTCTCGGTCTGGCGTCCCTGGTGTCCCAGCTGGTAGGATATGCCACTTGCCTTAACGGCATCACGAACAGCATAGGTTTCGTCCATGGTCAGGGTAAATCCTTTCTCAGCATATACATGCTTTCCGGCCTTGGCAGCATCAATAGTCATCTGTGCATGCCAGTGGTCAGGAGCAGCAATAATGACCGCATCAATTTCATCGGAAGCAAGCATCTCCTGGTAGGTTCTGTATCGTTTCGGAGCGGGGCCCATTTGTCCGCCAGCACCTTCTCTGCCAATATTGGCTGCTGCCGCCATGGCATTCCCGGCATGGACATCAAAGAGGTCGCAGACGCCGGTAACACGGATATTCAGATCATCCTGCTCCAGAAAGTCAGAATACCTTTTGTTACGTGAATCCCTGGCTCCATCCTCTTTCCACCCCTGGATGGTCTGGGGGGGGGCAAACCCTGCGGCTTTCATCAACTGGGTTCCCCTGATTCCATATCCAATGATTCCAATCTTAATGGTATCACCATCGTGTTTGAAAGGAGTGTATTCCTTCTCTTCGGCGCTCATATTGAGCTCCTTGGCCAGTTTGTGGCTTCGGATGTGGTCCTGCCTTGTTTTTCTCCAGGTGCCATAGGCCATGGCACCCAGTACCGGCACGGTAGCCAGTCCCTTGAGCACATCTCTGCGGTTCATCTTGCTACCGCTCGCATTTTTATCTTTGTCGTTCATAGCAGTCATCTATTTCTTATTGAACAGGAATCGGTCCATCCCAATGGTTTTCGAGGTGGGAAACAGCACAATTACCCAGAGGGTAAGTAGTTCAATCAGGTTCTTGTTGACCCAGAGGTAAGATCCTTCGGTGGGCATGGCAAAATTTACCCCGATGATGGCGGGGTGAGAAAGGTAGTAAAAGGCCAGGAGGACTATTCCGGCAATGGATGCAAGCCTGGAGAAGAGGCCAACGATCAGTCCGGCTCCAATGAGGATCAGTCCCCACATATTCATGAAATCCATCACATTCAGCAGTGCAGCATTCCCGGCAATGGAATGAAACATCCCTTCAAAAAGGCCTTTGGAATCCATTAGGTATCCCAGGGACGACCAGTTGGGATTCAGTAGTTTGACAATCCCTTCGTAAAGGAAGTGCCAGCCGATGGCAACACGCAGGATCACCAGTGACCATAGCTGCCATTTTGAATAATCTCTATCTTTTAACATCTAGTTGGAATATTGGGAAGATTAATTTTTGAACATGCGAATTTAACCAAAATTGATTGAAATATTAGCTAGATTCGTTTCAAATCGTAAAGAATACACACTGATAGTATGAGCCAGGCAGGCTATTCTTCCGTCTTTATAGTAATTAGGAATTTGCCAATGATAAGGGCCATTATAATCACCAGGTAAAGTTGTCCGAAAAGGGCAGTGAAAGCAGAAAGGGATTTGGCCATGGCTGTACTGGGTGTTATATCGCCATATCCCAGTGTGGTAAGGGTGATAAAACCATAATGGAAAGGGTCAGGCCGATCAAAAGGTAGCTGTTTATGGCACACAGCAGGGTAGACCCATCAACATCCTTTGCCTGTGCCACATGAGCCACAAGGGCAATGGTAACGATTATAAAAAAACAGCGTATTCAGGAAGAAGGTGAGTATGCTTAGATTGTTCGATTCATGAAGAATCAGACTCAGCAAGGTGATCAGGATGACCATGGCACCAATAGTAGAAAGAATCCGGAAGGCTGACCTGTTAAACTCGGCAGCAAATAGCCCCGAACTTACCAGAATGCATAAGAGAACCCGGGTCAGAATACGGGTCTGATCAGGACATGGCTTCTGGAGGGTGTTGTTCTGTTCATTTATGTTTAATTCTTTTTGTGACCATAAGATAGTTTTTCCCTGACTTACGATTGTAGGTTATTTGACTGGAGAATGCTCTTATAAGAGTTAGTCCTATTTCCCCAGCATCGGGTGCGGCAGGATCGACTGAGGGTTCAGCATCATATTCAAGGGGGTTGAATGGAATACCATCGTCAATAATCTCAATATCAATTTCTCTTTCTCTTTTCATCAGCCCAATTTCAACCAGGTGTTTTTCCTCGTCCTGGAAGGCATAGCGAATAATATTCGAAAACAGCTCCTCAATAATTAGCTGAAGTTGCTGAATCTCTGAGTCAGGGATCATCAATTTTTCTTTTACTAACTCAATATCTTTCCTGATCCGGGGAATCTCCTGTATATGGGAGTGGTATTGAAAGGTGTGATCCATGCTATTGTTCTTTGATAAATTCTAAGGGCTTGGTTCTGGCCAGTCGGAAGCTGTGATAGAAAACGGCTATCCAGCTAAAAAGAATAAGAATGGCAGCGCATACCAGGAAGATCCAAGCCGGGATTTCAGTTCTGTATTTGAAATTACGAAACCAGCCAAAGGTGAGCCTGAAGATTTGTTCGCTGTCGGGGAAACTCCTGTAATAGCTCAGGTGCCAGGAGGACCACTATAGGGTAATTAATTTCTCCACAGGAAATCCCGCACCTCTTTCATGGCATCCATAGCGTCGCTAAGGATCATATGGAAACTCATAAAGGCATGGATCATACCACTGTATTCCAGGTAGCTGACATCCACACCTGCAGCTCTAAGTTTTTCTGCATAGAGCCTTCCGCCGTCCCTGAGCGGGTCGCACTCAGCGGCAATAATCAGGGCAGGAGCAAGGTCTTTTGAGAGGGTCGCCTCCAGGGGTGATATGTATGGATGGCTGTAATCGGCCTCACTTCCCATGTATTCTGTCCGGACTCTTCTGAGAAAGTCTTCGCTCAGAACATATTGCCTGACAGGATCCCTAAGAAAATAGGTCATGGATGGGTATGGGATGTCCATAAAGGTGACTCCCGGATAGAGCAATACCTGACCGCATATCCTGGCCAGTTTGCTAACCATCACATGGTAACTCTCCACACTGCCAAATAAAAAACCACCTCCATGAAAGTAGAGAGTTAAAGGCTGATTACCTTGTAAGCTTACCCTCTTGGGGTAGTAGATCCTTATCGGAACTTCCAGATCGTTGAAACAGATCACGGTATCGACCACCTTTTTCTGGGGAGATGAAGGGAGCCTGCCTATCCGCTTGTAGGACTTTTTCAATGCTGCACTATCATCCATTAGCTGGTTCATCTTATTGAGAAGGGTAAGAGCTAAAGGCTTCAGGTAGGTGCCGGGCTCGGCCGTTGCACATTTCTCCTGTTTCCTGGTGGTTTTTGGGATATACTTCTCAGGTTTCTGAGCCAGGTTGAAACTCAGAACCAGCAGTGAAATTATCAGGGAAACAATGATCCTTTTCATGGTCCCTCCCATTTGTTTAATAATATACAGCTTTCATCAAAAATAAATACTAATTTTGGATGTGTTTGATAAATATCTGCAGCCTTCCATAGAAATTCTGAATATAAGGATAGATGAACCAATAACCACTGCCACTGATCTGTTGCTGGCAGCTGTCTGTCTTTATGCTTTTTTCCGGATCAGTAAGCATGAATACTTTGGGAAAATGAAAGGCTACTTCAAGTACTATTTTTTGACCCTGGGACTGGGAGCAGCATTTGGTGGAATTTGTGGTCACGCCTTTCAATACAGGCTTGCAGAGGAGTGGAAACTGGTTTCGTGGGTCCTTACCCTGGGCTCTGTTGCATTGATGGCCCATGCCCTGACGGAGGTGGCAAAACCACTTGTAAGACCTGGTATATCCAGAATTATATCCCGCTTTAATCTGCTGATTTTTGCCATTGCTCTTTTCTATACCCTGTGGACCATGGCCTTTTCACCGGTAAAGTATTTTACCATCTATGGAATGCTTGTGGTGGTGGGTTCGCTTAGCTATTTCGTTTATCACAGGACCGGTAACAGGGGTATGCTGATTTTGATGGGAGCAGTGGGTGTTGGTTTCCTATCAGCAATTATTTTCAGTTTTGAATGGGGCCTGAGCCCCTGGTTCAATCACAATGATATCAGTCACCTTATATTGACTTTCAGTGCCTACCACATCTACAGAGGAGCTGAACTGATTATGGAGACCAACGGAGTCCTGCTCTGATCCTCCATAAATGCTTCAACCAGGAGCGTTAAGACTAGAGTTTTGAACATGCTATTTCCCTATTAATCTTTTGAGTCAAGAAGTTAGGAATTATTCGGTATTCCATTGAAATATCCTTCATATTTTCCTAAGTTAGGGCTCATTTGAAATCTATGATCAGGAATATCCTTATACTGCTGTTTTTGCTTAGCGGATGCTGCGGATCACTATATGCTCAGCGTACTTTCCGGGCCTTTCACATGGACTCGGCCATTAGCATTGATGGTGTTCATGAGGCTGAGAGGTGGATTGGAGCCGATTCGGCCACACAGTTTGTACAGATGGAACCGGTTTCCGGCCACGCAGCCTCCAATCCAACAGTGGTATACCTGGGATTTGATAGTGAAAACATCTATCTCAGTGTCAATCTTTACCAGGAAACTGAAGTGCTGGCCAAGGCTCTGACCCGGGATGTGCTAAGCAAAGGAGACGACTGCTTTGCCCTGGTGATCGATCCCTATAATGACAATCGTTCCGGCTATGGATTCTGGACTAATCCCCTGGGGATACAAACCGATTTCCGGATCAATGACGACGGGCGCAGCATTGATGTGAACTGGGATACAGAATGGCTTACGGCTTCTGTTATGCATTCCTGGGGGTGGACCATGGAAATGGCGATCCCCTTTAAGAGTCTCCGCTTTAAACCGGGAAGCGATACCTGGGGAGTTAATTTTGGTAGGGGCTATCCCTCCAATCTTGAAACTGCATATTGGTCGGGAACTATGAGCGATGATTTTCGAATCTCTCAGGGGGGGAAGCTTACAGGGATCATAGTTCCTGAAACAAAGAGTAAACTAACCCTCTATCCCTATGCTACTTTACGCTACGAGAACAATGATTTTACAGGAGTTAGCAATAATGTGAAACCCGATGCAGGTGGGGATATAAAATGGCAGATTTCTCCAAATGTAACTGGTGATGCTACCATCAACCCTGATTTTGCTACAGTGGAGGCCGATCAGGAACGGATCAATCTGACACGATACGAACTTAATTATCCTGAGAAGCGACTCTTTTTCCAGGAAGGGAACGAGATGTATAATACGCGCATCAAGACCTTCTACTCCAGGAGGATCCAGGATATTCTCTACGGAGCCAAAATCAATGGAAAAACCGGGAAGTACAATTTCAACGCGCTTAATGCACGTACCTTGCAAATGAGCGAGGAAGATGAGCCCCCTTCATATTTTTCAACAGCCAGGGTGAAACGCGATTTCCTGGAGTCCTCTTCTGTGGGACTTACTGCGGTGGACAAGCGGAACGATTCCAGCTTTGTCACTTCCATCAGCGCCGATTACGTACTGAATCTCGGGGAGACATGGAAGCTGAGTGGACAGTTTGTGGCCAGTGTTCCGGGCGATCTGCTCTCACACAGCGCCTGGTTTGTAAGGTTTGCCAAAGAAAATAACTTTTACCACATGCACATCAGGTATTCCGAATTTGGGGAGAATTTTCAGGAAAATGTGAATCAGACCGGTTATGTGGTGGACGATGACCGCCGGGAGGTGGATAGTGATCTCAGCTATCGCTGGTGGCTACGTAATAGTTTGTTCAAGTATATAGAGGTGGGATCGAGAAATAATATTTTCTGGGCCAGAACCACAGGGCTGCTCCGAAGTTGGAACATCAATGAGTCGGTGGAGTTCTATCTTCAGAACAGGTTCTCAATAAAATAACCACTATCTGGGAAAATTTTGC
>JAOZQY010000048.1:0-8081 GCA_029931975.1 Bacteroidales bacterium | reverse complement strand
TACAGGTATAACAATGAGTTTAAGCTATTCGACAAGGAGTATTACAACCACCGTCACTCTTTCGATTTTGGTTACAACACTGCCGAGTGGAGTTATGCCGAACTGGGCTATTCTTTTGGACACAATTTTGACAGGGATTTTCAGCGACTTTCACTGGAAGGCCGGGTAAAACTTACTGAGAAAATGTCATTGGCTTATAGTGGCGACCTGATTAAGTTTACACCCGATATTGAAGAGAACTCCACCCTTATCAATGTGCTGTCAGTCAATTATAATTTCACCAATAACCTCTGGGTGAAACTCTTTGCTCAGAACAGCACCAGTAGCAGTAAGGTCTATTTTTACGGCCTGGCCGGATGGCGCTTCAGGCCACCCTTCGGGGCCATCTACCTGATTTATTCCCACGACCAGGAAGCCGAACTGATGGGTGATCTTGCCTATTCCGATGCTTTTTTTCTGAAGATCACCCTTCCCATCGCTCTTATTCGGTAATTCTTTCTTAACTTGAAGAGAATGTAAAACCCACAATTATGAATCACTCAGAAAAAGCAAAGGATCTCTTTCTTTCCGGTTACAATTGTGCCCAGTCGGTTGTACTCTCATTTGCCGACGATTTGAAATTCAGCAAGGAGCTGGCCCTGAAGATTTCTGCCGGTTTTGGCGGCGGAATGGGAAAGCAGCAGGAAACCTGCGGAGCAGTAACTGGGGCAATTATTGTGCTTGGTTTGCTGAAAGGTGATGACGTAAATAATAATGACGAGCTGAAATCTGCTGCATATGCTGGAGTGAAGGAACTGACCCGTGACTTTGTGGCCACATACAAAACTACCCAATGCAAGGATTTAATTGGATGTGATCTGAACACAGCTGAGGGATCGGAAAAGTTTAAGGAGGAGAGGATCATGGAGACAGTTTGTGCCGGATGCGTAGAAAAAGCGGTGCAGATTGTTGAGAAAATCACCAGCTAATCGATTCCATAACTATTTCGGGACTGTCCTTGAAATTGTTCATCGCATTGATCAGTTTTAGTTTATGATATCCGGCCAGATCTTCAGCAGTAATTCTACACTCCCTGATCACTCTTTTTTTAAGAAGGGACGCCCGCATGGTACCTGGCAACAGTGGGGTGTCGGGAGTTTCCCATGCTTCACCATTCCAGAAAATAACATTGGCGTAGTAACTATCGGTAATACATGCGTTTTTTACCACCAGGATATCATCGCATGTTCCCCGCTGATTGAAGAGTACTTCCAGTTCACCACGGTCCGTAGATTTGAATCCGTAGGCTAAGGAATCGGCATGGATCAGTTTCAGTGAGCGAACCTGATGTGCCCGATAGGGTTCATATTCAATGCGAACAACTTCTTTGTGATAGATAAGCCTGCATTTCAGAACTCCCCGGTCAAGTCCATCGGGGACCTGGATTACTTCGCCAAGCAAAGGGTGTCCTCTCAGGCCCAGTGCTTCCGATCGGGTCCTTTCAAACCGTTCCTGGTGAAATTCCAGGTTCTGAAGTTTGCCCTCAAGCACTTGTATGGTTTCAAAATACAGGGACATAAACTTTCTTTTGCATTTCATCATACTCCTTCTCCCAATCACTCATAAAGGTGATTCCGCCGCCACTCTTAAAAACCAATTGATCTTCCTGCCTTTCGATGTATCGTATGGCCACAGCAGAATCGAGGTTCTGTCCATCGAAATATCCAAAAACTCCTGTGTAGAAACCACGTTCATACCCTTCAACTTTCCGGATGATCTCCACGGTCTTCTTCTTTGGGGCGCCACAAATGGATCCCGCAGGAAGCAAGCGAAACAGGATGTCGCCAAGCGATTCCATGAAATTTGCAGGCAACTTTCCGTTGATTTCAGAACTCATTTGCAGCAGTTCGCCCTGATGGGTTTTCAGCTTCTCAATATACTTGAACCGTTTGACCCTTACCTGGGATGAAACGCAACTAAGATCGTTTCGGATCAGATCCACAATGGTATTGTGCTCGGCATCCTCTTTGGGATCTGAAGCGAGCTGACTGTAGGCCCCGGGAATGCCGGCATCGATGGTTCCTTTCATGGGATTGGACGAGATGGTCCTGCCCTTAATCCTGATAAATCGTTCCGGACTGAACACCACCAGTTCATCCTGCAGGTATAGCTTGTTGGAAGCTTTGCTTGAAACAAATATTTCAGTCAGGGAATAGTTGCACTCCACTGGTGTAGCTTGGGTGAGGTTCAGCAGAAAGGAGTTCCCATAGAGAATCTCTTTTATGACATTTTTAAAAGCATGATGGTACTGTTCCCGGTCGGGCGGGTGTTTGACCAGTTGAATGGGGGGTGCCGCCGTGCTTTTGAAGGAATGGTTCACCATCCCCGGCATATCTAAAAAAAGGCCGGAAGCAGCTGCTTCTTCAGGAGTGGCAACCAGATTCTCTTCTCCCTTAAAAGAGATAAGGAAAACAAAGGGGATCCCTTTGGTGGCGAAAATGTTGATCTCCTGGATGCTTTTCTCACGGGATAGTAATTTCATCGCCTGCTTCCTTAATTAGGTTTATAAATATACCTTTAAAAAAGTAATCAGAAATGGATAATCCATGAGAAATATCTATGTAAGCGGCATCTTCCTCTTTCTTTCCCTTCAGTCCCTCCAGGGTCAGGAGATGGGTTTGAAGGAGAGCAAGGAATTCAGTACGCAGATATAAATACAGAGAAATTTGTGGAGAAGGTAAACCCGCAGCCCAGGTTCGGGGAGTTTGGCAACAACGAACCGGGCAGCGACTTTATCCTGGTGGTCAAATAGATCTTACTTTTTATGGTGCCACAGATCCAGCAGAAACCAGATGACAATTGAGATCAGGTAGATTACAATACCAGTGAGCGTAGTGATCATAGAAACCTTTAGCCCACCCGCCATTATGGCCGGTGATATATCATTGTAGGCTTCAATAGCAGTAAAGGCACTAAACAGTCCGATAAGCTGCCCCAGGATGCCAGTGATTGCGGTAAAGAGTCCCAACGATTTGATATATTTCAGCTGGTGTTTGAAATTTGCTTTTTCTGCTGCCTTTCCACTTGCAATTGCGAGGGCATAATATACGCTCACTGCAAAGATAATAACCAGCAGGATTGTGAGAATACTCATAAATAAGGAGCCTCCCATGATAAACCATTCTTTCATAATAATAAATTTTAGATGAAACTTAAATACACTGCAAAACTAAGGGGAACGGCGTATACAAGGCAAGGTCGAATCCGGTTCTAAACCTGCATTCTGTCGATGCTTGCCTTTAGCAGACTATTTTTTTACGATATTTATGTGTTCAATCAGATGAAAACCTGGCACCATATTGTTTTTTGGATCATCGTTTATGCATCCCTCACCGTGATCTTTGCCGATTGGTTCGAAGGACACATGGAAGCATTTTTCTATGTCTCTTTGCTGATGCCGGTGATCATGGCCACATCCTACTTTTTTAATTATTTCCTGGTCCCCCGCTATCTGTTTAAGCGCCGGTTTTTCTTGTTTGGTCTTTACTCCTTCTATATGTTGGTGGTTTCCTTGTGCCTGGAAATGGTGGTTTCCATTCTGACTATGTTGCTGACGATCTATTATGGTATCAAAGAGAACCCACCCCTGTTCACAGATGTCCTTACCATGGCCGGCATTCTTTATTTTGTAGTACTGCTGTCCTCCTTCATCCTGCTGATCAGGCATTATTTTGCGGATCAGCGTTCCATTGGTAGCCTGGAAGAGAAGCAGACACAGCTGGACCAGGGCTATTTTACAGTACGTTCCAACAGGCAGATTACCAGGATCATATTTGACGACTTGCTGTATATTGAGAGCCTTGCCGATTATATTCAGATGCACCTGGAGAATGGAAAAAGCGTTACTTCCAAGGAGAAAATCTCTCATATGGAAGAGAGCCTGCCCCAGGACTTCCTCAGGATACACCGCTCTTTCATAGTAAACCGCTCAAAGATTTCTTCCTTTTCCAGGGAACAGGTCATGGTAGGGGATGTGGAGATTCCCGTGAGCCGCAGTTACAGGCAGCAGGTGGTGGCCAAACTCAGTGGTCAATAGTGATTCAGTCTTATTCTTCCAGGGTCTTTGATTCTTCAGCATTCAGTTTGGCCATCCGTGTCACCTTCTCCCTGGTCACCGTATTGGAGGATAGCACCAGGATGCAGAGCACAAAGAGTATCAACTGCTTTGAATCCTGTAGCACTATCATGCCTACCAATGAAAATATGGCTGCTCCTTCGATCATGGCCCAGCGGATAATCATGGCCGATTGATACTGCTCAAACTTCTTTGAAAACGAATCTGCCACGTCGATGGACTCCATCTTGCGGGAGGAAATACTATATCCGGCCGGAATGGAAAGCATCAGGAATATACTGACATAAGTAAGTATATCAATCCCATCTTTGAATTCCGGGATCTGCATGCCATTCAGATAGATCCCGACCATAAAGAAAAGCAGCAATCCGCTATTCAGAGAATAAAAAATGATTTTTAGTGCACGGAAGGCAGCCTTGGGTTGAAATTTCTCTCCTATCATCATCACTTTGTTTGAAAGCTAAATTTAGTGAATTGGGGATGAAATAAAAAACCCCGGAATTTTCAGATTCCGAGGCTTTGGCCTGGTGAACGAGAGAGGAGTCGAACCCCCAACCTCCTGATCCGTAGTCAGGTGCTCTATCCAGTTGAGCTACTCGTCCCTTAAGCGACTGCAAATTTAAACAATTCTATATAAATACAAAACCCTTTTCTTATTCAGGAATTTGTATTTTTGGATAAAGCAGTCCAGATGAAAAAGGTATTCAGGATATTGGCAATCACCTTAGGAGTGATTTTGCTGTTGTTAATCCTTACTCCCATGCTTTTCCGTTCAAAAATCGAATCGCTGGTTAAGGAGAAGGTGAATGAGCAGGTTCATGCCACGGTGGACTGGTCCCGGTTCAGCCTCTCTCTCTTGAGAGGCTTTCCCGATCTGAGCATAAATCTGCACCAGGTATCGGTAGTGGGAGTGGAGCCTTTTGCCGGGGATACCCTGGCAGGTCTGCAACGCTTCGAGTTAAGGGTGAATCCCTTCAGTGCCATCAAGAAGAATCTTGTGCTTAATTCGATCCTGATCGATCATCCCCTGATAAATGGCATTGTGCTGGAAGATGGGACCGCCAACTGGGATATTTCCGATGAAATCATGGAGGAAGTGGAAGCGCCTGATCAGGTACCTGCGAAAGGCTCCGGTTCATCCATGAAGGTATCCCTGAAACGTTTTGCCATTACCGGGGGGCGGATTTATTACCTGGACCGGACTTCGGATATTGATGCATCCCTGGAAGGCTTCAACCTGGAGCTGGCAGGAGATCTCTCCATGGAGCAGACCGAGTTGAAGCTATCCACGGGTATCGATAAGATCAATGCCAGGATGGGAGGGATCCGCTATCTCAGGGACGGGGTCTTTAGCCTGGACCTGCTGGCAGCTGCCAATATGGTGGAGCAGCGGTATACACTGAAAGAGAACCTGATTAGCCTGAACGGACTCTCACTTGGAGCGGAGGGTGAAGTGCTTATACTGGATGGGGGTGCCATGGAGATGGATCTGCGTTTCTTTTCAAGGGAAACCTCCTTTCAAACGCTGCTTTCCCTGGTGCCTGCTGTATATCTGCAGGATTTTGAATCTCTGAAGGCCAGTGGAAGCATGCAATTGGGAGGTACTGTGAGGGGAACCATGATTGATTCAATTATGCCCGATGCTACTCTGAATCTGCAGGTAAAAGATGGATATTTTACCTATCCGGATCTTCCCAAAGATGTTTCGGATGTACAGATCTCCCTGAATGTGGATTATAAGGGTGCTAATATGGATGACACCCGGGTGAAGCTGGAACAGTTTCATCTGCTCTTGGGAGGGAATGCTTTTGACCTGCGCGTGCAGGTGGATCATCCCATAAGTGATATGCATGTGGCCGGTAGTGCAAAAGGGATGATTGACTTTGCCACACTTCAGGATGTTGTTCCTATGGAGGATATGAGCCTGAGCGGACGGCTGGAGACAGATCTTCGCTGGGATGCGCTTATGTCTCATATAGAAAATGAACAGTATGAAGATGTGGACTTGGACGGATCGCTTGTGATTGAGGGAATGGAAGTAGAGCTGCCGGATTTTCCTGTACCGGTGGTGCTGGAGAAGATGCATATGATTTTTAATCCCAGGAAGGTAGAACTGGCCACCCTGGATATGAAGATGGGTAGCTCTGATCTGCATATGGACGGGGAGCTTGGAAACTTCATACCTTATGTATTTAATGGACAGACTGTATCGGGGAGCTTGAATATTTCATCCTCATTGCTCAAGGCCGATGAGCTGATCCCGGCAGAAGAAACTGATGAGCTAAGTGAGGTAGTCACTGATACAATTGTACCAGTTCAGCCAGATTCACTGGCAGAGCCGGTCCAGGTAAGGGTCCCGGAAAATATTGATTTTACCATGACACTTGATATGAAGCGGGTGGAGTATGATAATATCCTCATAGAAAATATCCAGGGAAAGATGCGGCTTATGGAGGGCGTAGCCGGTCTGGATCAGCTACGTATGGAGGTGATTGAGGGGAGTGTAAGCACCACAGGATGGGTTGATACCCGGGGCGAGTTTGCTGAAGCAGAGCTAAGGCTGGATATGAAGGATGTTGACATTCCCACTG
The DNA here is from genome assembly GCA_029931975.1 of Bacteroidales bacterium. Taxonomy (GTDB): domain Bacteria; phylum Bacteroidota; class Bacteroidia; order Bacteroidales. Next base: position 1,376 of record JAOZQY010000048.1, on the reverse strand, counting down.
CATATGAAACCTTTATGTCGGTGGAGAAGCTTGCACCTATGGCCAGGTATTGCAGCGGGAGCGCCAATATTAATATGGTATACCATTCCCTGCTGGATGCCACCTTTTCGCCTCTGTATGAATCCATCAATGCAAAGGGAAGGTTTTACTCAAAAGATCTGCAGCTTGAGAATGTGGAGAGTCTTGCCCAATTAAGTGAGAAACTGAAAAACGACAAGTTCAAGGAATTTGTTCCTGATGAAGTTGATCTCGGATTTACCATTCGTGATGGACGAATCATGGTCGATCCTTTTCATGTTGATTTCGACGATTCCAGAATTGAGGTCTCAGGATCCCATGGAATTGACCTGAGCATGAATTACAAACTGGATATGAATCTTGCTAAAGCGGACCTGGGAGCAGGAGCCAACGAGATGTTGAAGGGTATGACTGCCCTGGCGGCAGCAGGGGGATTGAAGATTCCAGAATCGGATTATCTGAAAGTAATCGCTATAATCACTGGAACATTTAACAATCCAAAGGTGGCCACCGATCTGAGTGGCAACCTCGAATCAGCCAAAGAAACGGTGAAAGCTGCCGTGGAGGAGAAGGTCACTGCAGAGGCAGAAGCTTTCATTGCCGATGCAGAAAAGGAGGCGGCCCGCCTGGTAGAAGAGGCCCAGAAGGCAGGAGAGGAATTGGTGAAGGAGGCTGAGATCCAGGGCGAAAAACTTGTGAAAGAGGCAGGCAGCAACCCACTGAAACAGGTTGCGGCAAGGACAGCAGCAAGCGAGCTGGCTCGTCAGGCTGAGAAGCAGTCTGAACATCTGGTAAGCGAAGCGGAGATTAAAGGAGAAGAGATCATTCAAAAGGCACGTGAACAAGCCGACCATATATAGTCTCCTTTCTTCCCCCCGATGACAAAAAAAACAGGCTATCTCTTTTGAAACAGCCTGTTTTGCTTTTTTTTCGGGACGTACCTAGAATCTCTTCTCTTTGATACGTGCTTTCTTACCAGTCAATTCGCGGAAGTAGAAGATGCGAGCCCTTCTGACGCGACCGTGCTTATTGATGTCAATTTTCTCAATAAATGGTGAAGATGAAGGAAAGATCCTCTCCACCCCAATATTGCCTGACATCTTACGAACAGTAAAAGTCTCTGTATTTCCTTTTCCACGGCGTTGGATCACAACTCCCCTGAACTGCTGAATACGCTCTTTATTTCCCTCTTTAATCTTGTAGTGTACCGTAATGGTATCACCTGCACTAAACTTGGGAAGCTCCTTCTCAGCAGCATATTCCTGGTCAACAACCTTCATTAAATCCATGATTCTATTCTTTATTATATTCTATGCCTCGATTTAACAGGTCGCAAAAGTACAAAAAAATTCCAGTTA
>JAOZQY010000110.1 GCA_029931975.1 Bacteroidales bacterium | reverse complement strand
TTTGTGCTTTCATTTGTCTTGTGTCTGGGTGAACTGGGAACCACCATCATGATCTACCCACCGGGCACTGAACTGATGCCCGTGAAAATATTTACCATTGGTGCCAATGCCCCGCTGGCGCTTACCAGCAGCATGACCCTGATTAGCTTTGGAGTGACCATGGGATTTATCCTTGTGTTTTTTCTCATTGGGAAAATAGTATTTAACAGGTTCAGGTATGCATAAAATTTCACTGGAACATATTGCTCATCGATATGGAGATAATAGGGTGCTGGAGGATTTTTCATTCTCCTTTGAGGAGGCAAAAACCACCTGTATGATTGGCCCTTCCGGATGCGGAAAAACAACCATTCTGCGGTTGATCGCCGGCCTTGAAACTCCACTAAAGGGGATCATTAAGATCAATGAAACTGTCGCCACTGAAAATGAGAATATCCTTATCCCTCCCCATAAAAGAAAAATTGGCTTTGTTTTTCAGGATCTGGCATTGTGGCCACACTTTACGGTATATAGAAATATTGCATTTGGCTTAAAAGACCGGAAAGCAGAAAAAGTCTCTCAGCAGGTGACTCAGATTCTGGATCTTTTCGGCATTGCCGACAAGGCAAAGAAATATCCGCACCAGCTTTCAGGCGGCCAGAAACAGATGGTAGCCATTGCCCGTTCACTGGTTCATCGGCCCGGGATTTTTCTTATGGATGAACCCCTGGCAAACATTGATGTAAAGGTAAAGGAAAACATTCTGACCCATATCAAACTCCTGCAGCAACAGTTCAGATTTACCATGCTTTATGTGACCCACGATCACCAGGAAGCCATGCAGACCGGGGACAGAATCCTGGTGATGAATGAAGGGGTAATCGAGGCCGCTGGAACAATGAAGGAGATAGAAAACTCAAGCAATCATTTTGTAAGATCATTTATAAAACTTTAAACACATTATTATGAGAACAACGCTGAAAATCCTGACACCGCTTGTGGCAATCGTTTTAATAGCCGTTGCCTGCGGCAATTCAAGCCCAAAAACTTCACAAGGGGAGGTACAAGAAACCAATTCCAAAACAGAGGTGGATGAAGCCGTAAAACAAGCATCAAATACCGGATTTGATTTTGAAAATTTTGTAAGCGGTGAACTCCCTGAAGGTTGGTCGCAGTATTATACCGGTCCGGGCGGCACCGACTGGAAAGTGGTGGATGATCAGGGCAATAAAGTATTGGCTCAACTCTATTCTGACAATCCCAACGGGCATTTTAATATCATCGTGAATGACGCCTTGAGTATGAAAGACATGACCCTTTCGGTCAGAATCAAAGGAGTTACTGGTAACCATGACCAGGGTGGGGGATTTATATGGAGGTTTACCGACAAAGATAACTACTATGTGGTCCGGTCGAATCCACTGGAGGACAATATGGTATTGTATAAGGTGGAGAATGGGAAACGGACCGACCTTCCGTTAATCGACAAAGGAAGAACTTACGGAGTGGATGTTCCAGCTCTGGGAGATAGCTGGCACACCATGAAGCTGACTGTAAAAGATGATCTGTTCACTATTTATCTGGATGGCACGGAACTTTTCAAGGTGCAGGACAGCACATTTCCCGATGCAGGAAAAATTGGACTCTGGACAAAGGCAGATGCAGTAACTTACTTTGATGATTATGTGATCGAAAAAAATTGATTTACTGCAGATTAAAAAGTAATTGTTAGTTCTCTAAGTAAATTATTTTCTGAGGGTTCGATGGAGAGAATTGCTCCCCGGGCATTATCCCTGACCTTTATTTCAAAGCCGTCTCCATTGGGAGTCAGCTTGATGGTAGATGAGAAGTCCCCATTCCAGGAAGCCTCCCACAAACATTTCCATGATGAGCTTTGGCCATTTAGGTCTGTTCTCATCGCTTGATTCAAGACCAAGACCAAAGAGGCCACCACCGATAAAACCATAGAGGGCACCGATGACTGCGAGCATCACATAACCGTAAAGCGAATTCACAAAGGAAATAGAGCGGCAATAACCGATCACAATCCCATAACTCATCATGCCTCCGGCTCTCCAGCCGATGGCCCCCAACGCTGCCAGTGAGGGTGCCCTGAGAGCCCAGTCCCAATACAAGAGTTACGAAAAGGAAACTGCCTTTTTTTGTCATTTGAGTAAATTTTAATTTACAGGCCATGCACCATCTACAATGGCTTTGGGCTTAATCTTTGATGGATCAATCACCACATGCTTAATTACCTTTCTGTTCCATGTATACGTAAGATGGATCATACCATCTCTGGTCTGAATGACTGCAGGATAGGAATATTCAGAGTCCGGATCCGGATCGTTCTCCAGCAGTGCAGCGGCACTCCAGTTGATCCCGTCCTCCGAAACGGCCATATTTAGTTTACTTCTTGAACCCCATGTCTGAGAAGGGATAATATGATTATATACCAGGATCTGCCTGCCATCTTTCAGGGTAACAGCATCGGTACCCGAGTTGGGATTTGGCAACATGGTGGCTTCCATGGGACCCCAGGTCCTTCCCTGGTCCTCCGACCAGCTTTGAGAAATTACCCCCTGTTTTGTTCTGCATAAGACCTGCAGTAAGCCACCTGAATGGAATAAAACACTTGGCTGGATGGCATCAAACTCAACTCCATCGTTAATGGGACCAATAAATTCCCATGTTTTTCCCATATCTAAGGATAGTTCAAAGTGAATCGTCCATTTATTTCTGGTCTCACTGCTTGATGGGCATAAGATGCTGCCATCCTTCAATTGAACCGGTTTATTCTTAATGGGCCCTAACAAATGGTCCGAAGGTCCCGTTCCAAGTTTAACCGCATTGGACCAGGTAAGTCCCTCGTCGTCAGAGGTGGTGAGCATGCCCCACCATTGTCTCGGATTGGGACCCACTTTGTAGAATAACATTAATGGTCCCTCCGCGGGTTGGAAAAGTACCGGGTTCCAGCATGGGTAGCGTAAGCTTTCATTCTGCACTCCATTCACTACCTCCACCGGACTGCTCCAATTCCCGTTCATATTACGGCTTATCCAGATACCCACATCGGGATGCTTTTCACCGGTCCCCCCAAACCATGCCGCCACCAAACCATGTTCAGTCTCTTCGATGGTAGATGCATGACAGCTGGGAAAGCTTACATCGTCTGAAAGAAAAATAAATTCAGACTTGATTGCAGGATCAGAATTTTCAGAAGCTCCTTGTGCGAAAGTGAGGATTGAAAGGAGCACCATGATCGTTAGATTTAACAGACGCTTCATGAGTTATAGTTTTTTTAAGTTCGTCTCCTGCCCGACATTTTATTTGTCAATACAAAGAAAAGGGCAAGAAGTAATAAGCCCAGGGTACTCATAGCACCAATGATGATGGGGTCTATCTTGCTTTCGATCCATGCAAACTGATCAGGGAGATCCCGTAAGAATGAGCCCCAGATGATTATCAGCAGGCTGAAGATAACAGAAATGATCCCCTGTAACTTTGTGATTTGGACGTTGAAAACTCCAAGCAGGAAGAGTCCGAGGATACCCCCGCCAAAAATCCCGGCAATGATCCACCAGATATCGAGTGCACTCTTGGCGTTGATAAGCAAAAGTGCAACGGCAATCCCGGCAATCCCCCAAATTACTGTGGTCAGACGTAAGAAGTTAACACTTGTCCTTTCAGAGGTCTTTGGCTTGAAATATTTTTTGTAGTAATCCACATAAAGTACAGTTGCAGAACAGTTCAATGCAGAATCAATGGTACTCATCGAAGCTGCAAGTATGGCGGCAATAATGAGTCCTTTTACTCCAACAGGCAGTTGCGTGGCAATAAAATGGGGAAAAACCTGGTCTCCTTTGGTAATGGCTTCTCCAAGCACGTGATCCGGTCCGGAATAGAAGGCAAAAAGAGTGGTTCCGATGTATAGAAAGAGGGCTGTCAGAGGTAAATAGATTAACATGGCAATCCATACGGATCTTTTTGCTTTTTTTTCATCCGGTACAGAACAATACTTCTGGGTATAGTTCTGATCTGCAATCAGGTTCCGGATATTCTCCGACACTCCATAGATAATCATCACCCAAATGGTTCGGCTGCTGAGAGAGAGGCTTGTTTCTCCAAGGCTGAACTTCCTGGCATCAAAGGCCTTTTGAATTAGAAAATCGGGTTGGGCAAAAACCTCTTTTGTGAGCAGAATCCCAATGAATATGATACCTCCAATCATGATTACCGATTGCATGACATCGGTCCAGATGACTGCCTCCATTCCACCCATCAGGGTATAAATAATGGTTACAATGCCAATCACAATGATGAGTATGCGGATATCGATATCGATAAATGAGCTTAACAGAAGTGAAGAAAGATAAAGGATTACGGCCGTACGGCCAATCATAAATAATACAAATGATAAGGAAGCATAGATACTGGCCCAATTCCCGATTTTCTCTTCAAGGTATCCGTAGACCGAGATAATGTTCTTTCTGCGATAGTAGGGAACCACATACTTTGTAACAAACCAGGCTACCGGAATAGCTGACAGAGCAAATATCAATGGGTGCCAGTTGGAATCAAATGCTTTTCCCGGCACAGCAATATATGAGATACTGCTGGTATATGCACTCATCACAGCCAGTCCTGCTGCCCAGGCAGGAATGCCCCGGCCTGCCACCATGAACTGTTCTGAGGTAAGGTTTTTTCTGAAGAAGTATACACCCATACCCACAAGGATAAGTCCGTATATGATCAGAATGGATGTGTCGATGGCACCTAGCTGAAAACTCATACAATGTTTTTATGTGATCTGTTCAAGATACGCTTCAATCTGCTTCCGTTTGGAAGGACTAAATTTTTGAAGGGGTGGGGCCATATAATCGTTACAGATGCCCATCACAGATAAAACGCACTTTGTTCCCTTTACAAACCTGGATGTATGTGTGCCGACCTGGTAGATAGTTTGATAAAGCAACAATACTTGTTCGCGCAGTAAGGAAATCGTTTCAAGATCATTTGCTACCGAAGCGTTATACAGGTCTACAAACATTTTTGGGAACATGTTTGCTCCGCCTGCTACTGCTCCATGCCCTCCATGCATAATTGTTTCTGGTAAAAATAACTCTGTTCCGGTAATGATCGAGAAGTCCGGAGAGTTCTTAAATTCTTCGATAAGAGAATAGAAATAGAGCATATCACCTGAGCTGTCTTTAATACCCAGTGCACCCAGTTCTTTTGCTCGTTTGACGATATCCACCTTCAGATGTATCTTGGTATGACTTGGCATGTTATATATGAGAAATGGCAGAGCTAATCTGGGAGCCAATGTCTCCAGGTAGTTAAACATATCTTTATCTGAAATGGGGTAATAGTAGGGGGGAGCGACAACTACTGCATCCGCGCCTACCTGTTGGGAATATTCAGTAATTTCCAGTGATCCTGCCATTGAGCAATCGCTTATGCCAACCAATACAGGAATTTTATTATTTACCAGCTCACATGTAAGCTTAATATACTCTTTTCTAAGTTTGTAGCTCAGAGAAGGAGCCTCTCCATTGGTGCCCAGAATAAAAAGCGCATGTACACCTCCGGACAGTTGATGTTCAATGAGTCTTTCTAATCCGGGTATGTCAAGCTCCTGATAACTATTAAGGGGAGTCACTAAGGGTGGAATAATTCCCTTCAAAGGCAGGTCCATGTGCTGGCTGTTTTTGAACTTTTAATAAAAGAGTACTCTAAGCTTAACAAAGGAAGATATATTGATCATATCATACTTCCGCTTTTTTAGTAAATTAGCATTATATTTTAACCAATATTATTCTGTATTTTTATTTTCTTGCAACTTAGGTTAAGATTCTTAACATGGAGTATGTTTTTGAAAAGATACAGGTACCTCATCAGCATTCTTTCATATCGCGGGAAATTCAAATGGCAGAACGATTGCCAAAGATTCATTCGCATAAAAATTTTGAGCTAAACTATATTGTTTCAGGGTCCGGCAGAAGAATAGTTGGTGACAATATTTCCAGTTTTGAAAGAAACGACCTGGTTCTCTTAGGTCCGGAAGTGCCTCATTCGTGGGAAATTCTTGAAACCCAGAAAGACACGGCACCTTCATGTATAACAACTCACTTTTATGAAAACATTATCAGCTCTGATTTTTTTAATATACCGGAGCTTGAAAATGTGGTGGATCTGTTAAAAAGGGCCAATAGAGGAATCTCTTTCAAAGGAAGCAAGATTAAAAATATCAGGGTCAAACTGGAGCGCCTGGTGCAGCTGGATGGCCTGGAAAGCTATATAGAGCTACTTACTATTTTCAATGACTTGCTTCAGGTCGACACCTATGAATATCTGACAAGCGATGTGGATATGCCTGATAAGTTCACCAAAGATCTGGACAGGATCAACAGAGTATATGAGTATGTATTCCTGAACATTGAAGAGGGTGTAAGACTTGAGAATGTTGCAGATTTGTTGCATATGGCACCAGGTTCATTTTGCAGGTATTTTAAGAAAAAGACCAACCGTACATTTACACAGTATGTGAAAGGAGTTCGAATTGGTATTGCAGCCAAGATGCTTATCGAAACCGAAAAATCAGTCACCCAGATCTGTTATGATAGTGGATACAATAACCTGGCTAATTTTAACCACTATTTTAAAAGTATAATGAAAAAGACCCCTTCCGAGTACAGAAAGAATTTCAGATAAAATATACTTCATGCTATGAATTACAGAGAGATAGTTTAATTATCCCTAATCCTGGTACTTATTGCAAGTCTAACACAGTGTGCCCAGGATGGAACTCCCCAGACGGTGTCGATTCTGGGGCCTTATTTACAAAATATGTCAGATGAAGAGGTGACAATCTGCTGGGAGATGGTACAGGCAGGGGACAGGGTACATTTACCACCTTCCCGGACAGCATTCAGCCTTTTCATTTTACTGTGTTGGGCGACACACGAACCCGCCATGACTTTCATCAGCGCATAGTTGACAGGATGATTCAGGAGGATCCTCTGTTTGTGGTGAATACAGGAGACCTGGTAAGCAGTGGAAATAACATGGAGGACTGGGAACATTTTTTCAGGATCAATGATGAGCTGACACGCCATGTACCCTATTACCCGGTTCTGGGCAACCATGAACAAAACCCGGACAACTACTATAATTTCTTTTCCTTACCTGGAAATGAGAGTTATTACTTTTTCTCAGTGGGGGATGCCCTGTTTGTTGTGCTGGATATGGATTGGCCGGATTATAATGCACCCATTTAACTGGAAGGAGAGAACCTGGATGCCTTCTGGAACAACATCAGCAGGAAGTATTTTGAAGAGGAGAAGGAATGGCTGGAGAGTATTCTGAGCTTAAATGAGGATGCAGGGTACATTATTGTATTCTTTCACCCCACCTGGTACAGCATTAAATCGAGTCGTGTGGAGGATGCTGAACTAAGAAGAGAATTTTTGGGAGATATATTTGAACGTTATGGAGTTACAGCTGTGCTCAACGGTCACGACCACTATTATCATCATGCAGAACATGGGGGCACTCACTATATTGTAACTGCCGGAGGGGGAGCTCCTCTCTATGAAACAGATGCCATTCAACCGGAAACGGTAAAGTATCAAAAGATAGAACACTTTATGAGAATTGATGTGGGGCTGAGGGAGACCTCCATGAAGGCAATTGATATCAATGGCCAGCTTATTGAGGAGATTGTCGTAAACCGACGGAATTAATAAGACTCAGTCAAAGTGAACAGACTTTTCACCTGCCTCGATGGCCACCGGGAGGAAATTCTCTCTGGGGGGCATGGGACAGGTGGCAAAGGGACTGAATGCACAGGGTGGATTGTAGGCCTTGTTAAAATCCAGGATGATCCGTCCGGTCGAGTCGGGGGTGGCATACATAAACCTGCCAGCCCCATAAGTTTCCATTCCGGTGGTCTCATCTGCGATAACCAGGAAATATCCAGAGCCCGAAGTAAATGGATGGAGGGTCAGTTTCTCGCCATTGATCCTGAAATTAAGGATGCCCGGACACTCATAGGATTCTGTATAGCCATCCAGCGGAGTAGCCACGGTCATGGTCTTTGGTGAATCAAAGGGTTCAAGGGTGGCTTCCACCACATAGCTGGTCTGAATGGGATAGGAGGGGATATGATCCAGTTTGTCGATACGGGGATGCTTATGATCCCTGAGGCGGATTCCGTAGCGTTCACCACGCTTGACAATATACCAGGCCAGATCGCCCTGTTGCAGGCGGGTGGTGTTAGGAGATTGATCATCGGCCAGTTTTATTTTAGTGATCAGAGTATCCTGCAGTGTAATTTTCACTCCCTCTGATACACTGAGTGTTACAGATCCTCTTTCAAGTGTCAGGATACCACTGAACGTGTCTGCTTTTTCCGGGAAAACGATATCATTCTCCGGATTGGATCCAAAGCTGTTTTCTCCCTCTTCAAGCCAGAATAGTCCGGCCAGGCTGAGCCAGCCATTTTTACTTTTTAGCCTTTCCAGCCTTTGCTGCTGCCAGCTTTCCATCTCCTCCAGGTAGGAAGTTTCATCTGTAATCACAGGAGGAGCAGCATTACAGGCAAACAGCAAAACAGCTGTGGAGATGAACAGGAACAGAGAAGAATGGTGGCGCATACAACAGAGCTTTGATTTGATATCTTAAATATCGCATAATTATTATAATTTTACAGCAGCCCGGAGAGATGCCGGAGTGGTCGAACGGGGCGGTCTCGAAAACCGTTGTGCTCCTTGGGGGCACCGGGGGTTCGAATCCCTTTCTCTCCGCAATACAGAAAAAATCCCCATGCGAAAGCGTGGGGATTTTATTTGGCTGTCCGCGGTGAAAGCTTGCTTTCCCCGCGGTCAGCCCAATAAAAAGTCATTTTCCCGGAGGGACAGTGGGGGGTTTACGGTCGTGGCGGTCCTCCTCCG
>JAOZQY010000289.1 GCA_029931975.1 Bacteroidales bacterium | reverse complement strand
ACAAGGGCTCTTCAATATTCGCAACCTTCTGGAATGTTCCTTGTAAAGCGTTGAAGCAATCTCTTTTTGTAAACAATTCAAACTTATCTCGTTCAATCCATCGCCATACCTTCCTGGCCTGATCAAGCGATCTGTCAGCGCCCATGAGGTCAAAGGCAATAAGTGCATGGCTTGCAAAGACTGAAGCAAGTTCAAGGGCCTTCTCCATGGTGTCAATGCTAATTTCTTTTGCCCATGGTTGGTCTGGTTCCTGAGCACAATGCAGTAATCCAGCAATTCTTGCGGCTGCCCCTGGGAGTTTACCGGCCCAATCAGTGATATACTCAAATCGCCCACCCTCCCTGAGGTCTTTCTCAACCACCATGTAAAAAGCTGCCCATTCCTGGTATGCTTCCCGGGAGAAATTTAAAATGTACGGTTGCCTCTTGCCAAATTCATCTTCATTTGGCGGAATGCTTAAAAGTTTATGGATTAAATTCTGGTAACTGATTTTGATATTTTCAGGCACCGGGTCAGAATCAAGACCTCTGTGCCCAAGGTTCGATTTAGGAAGAAAATAAAGGAATCTTGCAAGCAGGCCTTTACCCCTGAATCCTGGTTTGTCTGCCAGACCTCTTAATACTTCTGGTTGTGGTGATAATCCAAGGGTAAGGGCTGGACTATTCAGAAAAACAGGTTCCCGGCTTCCACGATCAACCCTTACGGGATCACCTGAATGGCCTTGTAAGAATAGATCAAGATTCGCCACACCATTTGAGTACCGGCCGCCGATAATATCGAAAATGCCACCCTCGGCTGATATAATTGACATAACCTCCCCATGGGCATTCATAAGGGTACCTAAATGCTCCGTTGTTACGTCTTGCGCCCAAATTTTGGGGTATGCAGGCACCTGGACAAGATCCTTTTCTATATCCATAATTTCAGACTCAATATCCTTTAAATCGTCTTGGTTTGCCTTTCCGTATTGTGTCCGTAGAAATTTGATCCGGGCCTCTTGATTTTGTAATCTGCTGGCAGACTCTTTTATCCATGGCTCAAGCTCTACATGCTTTTGGGTTTCCCATTGGCTTAATGGGTCTGTAATTTTTATAAGTACAGATGATTTTCTATTGGCAGGGTCCAGGGCCGTAACAGTCCAAATATTTACCGGTTCTTTGTATCCAGGCTTGATTTTAACAACAAATTTACCCTGGCAGGCCGTACCTAAGACTGATAATAATAGACCGACTGCAAGCTCAAATGGTGTTTCAGTTTCCCTTGAAACTGCCCGGGCCATATCTCCGACAATTCCAGTCAAAAGGTTTGGGTCAAGATCCGGTGCTCGATCTTCTTTTAATGGAACAGGACTTTCCCAAGAGGAAGGAGTGGTATCAACAAAACCGGGCTCATATTTCCAAGCCTGTTCCAATTTTTTTATGGCTTCCTTTTCTGGGAATGGAGGCTTGCAGCTATTGGCAAGATTAATAACCATGGCCTGGGCTTCTGCATATTCAAGGTTCTTTCCCCTGAGCCTACAGCAATATTTAAATAACAAGGTGTCCCGTTCACCGTGGCCTATACCGGATAAGATTTGAGATAAATCCAGTTTTACAGTTTCATCAGAACCATTCTGCCCACTGGCTGCCTGAAAAAATGCCGCCATTTCCTTTGGCATGTCCTGCAACTCGTCTTGCCAATCATCCATATCTAATGGGTTTAATTTGCCCCATTGATATAGTTTCCCTGATTTGTGCTGGGAAGGCGGTAGGACTATAATCCCGGCATTGGTTCGGATATCAACATCAATGGGCTGTCCATATTTGTCTTTTGGTTTGACAATGTTTTTTAGCCCATGTCCATTGTGCTTAAAATAAATGTGCTGCCCACCTTCTTCCCGGCCTGTTGTTACAGAAAAGGTATCTGGGATATCACATACAACAGATTCAAAATGAGGCATTGATACATTTGAATTATCAAAATCAACCACATCCACCCCGGAATATTCCCCCGTAGCTGCTCCAATCTGGGCATCAGGGAATTTTGTCCACCATGCTTTTATTTCGTCTGCATCTGGCCGTCTGTCTCTACGATCTTTCCATGCTGTATAAGGTTTCTTTTTTCCAGGCTCCAACGGTAGAACAAAGAACCCCATCTTTTCGTATTCAAGGGCATAGTCCAGTATTGTTTTTATCATACCCGGCCCCCTTCGCTGATCACAATCAACCTATCAATAAACCGTGACGACCATTTCCAGCTTGGAAAATTTATCAAGACCATTGCGGCAAATGGCAGGGCCATCTTTGCGAATCGGCGTTTGATATTTTCTGATAATGTGGTATTATTGAGACACATATGTTTCATTCCTTTGGGCGCCCGGCAATGGCGCCCTCTGCTTTTCCTGTG
>JAOZQY010000288.1 GCA_029931975.1 Bacteroidales bacterium | reverse complement strand
AATGCAAGAAGACCGAAATTATATAGAGATATTATTGGTCAGGAGCATGAACCAGAAACCAAGCCCGTCTGGATGAATAAGAGTAAATAGCCGGGGAACAATGAAACGAAACTTAAGAATCTATCAAGCAGGGTTGGCTTTGTTTGCTGTCCTATTTCTAACTGCTTTATCTGCCTGTAAAAATGGAGCACATATCAAGCAGCCCAATATCATAATTATCACAACGGATCAACAACACGCACGATTGATGAGTTGTGCCGGAGAAGAGTTTTTAAGTACTCCGAATATGGACAAACTTGCTGCATCAGGTGTCAGATTTGAAAATGCCTATTGTGCAAACCCGGTATGTGTTCCCTCCCGATACAGTATGATTACAGGTTATATGCCACATGTTTTTGACGGACTTGAATCGAATCGCAAAACAACAAATGTGAAGCCGCTTGTAAACGATTATATCACTACACTACCCATGGGATGGATCTTTCGGAATGCAGGGTACGAGACTGTTTACGGCGGAAAGTTTCATGTGGAGGGCAGTTGGGGATTTACCCAGGAGAAGGAAGAGGCTTTCGGATTTACGCCACTGAGTGGGGATGCCAAAGAAATATTGGCTCAGGACTGCTCCGGATTTTTTAAACGGGATCATGAAAAACCGTTTCTGATGTGGGCCTCGTTTATTAATCCACATGATATCTGTAAGTTTCCTTTTATGGGCTATGTCGATATGGAACATCCGTATACTCAGAAACTTCACAAAGGATTACAGGACTTGCACCAACAATTTCCTGATGAACCATTGCCTCCCTTACCGGCAAATTTTGAACCAACACTAGATGACATTGACTGGATTGAACACTTCCATCAGGGGGAGATTGATGGCACCGGTTTGAATGCTGTTTTTGGATCTCATGCACACACCTGGAGTAATGATCTATGGCAGGAGTACCGCTGGGCATATCGCAGGTATATGGAGGAGGTTGATGCTCAGATTGGAATCTTGCTTGACGGATTGCGTGAGGCCGGACTGGAGGAGAACACAATCATTATTTTTACCAGTGATCATGGCGATCATGACGGTGCTCACGGACTGACCATGAAAAGGTCGTTTTATGAAGAATCTGTTAATATCCCACTGATTGTTTGCGGACCGGGTGTTAAGAACAGAGGTTCTGTGAATACAAGCGGACTGATCAACAATGGGATTGATCTTATTCCCACACTGTGCGATTATGCCGGTATTGAGATTCCTGAAGGATTAAAGGGTGAAAGCTTTCGGGGACTGGTGGAAGGATTGGATAACTGGAAGAGAGATTATGTTGTATCTCAAACAAATACAGGCAGGATGCTAAGAACGGCCCGATACAAATACAATGTCTATTTCAAAGATGGAAAGTCCGGGGAGCAGTTGTTCGATATGGAAAATGACAGACTGGAGAAGTTCAACCTTGCCAATGATGCCAGGTACAAGGAAATACTTACTGAGCATCAGGATAAACTGAAACAGTGGTTAATTGAAAACAGGGATACGAACGGATTAAGATACCTGGCTGGTATTTGATATAGAAACTATTCTGTTATATAAATAGCTCAATCAGAGTGTAACATAGTTCCCAATGAAGAAAAAGGAAGAGACCACTGAGAAAAAGCCCCAAAGGCTTCTTTCACTGGATGTAAAATAGTAAACCCATTAATTATAAAATATGGGACCAGGAAATCGACAATTCAAAGGATTGAAATCAATAGTTACAAAGGGAATCCTTACAGTTGGCTTATTGAACATTTTGTTTCTGGCATCTGCGCAAGATCCCGCTGACCAGGTCGATCTGGGATGCCTGTATGCCTTACCTGAGCTCGATCTCAAAGCGATCATTATTGATAACCATATTGATAACTCTGAAATGCACATGTACGAACCGGCATTTGGCATGATCACCCAGTTGAACTGGATGACAGGCAAGGCGGTCCCTGCCGCAGTAGGTCCCAATACAAAACTTCTCAGTCCGGACGACGATGGAAGTCATTACAGTTTACGCAATCAGGCTGGGATTAAATTGTTGATAGCCAAATTGAGATCTGCAGATGAACCGGTGTTTATCAGCATTGTAGGTTCGCCGGACCGTAGCTGCGGCCTTTAACAGGGAACCGGATCTTTTCAGAAAGAAGGTTCGGGCCATTCTGCTGGTTGCCGGATATGATATACGAGAAAAGGGAGACAAACTTGATACCAATAGCAATTTCGATCCCAATGCCTTTGTTGCCATCACGCGTAGTGGTCTTCCCATTCGATGGTTCCCTCCCGGGGCATGGGGAAAAATGCTGGGGTGTTATGAAAGGGGGCCTGCGACCTTTATCCAGCATCCCTGCAGTGGTTATGGCTGCTGAACGAAAGCTGGTCAGTA
>JAOZQY010000109.1:3634-9105 GCA_029931975.1 Bacteroidales bacterium | reverse complement strand
TAGACAAGAATGGTTCTGAACTATACTTTAGTTCAAATACACTTTCTATAAACTTCGATGGTGGTGTGTACCGTGTTACAAGTACATCTTCAGCAGAAAACATAATACCAAATGATGCTGAATGGTTCAAACTTGGTGTATTCTCATTCACTATTGACTCTGAAGGTAGCCTGATTGTTTCCAGCATGAAAGCTGAATCAGCAGAAGTGCATTACCCATATATTAATGTATATGATGGTACAGAATGGAAAACAATCTCAGATGATTTTTCAGGAGGAACCGATCCTACAGGTTTAGAATCATTAGGTACTGATATTTATTATATTTATGGTGATGCAGCAAGCCAGGGTCAGTGGGTTGATCCAACAATATTGAAATCAAAAAAATATACTAAATAAAAGATTGGCCAATTCTAACTATTGCCAGCACGCAATATTGCAAAAAACGATGAAGTGCTAATTTGATGAGAATTTGCTGGCATACGCTCCCAGAATGCGGGAGCAGTTTGCGACCTGTCACGGGAGTTTCATAAGGAGATAAGGCCTGGAAGAGAAAAATATTATGCTACCATGTTATCTAAAGCCTTTATGGTAGCATCACGTCCCATATCTACCAGTTGTTCTGCCTTGAAAAAGTCATAGGTGCCGCAGGAATCGCGGGAGACTTCAATCAACACATCAGGCGTAAAAAATTTAAGGGACATCTGGGCCATCTGGTAGGTCATCAGGCTGATGGTCTTGTCGATCACATTGAAATAGCTCAGTTTTTCCTCGTTGCTCCGGGGCTTTTTGTCTGGATGACCCAGGGGCAGAATCTTTTGAAGGTGGGCATGGAACTCATCGATCTTAAGCTGGTAGGCACGCTTTTGCTTTTCACCCTCCTCCCTGGATAACTTTGGCAGGTTCACAGGAATCATGGCATTCACATTGGCCACCACCAGCAGATCGCCAGGAACCCTGGGTGCATGACTGGTGGGAATATTATTCATTACCCCTCCATCTACCAGCAGTCCGTCTGCTGTTTTAACCGGGGTAAGTACACTGGGAATGGAAACCGAAGCCCGGATGGCATCAAAGAGGCTTCCCTCCCTGAAAACCACTTCCCGCTTATTAATTAGATCTACTGCCACCGCTGCAAAAGGAATCCTTAGATCCTGGATGGGTGTATCCGGAATAAAATCTTTCATCTTGTTAAAAACCTTATCTCCCTTCACCATTCCCGATTTGCCCAGGGTAAAATCTACCAGGCTGAAAACCTTCCGCCTGTCCAGTGAGAGCATCCATTCCTTAAAAGGACCCAGGGAATCATCAGCGTAAATCCCTCCCACCAGGGCTCCCATGGAGGTGCCGGTGACCGATGCAATTATATATCCCCTGCGTTCCAACTCTTCAATTACACCGATATGCGCATTCCCCCTGGCCCCTCCGCCAGACAGAACCAATGTTACTGGAGGTTTCATAATCTGTGGTTTAGCGCTCAAAGATAAAAATTCCATACATTTATATAGAGGACACTAAAGATATCATGCCCGAAGAAACAACAAACAGGAATGGCTTGATCCTTGGGATCGATGCGGGTTCAGTCTCCATCTCTGTGGTTGCACTGGACAGACAAGGGAAACTGAAGGAGCAATCCTATTTGCTGCACCAGGGAAATATCAGGGAAGCACTGGGTCAGTTGCTAAAGAAATATCTGGACCAGGATGTAGCAGGTGTAGCCTCACCTTCCGGAAAATCTCATTTCACTCAGCAGGTGGAGATTTACGATCAACAGGTAGCAATTATGGAAGCGGCATCTTTCCTGAATCTGAAAGCCCGGTCCATACTTCATGTGGGAGCCGAGCGTTTCTACCTGATGGAACTGGACAAACGGGGCCAATATCTTCAAACCAACCACAGCTCCTCCTGCGCGGCAGGAACGGGAAGTTTTCTCGATCAACAGGCCGTCCGACTCAACCTGAACGATACAGCTCACCTTTCAGATATGGCCCTGAAAAACAGCTCACCTGTTCCGAATATTGCAGCAAGGTGCTCTGTTTTTGCCAAAACCGACCTGATACATGCCCAGCAAAAAGGCTACGGTCTGGAGGCCATATGTGACAGTCTCTGTAAGGGACTGGCCGACAATATTGCAGATACACTCTTCAACAAGTCGGTCCCCGAGTCACCCATCATTATGTCCGGAGGGGTTTCAAAAAACCGCTCAGTCATCAGACACCTGCAACGCATCATCGGAAAAGAGATCGGGGTCCATCCCCATGCCCAGCACCTTCCTGCCATCGGTGCAGCAAGGCTCCTCTGGAACGAGCTTGAAGCAGGGAAGACTCCTGGCAGCATTGATCTTATCAATATGGTGGCCGATTACGGAGCACTGGAATATTTCTATGAGCCCCTCAGGGTCCGTGAAGCAAGCAGGCTGGATAGGATCATTGAGGAGCAATACTCCTATCAGCCCTCCATTGCCGATCATACTTCCCCCATACAGGTGGATCGTTTCAGCCTTAAGCCTCCCGGCACCTCAGCCTTTTACCTGGGGATTGATGTGGGATCAACCAGCACCAAGGCAGTGATAATCAATTCAGAGGGAGAAACCTACGCCGGGTTCTATACTTATACCCAGGGACAACCCCTGAAAGCGGTTCAGGCACTTTTTGAAGCCATCGATTTTCTCTCCAAGAAAATCCAGAGCATATTTCAGTTTTCTGCCTGTGGTACCACCGGATCGGGACGAAAATTCATTGCCAGCATCGTGAGAGCTGACCGGGATTACGATGAGATTACGGCCCATGCAAGGGCTGCATACGAACTAAACCCGCTTACCGATACCATCATAGAGATTGGGGGACAGGATGCCAAGTTTACCCGGATGAAAAACGGGGTGGTTACCTTCTCCCATATGAATACGGTTTGTGCAGCGGGGACCGGGAGTTTTATCGAGGAGCTGGCCGGAAGGCTGGGTGTAGAGCTGAAGGATTATGAACGCCTGGCCATGGGACGTCCGGCTCCCCTGGCCAGTGATCGTTGTACCGTATTTATGGAGCGGGACATCAATCAGCTGCTGAGTATGGGTTACTCGGTTGAAGAAGTGCTGGCCACAGTCATTCACTCTGTAAGAGAAAACTACCTGAAAAAAGTGGCCGGTGAGTCGAATATCGGAGAGCATATTTGTTTCCAGGGAGCCACCGCCAAAAACAGGGCCCTGGCTGCGGCCTTTGAACAGCGCCTCGGAAAACCGGTCTTTATCTCGCCACTGTGTCACCTCACCGGTGCCCTGGGTACCGCCCTCCTCCTGAAAGAGGAAGAGCAGGGCACCTTAACAGGATTCCGGGGACTTGATCTCTATAAGCAAAGTATCCCGGTGGTCACCGAAACCTGCGAATTATGCCTGAACCACTGCACCATCAGCGTGGCAAGCATCAATGGGGAAAAACAGGCCTATGGATTTTTATGTGGAAGGGATTATGAAACAAAAAAGTTTGTAAGCAAGGGCCAGATCGGGTATGAACTGATTAAGGAGCGAAGAAAACTAATGAAGAGCTATGGTATAAGAGCTCCCAGAGCTGGAAAATCCAATCCCCGTGTAGGCATGCCGGCAACGCTTCATCTTAGAGAAGACCTGCCATACTGGACCGCATTTTTCAGGGCCCTTGACATCCCCCTGCACACCAGTGAAGGGTACAGAGACTCGTTGAAAACCGGGAAGAAAATTGCCGGGGCTGAATTCTGTGCTCCCATTGACGCCATGTATGGACATGTGGCCCATATGGCCGAAACCTGCGATTTTATTTTTATGCCGGCCTATCTTGAATCGAGGGAAAGTCCGGGAAACCTTACCCAGAACTATTGCTACTATACACAGTTCAGCACCTCACTGGCCTCTATGGAGGGGCCCCATATAAGAGAGAAACTGGTCAGCCCGATGCTGAACTTCAGCAAAAGGAACGACCACAACGCAAGGCGCTTGCTAAAGAGCCTGAAGCAGATGGGCTTTGATAAAATAATGCTGCCTGCAGTTTTGATTGCTTTGAGTCAGGCAAAACGCGAGGCCAGGCAAATCAGAGAAAGCCTGCAACAACAATTCATCGAAAAACAGAATGAAGAAGAACTAGCGGTGGTATTGCTGGGACGACCCTATGTGGTACTCTCCGAAACACTGAACAAAGGAATCCCCGATATATTTACAGGAATGGGAATCAATGCCTGGTACCAGGACATGCTTCAGGTCGATCCGGAGCATGATGAAGGATTCAACCATCTCCTTGAAAAGACACCCTGGCATTTCTCCTCCAATATCCTGAGGGCTGCTGAACTGGTGGGACGGTCAAAGATGCTCTACCCGGTTTTGATCACAGCTTTCAAATGCGCTCCCGATTCTTTCATCATAGAGTATTTTAAGGACTTAATGCACCTGTATAACAAGCCCTACCTGATTATCCAGATCGATGAGCATGATTCGAATACGGGCTATGAAACACGGATCGAGGCAGCTCTACGCTCCTTCAGGAACCATGCCCGATCTGCTACTGTAACTCCGGAGCCCGACCTGGGATCCCTCCTGCCCCGCGTGGTGAGCCAAATGGATGGGCAAACCATTCTGTTGCCTAACTGGGATGCATTTGTGGGGCCCCTCGTGGTGGCCAATCTGAAAAGAGCCGGATTTGATGCCCGTCTGCTCGAACCCAGTGAACTGGGAATCCGTAAGAGCATGGTACACAATACAGGCCAGTGCCTTCCCATCAATATCATTGCCCAGAACACCATAGATTACATTGAAAAGCATCAACTGGATCCCTCCCGCACCACCCTGTGGATGGTGGAAGGCTTCGTAAGCTGCAACCTGGCCCAGTACCCCTTCTACATCAAAAAGATCATGGAGAATTACGGGCAGGGACTCGAAAAGACCTCAGTATACTCGGGGAGAATCTCTCACCGGGATATTTCCATCAAGGTTACCTATTATGTCTATTTCGCCTATATGCTGGGCGGATTGTTCAATAAAACAGCCTGTCGCATCCGTCCTTATGAGCATCTTCCCGGACAGACCGACCAGGTTTTTAAAGAGGTGCAACAGGTGCTGCTTGATACCTTTTCAGGAAACTCTTCCCTGGAAAAAGCTATAGAAAAGGGCCTGGCCCTGGTGGATGAGATCGCCTATGACAGAACAAAGCGCAAACCGCAGGTGGCCATCTTTGGCGATCTCTATGTAAGGGACAATGACACCATGAACATGGGACTGATCAAAGCGATTGAAAAAGCTGGCGGTGAGGCGGTGACTACACCCTATCACGACTATGCCAAGATCACCGTTGAGAATATGTTCCGTCGGGCTCATGCTCGGGGCGAGCATCTCGAATCAAGCATTAACAGAGCCCTGCTAAACGTTGTAAAATATATGGATGAACGTTACTATAAGCCATTTAGTAAGCACCTGGGACCATCCCCAATTATCAAAGCGAAAAACCTGGAAAAACA
>JAOZQY010000109.1:0-3624 GCA_029931975.1 Bacteroidales bacterium | reverse complement strand
TGCGCCGTCCGGTCCCTTTAGCTTGAAAGTGTTCAATTCAATATTGATCTCTTCCATGGAGGGGAATCATACGACAACCTATTGAAAATCTTCTACCTGAAGGAAAACTACCCGGAGCTTTCATTATTTGTGCAAACCAATCCCTCCTACTGCTGTCCGGCACTGGTCACCGAAGCAATGACAAGCCGGATCAAGGAGTTGACCGGTGTTCCCATCGTCACACTGACCTACGACGGGACCAGCAGCCAGATGAACGACGCCATCGTTCCCTACATCCGAAATGCTATTAAAAAAGAATCAAATCTTGCTAAACATCCAGCTGATCGAAGCTTCAACTGATAAACACCTCTGGGCAGAGCGTTACAAACGGGAAACCGGTGATATTTTTGAACTACAGCTGGAGGCCTATGATTATTACCTGAAGGCGATGGAGCCCTTTAATAAAGAGACACGTGAAGACTATAGTATGAGGCTGTGCCCTTCAACATTTGTGATGTCGTCACTTTCCGTGATGTCATGTAGATTCTTTACACTTCAAGCGACAATTATAATTCATGCATTTTATGTAAGTTTGAGACAATCGACAGATAAATAAGGTAAAAAACCATCATGAAACCAAGAGATGCCTTTTACATGCTATGCCTGCTTCTATTTAGCTCATGCACCCAAAATCAGAACTCTGCACCATGGATAGTCTCTTCCCCCGCAGGCAATCGCTTTGTAACTGTCGACAAAACTGGTGAGACCATTATTCCCAACGGTAGAATTGTTACACCTGCAGGAAAAAGTATTGTTGTTGCTCCCCACCCTTACGGTCTCACCTTGAGTCCCGATGGGAATACAGCCATCACAGCCAACTCGGGAACGGGACCCCTTTCAATTACAATTATTCGAAACATACTATCAGCAACACAAGAAGTCCAACAAGTTCCACCCGGACCATCAACAGATGCAGGTGTTCTGGCCTCGGTATTTATGGGACTGGCCATTTCAAATGATAGCAAAACTGTGTATGTTTCCGGCGGACAGGAAAACCAAATATTTATTTTTGATATAGCTAGCGGAGAAAAAAGAGACTCCATTGATTGCTCTTACGTTTCGGACGATTACGATTACAGTCACGGTTATATTGGCGATTTGATCCTTTCCAAGGATGGGAAAAGGCTTTACGCTGTGGATCAGATTGGTTTCCGGATGGTCATTGCAGACACAGAAACAAGAAAGCTCATACACAATATCCCCGTAGGCAGATATCCCTTTGGTATTTGCCTGTCGCCCGATGAAAAGAGAGCTTATGTGGCCAATGTGGGCATGTTCGAATACAATGTGGTGAATGGAATTACAGAAGAAAATGTGGAAGAAAAAGCACTAAAATTTCCAGCTTATGCCTACGGCAGCCAGGAGATGATTAAAGGAATTGAAAATGACAGCATCTCAGTACCGGCCTTGGGCCAGATGAATGCACTCGAAGCCTTTTCGGTTTTCACCATCAGCCTGGACGATCCGGATGATCCAAAAGTTATTGCCAAAACAAAAACAGGACATCTGGTGGGCGCAAAAGTGGAAGGTATTCCGGCCGTCGGAGGTGCCAGTCCAAATTCACTGGAGGCAACGGATAAGTATGTCTTTGTAAGTAACGGAACAAACGACAATATTTCTGTGATATCTATTGAAAAGGACACAGTGGTCCATACCATTTTTCTGAAACCCGACGACCGTGTAAGACAATTTCGTGGTGTCATTCCATTCGGTCTTACACTTTCACCTGATCACAAGCGCTTGTATGTGGCAGAGTCCGGAATAAATGCAGTGGCTGTAATCAATGTGGATAGACTGGAAGTACTGGGACACATTCCCACCGGCTGGTTTCCCTCGAAAGTAAAAGTCAGTAAGGACGGTAAGAAGTTGATTGTTGCAAATGCCAAAGGTTTTGGGAGTGGTCCAAACGGAGGAGAGAATTTCAATATGACTCAATCGGGAAGCTATATTGGCTCTTTGATGAAAGGAACGGTTCAGGTTTTTGATATTCCTTCCGATGAAGAGTTAAATAAGTATACCAGGGCAGTAGTTAACAATAATTTCCATTTCAAAAAAGCTACTTCCTCCTCGTTTAAATGGCGGAAAAACAACCCTGTACCCCTTTATCCGGGTGAAAAGGAGAGTCCCATTAAACACATTGTTTTTATCTCCAAGGAAAACCGCACCTACGACGAAATATTCGGACAAGTTGAACATGGAGAGGGTGATGCAACTTTGGCCCGCTATGGTTCAGGTGTTTCATTTCATAATTCCAATCGAACAACATCGGTTCAAGGGGCCGATATCATGTCAAATCATCTTAAAATTGCCTTTGAATTTGCCATGGCCGATAATTTTTATGTGGACTCCGATGTGTCGGCCGATGGTCACCGGTGGCTGGTAAACACCTACCCAAACGAGTGGTGTGAGACCTGCACAGCTGCCAGCTACGGGGGAAACCGATCCTTTGATTTCAATTCGAAAGCTCCGGGAGTTTATGCCATGAATGGTGCTGCCGGAGCTATCTATCCGGAAGATTACAACGAAGCGGGTTCCATGTGGGATCACCTGGAGCGGAATAACATCGACTTTTTCAATTTTGGATTCAGCATTATGTTTGAACCCGGAATCTATGATGAAAAGTACAAATACGAAGGCTTAAGACACTATATCAACTTTCCACTCCCTAAACCAATCTGGGACCGCACCTCAAAACAATACGCAACCTACAACATGGCTATTCCCGATCAGTTCAGGATTGACCAGTTTCAAAAGGAGTTTGAAGAAAAATGGATGAGTGGCCAGGACACCATGCCCGCATTAATAACTGTAATTATCCCCAATGACCATGGTGCCGGGGAGCGTCCGGAGGCAGGTTATCCTTTTCGTGAAAGCTACATGGCAGACAATGACCTGGCCGTGGGCCGCATTGTAGAATACCTTTCACAAACGCCCTACTGGGAAAGCATGCTAATCGTAATTACCGAGGACGATGCGCAAAATGGGGTGGACCATATCGATGCCCACCGCAGCATTCTGATGCTTGTATCACCCTGGGTGAAAGAAAATTATGTGAGTCATGGACATTATAGTTTCGGAAGTATTTTTAAGACATTCTGGAATATTTTGGGAATCCCCTATTTAAATCAATACGATGCAGGCGCAAGTGATTTAGCAGATTTCTTCTCCGACACAGTAAATTTTAGATCTTACTCCGCTCTTCCTGCAGATCCAAGGGTTTTTGAGCCTCAAAAGGCGCTGGATCCCTTTGATGAAAAATTCGACTGGAAAGCTTTGGATGAATCACCGGTCATGGATAATAAATCGGACATGATCCGGGAGAGCAAGGAAAAGGATGAATACCGGCTGGAGAACAGGGAGAAAGAAAAGAATTAAGTGAAAATGCTATTTGCAAGGACTGCTCTAATGTCTTATCTTCCCCAACTATCTTGAACCAAAATTATCATACAATCAGAATTAAAAACTGATTAGACCTTGCTACAATTACTGAGAAATAAATTGCTTTACCTGTTCCTTATTGGGCTCGGTCTACTACAGATTTGCAATACCCGGGCCCAGGGAAATCCTGAAGACAGTCTTATTCAG
>JAOZQY010000108.1 GCA_029931975.1 Bacteroidales bacterium | reverse complement strand
TGATGGGGGCGGCACCACGGTATTGAGGAAGCAGAGAGGCATGCAGATTTATGGTACCCATGGGGGGAATACTCCACACCACTTCTGGCAGCATCCGGAAGGCAACCACAACTTGCAGGTCGGGACGTAAGGCGGTGAGTTCTTCTATGAAAACAGGGTCTTTAAGCTTTTCAGGTTGAAGAAGGGCTATCTCCTTCTCCTCATTCAGCAGGAACTCTTTAATGGCAGAATGGCGGATTTTTTTTCCACGGCCTGCAGGACGGTCCGGGGCTGTAATGACACCAACAACATTAAATCCTGCTTCCAGCAGAACCTGAAGGGGACGTACGGCAAAATCGGGACTCCCCATATAGACTATCCTGGGTGAAGGCTTAGTCATTCTTGCGGGGGGTATCATACCTGGCAATATTTAGGAAGTGCCCCATCTTATCACGCTTGGTCTCCAGGTAAAACTGGTTATGCTGGTTGGGTGGTATTTCAAGTGGTATAGTCTCCAGGATAGTCATTCCATAACCTTCCAGTCCTGTCTTCTTCACAGGATTGTTGGTGAGCAGTCTGATATTCCTTACCTCTAGGGCATGTAACATTCCAGCGCCCACTCCATAATCGCGTTCATCATCCTTAAAACCAAGTTCCACATTTGCCTCCACGGTGTCACGTCCCTCCTCCTGGAGTTTATATGCTTTCATTTTATTGTAGAGGCCGATGCCGCGCCCTTCCTGGTTCAGGTAGATGATCACACCCTGGCCTTCTTTCTGTATAATGCGCATGGCTTCATGGAGCTGATCGCCGCAGTCGCAGCGGCGGCTGCCAAAAATATCTCCTGTAACACAGGAGGAGTGAACCCTAACCAGAACATTCTCATCCCGGCTCCACTCTCCTTTAAAGATGGCTACATGCTCCAATCCGTTTGACTTCTGAATGAAGGGGACTAATCTGAAATCTCCATATTCGGTTGGCAGATGAACCTCGGTCCCTTTTATCACAATGCTCTCGGAATTGAGCCTGTAGGCAATAAGGTCCTTAATGGTTATGATTTTCAGATGATGGGCCGCAGCAATCTTTGAAAGTTCGGGAAGTCTTGCCATGGTCCCGTCCTCATTCATGATCTCCACCAGTACACCTCCCGGTTTGAGACCTGACAGTTTTGTCAGGTCAACAGCAGCTTCGGTGTGTCCTGCACGTCTAAGAACTCCCTGTCGTTTTGCTTTCAGTGGGAAAATATGTCCGGGTCGCCCCAGATCTTCTGGTCTGGTAAGAGGATCCACCAGTGCCCTGATTGTCCTGGCACGGTCTGAGGCTGAAATTCCTGTGGTACAACCCTGTCCCAACAAATCCACCGAAACAGTGAAAGCTGTGGCATGAGTGCTGGTATTGGTACTTACCATCATGGGAAGCTCCAGTTCCATGCATCTTTCTTCTGTGAGGGATGAACATATCAATCCTTTGCCATGGCTTGCCATGAAATTGACTGTTTCCGGGGTGATCAGTTCTGCGGCGCAAACAAAATCCCCTTCGTTCTCCCTGTCCTCGTCATCAACTACGATTATGATTTTCCCATTCCTGATATCTTCCAGGGCTTCTTCAATCGTATTGAGTTTAATCCTGATTTCTTCTTGTAGGTTGCCAGACATTGTTTTTTATCCCTCCTATATACCTGAAAAAACCGGCCAGCAGGGCCATGTTCATCAGGACAAAATGTGTAATAAACCGCAAAGGTATACTTTGGATCTTAATTTTCCTCAGGATATACTCAATAAGAGGGGCTACAATTACCAATATCTGTATAAGGGCAAGGATTAGGTACAGTTTTACGCTCAGACCGATAACAATGGATGTCGCCAGGGTGATGATCGCCAGGAAGGGGACAATCCAACGAATTATTTTATGAGAGAAAAAGCAAAATCCAACTCCTCTTTTGCCTCTGAACAGCATGGAGCGGAACATGGCCAGATTCTGAAAGTTCCCGGCAGAGATCCGTTTCTTCCTTCTGTATTCTTCCCGGGGAATATTGGAAACATCCTCATATACCTTTGCTTGCATATTGCTGATGCAGTTGGCTCCCAGCTTAAGAACGACCATATTGATGAAAAAATCATCCACCAGGAAGTGATCGGGAACGGGCCTGTACAGAGACTTTCTAAGAGCATAACAACCACCAAAAGGTCCCATCATTGACCCCCAGAGTACGCTTTCGTTATGTTTAATCAAAACTTCCCGGCTGATGTAGAATTTCTCCTGCCGGGATATTCCTTCTTTCTTTATGCCGGTATTGATCATTCTTGAATCCACCAGTCCGGTCCGTTCTTCCTTGAAATACTTGATTAACTCATACAGGGTGTTGGTCTCAAGCATCACATTGGCGTCTGTGATAACCAGGATCTCCCCACGGGCCTCCTTTGCGAGCTGATTAATAATCCTGGGTTTTCCCTTTCTTTCTTCATAGAGAAAGAGCTTAATTGAGGAGGTGTTTTTTTCCAATTCCTGAAGGACAGCGTTGGTAGTGTCGGTAGATGCATCTGATCCCACAAGAATTTCCAGCTTGTTTGTTGGGTATTTACTTTTCAGGACAGAGCTTATTTTATCACCAATAACCTTCTCTTCATTGTATGCTGCCAAAAGTACAGATACCATGGGGAGATTTTCTTTGGAAAATGAACTGGCATCTATCTTTCTTTTGCCTGCAAGCAGGTTCAGTATGACCGGGAACAAAACGTAGGAGTAAAAAACCAGACTCAGGCAGATCCAGAATATAAGTTGAAACGCGATCATCATACCTCTTTCTTGTAAAACTGTGTAAGCCGGTTTGAAAGCTCTAAGGTATCAAAATTCTCTTCAATTAGTTTGCGTGCATCCAGGCGCATGCGATTGGATTCTTCCCGATCTCCAAGTAGTCTAACAATATGATTACTAAACTCATACGGTTTATCCGCCACGGCGACATCTTGCTTGATTCTGGCTGGAATTCCCTCAATTCCTGTTGAGGTGGTCACCACCGGTCTTCCAAGGGCCATTCCTTCAAGAATCTTTATCCTGATCCCACTCCCTGTAAGAAGCGGGGCCACCATCAGGTGGTAGGATTGCATGAAGCTTCGGGCGTCACTTACTTCACCATGGTAGACGATATTGGGGTGATTGAATCTTTTTTCAAATGACGATGGTGCATTTCTTCCTGCCACATGGAATCTTAACTCTGGTAATTCAGTGAGCAGCTTATGGAACACTTTTTGAAGGAACCAGTTCAATCCCTCCTGGTTGGGCATCCAGTCCAGCGCTCCAATAAAAAAGATGGTAGGAGTAAATGGGAGTTCTGTTAGGGGGTAGTTGCTCAGGATCAGTCCAGCAGGAATGGTCAGCGAGGGCCTTTGGATGCCCTGTTCCCTGAAATATGTACGATCATAGTCACTAATGGGAATCAGCCTGTCTATTCTGTGGGCCACTTCCAGTTCATAAGCTTTCAGCCTCCTGGCCAGATTATTCATGTACCATCGGTTGAGAGGTGATCTTTCGTGGAGTGCTTTTCTTTTCCAGATGAGATGTTCCACATTATGAGCACGAAGGGAGATAATGGCCTTGCTTTCGTTCCTGATGACATCCAGATACACTCCGGGATAAGGACCTTCCAGCTGGATTATATCAAATGATTCTTTTTGCAGAAGAGAGCTCAGGCTTATTCGGAATACCTTGTTATTAAATCGTTCCGCTATGTAGGGATGACTTGAAAAAAGCAGGTTGCTTCCCAGGCGAAGCGGCCTGATGGAACTATCGCAATCCACGCCAATAAATCGAATACTAGAGCTCAGTTCAACAGGAATCTGGTCTACCGGGAAGGGGTGCTTGCTGGTATTCAGGGCCAGGCAGGTAATCTTATTGCCAGCATCCCGAAGGCCGGTTATCATATTGAGCGTGGCAATGGAACCACCATCCCGTGGTGGATAAGGAAGCTTATTGGTTAGGATCAGGATCTTCATTTTCTCCGGAAAAATTTCTGAATTCCTTGCCAGCTCTTTTTTGCCCAGAGGAAATAGGTTTCAACGTTCATGATCACCGAATCGTTGGCTGCTTTATAGGTGAGCAGGATGCTGATGGGAATCAGTATGAAAGTTGAGATCCACATACCAGCAAAAGGTGGGAGGATGCTCTCCCGGACAAACTTCTCACCCATCATGGAGATCACATGATAGACCAGGAACAGCAACACGCTGACAATAACAGGCATGCCAAGACCTCCTTTGCGGATAATGGCCCCCAGAGGTGCGCCTATAAAAAAGAAAATAACGCAAAGAATTGAAAGGGTGTATTTACGCTGTATTTCAATCTGGTATCTTCGCAGTTTTGTTATTTTCCAGTCGGAAGATCCTGCGTTGGAAGTAGTTAAGCTTTTGTTGCTTCGTGCAAAATTGATGGCCTGTGTGAGCGCCCTCCTTTGCTCCAGCTTATTAAGCTGGGCAAACATTGTATCCACATGGAGACGCTTAATTTCCCATTGTTCCTTGTTTACGGTCTTCTTTTCAGCATTGGATAAAATCTTGTTTTTCTTGAGGAGAAGGGTCTTTGGCTTTTCTACCAGGGTTTTTTCAAGAGTAGATTGAAAATTATAGTACAGTGTATCCAGATCCGTTGTAAGTGAATCCTCGAAATGGTGCAGCTGTGAAATGTTCAGCATGGAGTAGGCATTGCGGAAGAGGTTCTCATCCGACCTGTTGAGACCAAATCCTGTCATTTCGATGATCATCTCCTGTTGTTCGAATCGTTGCCTTTGATGCGGAAAACTTTTAACGTGGCGTTTCTCTTTTTTCTGCTTCTGCATCTCCTCATAGGTGTGCCCGTTGTACAGGGTAAGCAGAAGGTGTTTTTCGTCGGCCGACATCCTCATATACCCCGAATCGGCTGATGTAACCTTCATATTTCCCTGTTTTTTTGTATGATCAAAAATCAGGATATCTGTTAAAAGGCTTGTTTTGCTGTCCCGGTCACCTATCCGGATGGAATAACCCTCAAGGGTGTTATCAAAGATGCCTGGTTTGATGGTAAGTTCGGGTCGTTGCTGTTGAATGTCATAGAGCAAGGACCTCATTTTCAGGTTGGTTACCGGCATCACAAAGTTGGCAAACATGAAAGCCGACATGGCTATGGCCACAGAAATAACCATCACCGGGGCCATAATTCTGATAAGCGAGATACCTGAAGATTTAAAGGCAAGCAGCTCCAGATTTTCCGCCAGGTTCCCAAATGTCATCAGGCTGGCCAGGAGTACTGCAAGGGGGAGGGCCAGGGGAACCAGACTGGCACTGGTATAGAGTAAAAATTCTGAAATAACGCTCATCTCCAGACCTTTCCCGATGAGATCGTCAATATACTTCCACAGAAACTGCATAAGAAGTATGAAAATGACGAAAAAGAATGTCAGGATGAGCGGACCAACAAATGACTTTATGACAAGTGAATGTAGTTTTTTCACAACTCTTCCAAATTGTACCAATATTTCACGGTGCCAAAGTTAACTTATTTTGGAAAAGAGTAGGTCTTAAAGTCCTATGACATGTTTTAATTCGGATACCTGGGTATCCCACAGGTCAATGGCATCATCCTTCTCATCCTCCTCGGCAAAGTCTGTAATTAAAAGGGCCACATCTCCGGTAAGTTCATCCGTATGTATCCTGAATTCAAAATAGTGCTCCTGGCTTTCATCTTCTTCCCAGCGGAATCGGATGTATTTATTGGCTTTCTTCTGCACAACAGAAGCCTCCTGCTCGGTTCCTTCCCAGATAAATGTGTATTTATCCCTGCGTAGATTGACATTATCAGCAAACCACTCTGACAGACCTTCGGGAGTACTTAACCTGGAGAATAGGATATTTGGGGAGGTATTAAATGTATATTCCAGTTCATATTTGATTTTCATGAGGGGGGGAAATTAGTCAATAATTCAGCCGTAGATGCAATATAAGAAATTTCTACTTATATCAAAGCCAACTGGTAAGAGCAATGCTCAGAGATTCAAATAAGTAGAATGAGTATAAAAAAGAGACAAAAGGAATTACTTTATCGAAAGTGGCTATATTTACGCTTCTGAAATCTGAAAACTATAATCTAACATTATGAACACAAAGAGTAAATACAACAAGAATGTTGTTATTGTGATCGCGAGTATTGCGGCCACAGGCGGACTTCTTTTCGGGTTTGATACGGGAGTAATCTCAGGAGCGATCCCATTTTTGCAGGACTATTTCGTATTAACTGATTCTCAGGTTGAGAACATTACTGCCCTTGGACTGATTGGTGCTGTTATGGGGGCATTGTTTACAGGACGTATAACCGATTACCTGGGACGAAAGAAAGTGATTCTGGCTTCTGCTTTTGTTTTTGCTACAGGAGCTGTTTGGACCGGGTTTGCTCCTTCAGTAACTCAATTGATGATTTCCCGTTTTTATCTCGGACTGGCCATTGGTATTTCATCTTTTTCTGTGCCGCTCTATATCTCAGAGATCTCACCGACAAAAATCCGCGGAACTTTAGTTTCCATGTTCCAGTTGCTGATTACGGTGGGTATTCTGGCAGCCTACCTCAGCGACAATGTATTTGCTGATAACAATAACCTGGAGTGTTGGCGCCCTATGCTTTGGGTTGGCGTCGTTCCTGCACTTATCTTGTTTATTGGCATGTTCTTTATGCCTGAGACACCGCGCTGGTTAATGAGTAAAGGTCGTGAAGAAGAAGCTAAAAAAGTGCTTGACAGAATTGAAGATCCTGAGTTTGTCGACGCCTCCATGGCTGCCATGAAGAGCGATATAGCCATTGACAGAGACCAGGAAGGCTTCAGGGTAATTTTCAAACCCTGGCTGAGAAATGCGCTGATTATTGCTGTTGGAATCATGTTCTTCCAGCAGTTTGTGGGGATCAACACTGTTATCTACTACAGTCCCAAGATCTTCCTGGCAGCAGGATTTCAAGGTGCTGAAGCAGCTATTGCTGCCTCTGTGATTGTAGGTGCGGTCAATGTTTTTTTCACCATAGTCTCCCTTTTTGTTATTGATAAACTGGGCCGAAGGAAACTCTTTTTCATTGGAGTTTCCGGTATCTTCGTTGCACTGGTTGGTATGGGACTTGGTTTCATGCTTCCCGGAGCGGGTAAATGGTTCCTGGTTATTTCCATGCTTTTCTACATCGCGTTCTTCGCCATCAGTCTCGGGCCCCTGGGCTGGTTGATGGTTACCGAAGTGTTCCCAACCAAAGTTCGAGGTCTGGGTGCTTCCATCGGTTCGCTTTCAAACTGGGGATTTAATACACTTGTTGTATGGACCTTCTTTAAAATGGCCAATGCCATTGGTAATGCCAAAGAGGTGGTTGTGCCTGAAGGAACGGATCTGTCGGAAGTCTGTCCCTCATGCGTGGGTGGTGTCTTCTGGATCTTTGCAGCTGTTGCACTTATCGGAATGGTCTGGGGTTATTTCTATATCCCGGAAACCAAGGGTATATCGCTCGAAAAGATCGAGGCGCACTGGAGAAGTGGTGGAAAACCAAGAATGCTTGGTAAATAGAAACACAAAGAAAACCCGGTCACTACACCGGGTTTTTTATCTTTACGTGGGCAATTGACTATTTATTTCGGTGCTGAAATCAGCTTCGCTGATCTATCACAAGCAGAAAAAAAGGAAGAGATGACACATTTTCTTGAAATTGCAAAGAACAGGTATTCGTGCAGAAAGTATGATTCGCGTAAGGTTGAAGAGGAGAAGCTGTCGATGGTACTGGAGGCGGGCAGGGTGGCGCCTTCTGCAGTAAATTTCCAGCCCTGGCACTTTTATGTGCTGGAGAAGGGGAAGGACCTGGAGCAGTTTAAGGCTGCCTATCACAGGGAGTGGTTCCAAACCGCCCCCTGTGTGATTGTGATCTGCGCTGATCATGGTGCTTCATGGAAAAGAAAAGCTGACGGGAAGGATCATGGTGATGTGGATGCAGCCATTACAACAGATCATATGACCCTGCAGGCCACTGAGCTTGGACTTGCTACCTGCTGGATCTGTAATTTTGATATTGAGAAGTGTCGAAAGTTTCTGAGGCTGCCCGATCATCTGGAGCCGGTGGTGATATTGCCTTTGGGTTATCCCCTGGATTCAGCCGATCCGGAGAGGCATAATGAAAAGCGGAAGTCGCTGTCAGAGATTGTGACCCATGGTCTGCCGACTTAAGTATGTTTTTTTAGCCAGTAGCTGAATAGAGGGTCGACGATCATAACAACACCGTTTTGAATCTCAATGATTCCCTTAATTATCAGGCTTTGTTTTACCCTGGCAATATTGCTGGATTGTCCCAGTTTATAGTGTTCAAGGGAGTTTCTCGAACATATGTTTTCTGTATGATTCAGGAGTGCCAGTAAATAATTGAGCTGCTTTTGGGTTAATCTGTTCCTCATTTCCCTCATATGTGGTTCATAGTGATATACCAGGTTTTTAAATGCGTCATCAACGATCGATGTCGTACAAAAGCTATCGGTTTTTGTGAAGGCGTGCCAGGCGAGTAATTGTAAATAGAACAGATGACTATCTGTTTTACAGGCAATGGATCTTGCAGCACTGGCATCTATTATTTTATCTCCATTTAAGAACAATCCCCGAATGTATGAAGTGTAAGTGGCTACCTGATTTCTTTGGAGACTATATAAATTACCAAAGCCCTGGAGGGGACAAGTTGTATTTTCCAGCAGTTCTTGAAAGATATATTGACTGCTACCGGAAATACAGTATGTGCACTTGAGGTGAATCTTCCAGGACAAGCTGAATCTTCTAAGGACATCCCAGTAATTTTTATATTGCCTGGTATACTGGAAATTAGAAATGAATATTACAAGCCTGATCCTTTTACGTATAGCAATTTTTTCCGGCAAATCCAGTAACTTATAATCCGGGGAGACTCTATGTTGATGAGCTGGGGGCTTTGTGGCTGTGCTTTCGCACAATTCATTTGTAAATCTGATCAGAAAGCTGGTCGGATTCTCTTTTGCTTTTATTTCAATATGGAAGGTTCTTATGTCTTCATTCTGCTCCAGGAGGGCATATTCCACTTCCTTTCGGAGTACTGTTTTTCCCCAGCCATCATGTGCTGCAAATGCGACATTTTTTGAATTG
>JAOZQY010000287.1 GCA_029931975.1 Bacteroidales bacterium | reverse complement strand
ACACCATGATATTGGCTTAATTCCATATCAATGAGATCTTTGTGATGAGACGGAACTAACGCTCCTATCCAGTTAATTTTTCCTTTCATGTAAGAAAAATTATCTTTACTATTATTGCCTTTGTCAAGGACAAAAACCAAATCTGTTTCTGCTTTACAAAGTGCTTTAAGTGAAACAATCAGATCTGCAAGAATATGAGAGAAAAGCTTACTGTCATGACAATTTGGACGATAAATTCGACTAATAAGTGGAATACCAAAAAATTTTTCTACGGCCATCAGTAATCCAACATGATTCAGGTGATTTTTTGAATCTTTACTGTGGCAGGAATTTGCAATGAATTTTAAGCATATTTTTTTTACGGTTACAAAAAACAAATAGATGACCGGAAAAGGGATTACGTTCCATCTGTTCACTGACAAGAATGGATAACCCGCTATTATAATAATATTTTTAGATTGTTTCTGAATTAAGGTTAATCGATTGATCTTAAGATGAGATAATGTTATATAAAGACATATGATTGACTTTATATAGAAGTGATTTATGAAAAAAATTCCAACAGGCCAAATTTTAAAAAGAGTACAGGCTGAAAATATTTGGTGGGAAGAGCCAAACACAATACCTAAACTTTTCCAAGGATTCCGACCAAGAGCTTATCTTAGCCTTTTAGAACCATTATTACAGAAATGGGATCCACACAGAGCAATTGTTTTCATGGGGCCAAGACGAGTAGGCAAAACAGTAATGATACATCATGCAATTAGAAACCTTCTCAATAAAGGTATTTCACCTGAGAAGATTTGTTATTTTTCTGTTGATCATCCATTATATAATGGTCGAAGCCTTGAAGAATTGCTTGAATTCTACAAACAAGCCACAAACACTGACTATGAAAATGAAAAGTGTTATATTTTTTTTGATGAAATTCAATATTTGAAAGATTGGGAAATTCATTTAAAAGTAATAGTAGATAATTTTAGAAATCTAAAGTGCCTTGTTAGTGGATCTGCTGCAGCTGCACTTCGTCTTAAGAGCATTGAGTCTGGTGCAGGACGATTCACCAATTTTCTTCTCCCCCCACTTACGTTCCATGAATATTTGGAGCTACTTGATTTAGACTATCTTATCGATAGAGAAAAGCAGCCACTTGATTTTTATTCTACAAATGATATCGCTCAATTAAATCAACATTTTATTCATTATATGAACTTTGGAGGGTACCCAGAGGTAATTTTTTCTAAAGAGATACAATCAGATCCGGGACGATTTATTAAAAGTGATATTGTCGAAAAAGTCCTTTTAAGAGATTTGCCCGGTTTATATGGAATTCAGGACGTTCAAGAATTAAATCATCTTTTTACAACGTTGGCTTTTAATACTGCAAATGAAGTTTCTTTAGAAGAATTATCAAAAGGCTCTGGTGTAGCAAAAAATACTATTAAGCGGTACATCGAATATTTAGAAGCCGCCTTTTTGATAAAAATCATACATCGCATTGATAAAAATTCAAGAAGGTTCAAACGAGCAAATTTTTTTAAAGTATATTTAACCAACCCCTCAATCAGATCAGCCCTTTTTACCCAGGTTAAACAGGGGGATGAATTTATTGGGCATCTTGCGGAGACAGCTATTTTTGCGCAATGGTTCCATTCGAATACTGAGTTGCATTACGCCAGATGGAAAACTGGTGAAATTGATATTGTAAACATTGATTATGAAAGCGAGCATAACTGGGCAGTTGAAGTTAAATGGAGCGATAGGTTTATTGACCGCCCTTTTGATTTGAAAAATGTTTATCAATTCTGTCATGCAAATAATTTAAAAAAAATTACAGTTACAACCCTCACAAAAACAGATGAAAGAACAATTAATAACGTTGATATAAGTTTCCTTCCGGCTAGTTTATATTGCTATACTGTAGGTTATAATTTGGTAAAAACCAAAAACACAAAAGAATATGAAGAGGTATGATATCAATTCTTTTTATGCTTTTTTAAAATGTCAACCAACAAAAACATGCTACGGTCGTGTCGCAGATGTTCAAGTTCATGGCGGCTGAACACCGCAATTGATGCAATTACAAATCGAATAATTCAAATATAAGGAGGTAAAACAATGGCAAACATAGTTATCTGCGCAGATGGCACATGGAATCGTCCGGAAGAAGATATTGGAAAGGACTTTCCAACCAATGTACTGAAACTTGCTCGTGCCGTCAAACCTTCTGCCGGAGGTGTCAAACAGCATGTTTTTTATGACTGGGGGCTGGGTTCTTATCACAACAGTGTAAGTGCTGGTGCAACCGGCCGTGGCATCCATAAAAATATTTTGGATGGGTATCGCTATATCGTTCAGAATTATGATCCCAATGACCATCTTTACCTGTTTGGTTTTAGCAGAGGAGCATACACAGTAAGGG
>JAOZQY010000286.1 GCA_029931975.1 Bacteroidales bacterium | reverse complement strand
CTTGGCGTGCAGCAAAATCCATCATAACCCTGTCCCTTGCCTTGTCAATACCCAGAGCCTTACGTTTGTTATCTATGTGGGCTATGATTGAATGGGCATGTTCAATGGGATCCTCTATCATATCCCACATTCCGCCATATTTATCTTCATATTCTTTAAATATATGATTCTGAAATACAGGGGCACCGGTGGTGGGCAGCATTCCGCCGAATACGGTATAAACACCGGAAACAACGAAATAATGTCCAATGGATATTGCTTTTTCACTCATCCATTCAGGGGCACTTCCAGCCGCAGGCAGGTCACAAATATCATTGCCAAGTCCTCCGGCTTTCACCATTTCCGTCAGGGCCAGCAGGATACGGCTGTTATCCACACAGGAACCCAGATGCAATACTGGAGGGATACCAACGGTCTCGCATACTTCAGCCAGACCTGCTCCGCAGTGAACTGCAGCAGATTCCGGTGTCAATAGTCCTTCGGTTGCACAGGCAATGGCATTACACCCTGTGGTAAGAACAATAACGTCGTTTTTGATTAATTCTTTTATCATGGTGATACAGCCGTTATTATGCTGCTGTCTGGCATTATTACATCCAACCACGCCTGCACCACCTCGAATCCGGCCGTTTATGATGTTGTCATTCAATGTGTAATAATCACCCCGGAAGGAACCGCCCAGATGGTATTGGATGGATTCAACACCAAAGCCTGCAATCTGAGGGGCAGTGTGTTTTGGGATCATAACATCGGCGCCGCGATTCTGAAAATTATCGCAGGACATCTTAAGAATCCGGATGGCATCTTCCATGGCATGATGTTCATCAAATTCAATGTGGATTACATTGTCCTGTTCCATCCTGGCAATGGGATGAGTGGTGATCAATTTGGTATGGAAACATTTGGCCACGTTGGCCAGGTTCTGCATGATGCACTGGATATCAACCACCATGGCATCACAGGCACCTGTGACAATGACAAGTTCCTGCTGGAGGAAATTACCTGCAGGTGGTACTCCGTGGCGCTGGAGCATTTCATTGGCAGTACAGCAGATACCGCTGAGCTGGATTCCCTTGGCACCCTTTGATTTGGCATACTCAATCATTTCAGGGGTCTGGGCAGCTGCAACAATCATCTCGGAAAGGACAGGTTCATGGCCGTGAATGACCACATTTACCTGATCTTCCTTTAATACTCCGATGTTTGATTCTGCCTGAAGGGGATAGGGGGTTCCAAAAAGAATATCCTGCATGTCAGTGGCCAGCATGGAGCCTCCCCAGCCGTCTCCTATGGCTGCACGGGTCCCCTGTTTCATCAGATTTTTATAATCCTGGTCAACGCCCATATGGGTGCGGTGCATGATCTCTACAATTTCACGGTCAATATTTCTAGGAATAACCCCTGCTTTTTTCCATTTTTCATACAGGGGTGCGGGAGCTCTGCTGGCATAGAGCAGCTCACCTTCTGGTTTGCCCCACTCAGCCATGGCTTTTCCGGCGAATTCAACGGCGATTTCATCCAGATCCCTGTCAAGTTCTTCCCCGTCCACTTCAACGGTTGTGGCTACACCCAGAAAAGGAGCTACATCCAGAAGTCTGTCATAATCCTTTATTTTATAATCATCTGTCTGCTTTTTGGCAGCCGACAAAAAAACTTCAGCCACGCTGCGTCCATGGTCTGAATGGGCGGCAGCACCTCCTGCGATCATACGGACAAAGTTACGAGCTGCAATGGTATTGGCGGTTGCGCCGCATAAGCCTTTACGGGTGTCTTCACCTTCAATACCGCCTTTGGGAAGCGGAAGCCGACAGGGGCCCATGGAGCAGTTTTTACAGCAGATACCCTGCACGCCTATGGCACATGGTTTCATATTCATGGCCCGGTCAAAAATAGTTTCAACACCAAGTTTCTGGGCTCGTGCTATCATCTCCTGGGATGCTACATCTATGGACGCTGCAATTGGATCAGCCAATTTTGGGGCTTTTACAGCTTTTGTCTTCTCTACTGCCATTAGAGGTTCCTCCTCATATTATTATGTTATAAATTCAAAATCTAAAATTTAATTTATTACAGCTACTTCATGGGCTTCAGCCAATGGCAATGCCCAATGATATTTTTTGCTGCACTATCTTCTGATTTTCTTAAATTTTGACAGCTTAGATCTCTGGACCTTGGCTGCAGTCATTGTCACCTTTTTGTCTTCTTTTGTTTTGGCACTTGCCGCCCGCTCTTCCTGCTCTTTTGCCCTTTTGATTCTGATTGCTTCAGCTTCTTCGTCGCGTTTGGCAGCAGCATCTTTTGCAGCCTGTTTTTCAGCTTCAATCTTTGCTTTAGCATCGGCCTCTGCTTTGGCCTTTGCGTCTGCTTCGGCTTTGGCCTTTGCATCTGCCTCGGCTTTTGCTTTTGCTTCCATATCGGCTTTGGCCTTGG
>JAOZQY010000285.1 GCA_029931975.1 Bacteroidales bacterium | reverse complement strand
AACATTAAATATACTGCCAATAGCAGGATAGGCTTCTGGTTCGAGGTCTTATGCTGCTAATGGCGTGGATAAGGAGATTTAAGGTAGGGATTCTCTTTGGTTTTGGCACTGCTTCGCCAGGTCACTCCCAATAATACGAAAATCGGTGTGGTGGTTGGAAATTACAAAGAATGTTGGTATAAATCAATCTTCAGTTGGTTTAGTTGTGGTATTGCTGAGGTATTGGTGAAGGATTTCCGGATGTCAGACTGATTCTGCCTGGAGAAACACATTAAGGGTAAAGTAAGACTGACTTATGTAAAGGACAAAGTTGTTGGCCGATGAAGCATTCAGTATTTCTGGATCGGGTCCGGGAGGTGATCCGTACCAGTCAGTTCTCATACAGTACAGAAAAGTCCTATGTCGGATGGATATACAGGTATATTCTCTTTCATGGGAAAAAACATCCCGATGAAATGGGAAGTAAGGAAGTGGAGGCTTTCCTGACCTATCTTGCCGTGGAAAGAAAGGTTTCTGCGTCTACCCAGAACCAGGCTTTGAATGCCTTGGTATTCCTGTACAAGAAGGTACTGAAAAGTCCGCTTAGAGATATGGTCTTCAAAAATGCCAGGATCGGGAAACGAATTCCGGTGGTCCTCAGTCGGGGAGAAGCGAATCAGGTGCTTTCAAACTTGCATGGGGTATATCACCTGATGGCTTCTCTTCTGTATGGGAGTGGTTTGAGATTATCCGATTGTCTGAATCTCAGAATTAAAGATGTCGATTTCGAGTTGAATGAGTTGGTGGTCAGGGGAGGGAAGTGGGATAGGGACAGGAGGACTATTCTTCCTGATTTGTTGGAGCCACAGTTGCGAATCCAGATGGAAAAAGTGCGAATCAGGCTGGAGGAGAACCTGCTGCTGCCGGGATTCAGGGGAGCTTCCATGCCTGAGGCTCTGGAAAGAAAGTATCCGGGTGCGTCGAAGGAATTAAAGTGGCAGTATGTGTTTCCATCCAGGAAACCAGCCTTAGATCCTCGTACCGGAACCCTGAGGCAGCACTACCGTCATGAGAGTTACCTGCAGAAGGCAGTGAAATCTGCGATCATCAAGTCAAAAGTATCCAAGAATGCTTCCTGCCATACCTTCCGGCATTCATTTGCCACGCATCTTCTTGAGGATGGATATGATATACGAACGGTACAGGAATTGATGGGTCATAAAAATGTGAATACGACCATGATTTATACCCATGTGCTGAACCGGAACAAGTATAACGTCCGGAGTCCGCTTGATCATGTCTGATCAAGAATCACCAGTAGGATAAGAGTTGAATAACACTTTCTGTTGTGTGCTTAATCATTGATATCAAGAAAGAAGAATGCTTATAATACTGAGTATGAAGGTGTCGGCAACAAGGACAATATATTCGTAAATTAGATGGAAATTTACGGAAGTAATACCAACACATTCAAGAATTGGGATGATAAATCCGGGATTAATATGTGTATAGGTGGATATTAGGACTACATCGTAGAATATACAACAAAAAAATTGGCTTCATGAATAAGTACCAGAGTAACAAGATGAATGCATAGCTTGCTGTCAGGGGAGTTCTGGAAAGATACCTGAAGACCTGGATGACAGTTCCTGTACTTGTGAAAGTTGTGGAGGAGTTTTTTTCTCTGGCCGATGAAATATCAACGATTGCAACTCGAAGAGAGTTTGACACTACCGGCGAAACATTAGCTAAGAATGAGGCCAGGAAAGATCTTGCCCATCATGCCAGTAAGCTGGCTGCCTGTGGGATGGCCTATGCCTATGATCGTTCCGATCCGGAGCTTGAAGCGGCCTTGGATTATTCCTATTCCGAGATTGAGCATGTGAAAGATGCAGATACGCTCCAAATATCAAAAAGCATTTACATAGGTTTGAACCGGGATCTGCCCGGCCTGGATGAATACCTGGTGAGCGGGGATGACCTCAGGGAACTGAAACGACTCAGAAACCGATTCAATGATGCCATGGTTAAAAAGGGGGCAGTGAAGAGCCGCCGGGTGGCGGATACCCTGGCCCTGGCTTCACTGTTCCGCACCTGTGATAGGCACCTCAGCCGTAAGATGGATCGGCTGATGATCAGTATGAAGGAAGAGTATGAAGGAAGAGTACTTCCGGTTTCATGATAGCTATTTCAAACGCCCGCAAGATAAAGGATCGCTGATTTCTGTGTTTTTATGCTTTTGATGCAAGGCTCATTAAGGAGAAGAAAAGGAAGCGGATAAAGCAGCAGCTTCAAGGAAATTGATGCAAAGGATTTGTTCTACAGGAT
The DNA here is from genome assembly GCA_029931975.1 of Bacteroidales bacterium. Taxonomy (GTDB): domain Bacteria; phylum Bacteroidota; class Bacteroidia; order Bacteroidales. The sequence continues at coordinate 125 of JAOZQY010000285.1, read as the reverse complement.
GCCTAATAAAGGTTGTAATAAGTTGCAGTTTGGGCAACTGCTTAGCTGCTTTGTGACGTTTCTTTGGAGGTCAAATACTCTTCTGCTGTCATAACCGGAATTTTTGCCTGCTTAAAGTCCCTTAA
>JAOZQY010000284.1 GCA_029931975.1 Bacteroidales bacterium | reverse complement strand
TTGAGTTCTATACCATAAAGCTCCTGTATTATATTTCGCCACTGGCCTAAAGGCAGTCTCCCATGCAGTACCATCGACGTTAAAGACCAAAACATATAATCAGGCCTTCCGTGTTCGAGATGGGTACGGGTGTGTCCTCTTTGCCATTGCCACCAGATTAAATCGGTTGGACCCGGAACTTTATGCTGTAATTTGTTATCTTTTAAGAACATGTAGACTAACAGGGATAGTCTTGGGTATTCATTTAACTAAAAAATGAATTTTGTGACGTAAGTAGTCCTCGCCTCAAACACCTCGGTTTGATCGGCCAAATTTTATATATCAGGCCCCCAATAATAAAGGCTGGAGAGTTTATAGATAGAATTGATCGCTTTGGAATCCCCTAACTTTATTCTGTTTCAATCCAATTTTCCAACCGCAAGCCCTCGACTCTCATAAACTCACGCATATTGTTAGTGACCAGGATCAATGATTCACTTCGGGCATGCCCTGCAATGTGCAAATCATTGACCCCTATAGGGGTACCTTTCTTTTCTAAATCCGCCCTGATATTTCCATAGTGGGCAGCGGCATTATCGTCATAGGGCAAGACCTCCAAACGGGATATAAAATCTTCTACTTTTCGGAGGTTGTGGGACACCATAGAGCTTTTTTCAACACCATGTAATAATTCTGCCAACGTGATTGAACTAATAGACATCTGTCCTGCATGGGCGTTAAAAATGTCTAATACTTCAATTGGTCGACGCTTAATCACATAAATAACAATATTGGTGTCCAACATATATTTTAACATCAAAAAGCTTCCCTTTCGGATTGTTTTTGTAAAGCACGTTCAGTCATAAAGTCATCGGACACGCCATCTTCAGAAAGAAAAAAGCTATCCCATGTATTTTCTACTGGTGAAAGTATGCGGTCTTTACCGATAATACGTATAACAACTTTTTTCACATTTTCGGGAAATCTGCTGTCAACAGGCAATCTTACCGCTTGGGTTCTATTATTTACAAAGACGGTTCCTACATCCATAATTCAATCTCCTATATTTAGGTTGCCATATATATGAAGTATATAGCAAGAATATGTATTTAGCAAGTGTATATGGCAAGGCTCTTTTTAAAATATGGTTTATCCCCAAGCATTTAAAACCATCTTCTGCTTTTCGGTTTCAAGGGGAGGTTAAACCCGATTTCAAAGACGCAGACTTTGCATTTAAAGTATTGAGAGCCTGGAGTTATGAACTGGCCCACGGTGATAAGCTTGAAAAGAACAAAGACAAAATCAAGGATACCATAATCTGGAATATAGAAGCTGGAAAAAAATTGACGGGGCCTGAAATTGGACTGGCCGAAAAAAAAAGAACACAGCTTTATCATAGAATCCGAAAATTTATGGAGAAATTTGAATTCATGATATTCCCTGTAAGCCAGGTTCCCCCTTTTGGTGTCGACAATGAATATATAAAAGAGATAAACGGCATTAAGATGGACACTTATATAGACTGGATGAAATCAAGCTATTATATTTCAGTGACCGGACTGCCAGCGATCTCAGTTCCATGTGGATTTACTGAAGAAGGTCTTCCTGTAGGGGTACAGATTGTAGGACGTCATCAGGATGACTGGGGTGTTTTGCAGCTTGCTTATGCTTTTCAGGAGGCAACTTCATTTTGGAAGCAAAAACCTTCTATATTTTGATAAGGTCCACCCTTAATCCAAGTGTAGCTCCGAAGACAGGGGGAAAGTACACAATAAGTCAATATTTTAAAAGCTTTAGCCTGCTATTGCCGGTTATATGCCTCATCTTTATAGTTCTTGGCTCTATTTATTCCGGATTGGCCACTCCTTCTGAGGCGGAGGCAGTTGGTGTTACAGCCATCCTCATTTTAGCAACAATCATGGGGTAATTAAATTGGGTAATTTTAAAGAAATCCTTGCTTGTTCGCTTGAAGTTGGATTTTAACATATTCTAAACTTTTAACCCTGTCTGCATGACATTACTTAAATACTGGTGAAATAGCTATTATAGGTCGTCATCCCTTTGTAACAGACAGCCTTGAATTGCTTCTCAAAAAGTGATTTTTCTTGCTGAATAAGTACAATTAATTTTAAAAAAGAAAAAACTTATCAACCAAGGTGCAAATAGTGATGATTTGTTTTCAGGTGGCCGAATGTTGAATTCTTTTTTGCTTATTATTTGAGTCTAAAAACTAAAAAGCATGCTTTTTTTGACATTTTTTCTCCTTATTTTTATGATGTTAGATGGTCCAATAATATCCATTATTATATCATAAAAACCAATTAAATCAATGATTTATTGAGAGTTCTTAACTTTATGACATTGGGTATATAGTCGCTTCCAATTTAAAAAGAGAGTAATGGGATAAGTCAACTGTTTGCGCTACCATCAAAAGCGACGACTTGTATTCATAGTCC
>JAOZQY010000283.1 GCA_029931975.1 Bacteroidales bacterium | reverse complement strand
GTGGTACCCCCGGCAAGAATCGAACTTGCGCACATGGATTAGGAATCCAATGCTCTATCCACTGAGCTACGGGGGCATGGTTTATTCAACTATGAGTTTTTGTCCGGGAAAGATCTTACTTCTTTTATTGAGATGATTCAAGTCCAGAAGTCGATTTAGGCTCATATTATGTTGTTTTGCGATTAAAAACGGGCTGTCTCCTGATTTTACCCTATAGTAAGAAGTTGCTTGTTTTGAAGCAAGAAGGGTGTTGGTAGAAGTGTATAGTATTTGTCCTATATGCAATCTGGTATTGGTCAGGTTGTTGGCAGCCATGATCTGTTTGGTGGTGGTGGAAAATCGTTTGGCAATAAACCATAAATTGTCTCCTGGTTTGACCTTGTATTGAACTGCTTTTCCCGGGCTGGTTTTGGCTATAGCTCTGGTATCAGCTTTGTTAATATCTTTTTTATATAGTTTGCCTGGAACCTTTAAGACTTTGCCGGCAATAATTTTGTGGTTTTTGTTAATATTATTTGCCCGGGAAATAGCCTGAACAGATGTTTTGTATTTTTTTGCAATCCCTGACAAGGTATCTCCTTTTCTTACCCTGTGGTATACAAACAATGGAGGGGGAGAATAGGTGTTTTTAATTTTTTCCAGTTTGCTGAGAAAAATTGAGGCTTTCCCCTTGGGAATTTTTAGATGATATGTCTCAGGAGGCAATAATGCGTGTCTGAGTTCCGGGTTTAATTTTTTAAGCAAATCAGTTTTAACATTAATTTCCCTGGCAATATCTTTCAGGTGGACCTGTTTTTTAATTTCAAAGGATTCATATTCAAGGGGATCCTGGGTTTTTTTAATTGTCATATTGTATTTTTCAAGATTCTTGACAATATGAAGCGTTGCCAGAAATCTGGGGACGTAACGTGCAGTTTCCCTGGGAAGATTCTGGTATAAATCCCAAAAATTGTCCAGATAGTTGATTTTCTGGCGACGAATAGTTTTAAGAACCCGATATTCTCCGCAATTGTAAGCAGCAAGTGACGTGGTCCAGTCTCCAAAAAGTTTGTGAAGTTCTTTTAAGTAAGCAATGGCAGCTCTGGTAGATTTTTCAGGGTCCATACGTTCGTCAATATAATAATTTCTGTTAAGGCCGAATTTGTGCCCGGTGGAAGGAATAAACTGCCATAAGCCAAGAGCTCTTGCTGAGGAAAGGGCTCGAATTTTAAATCCGCTTTCAATCAAAGGCAACCAGGATATCTCTTCGGGCAGGCCAGCTTTTTTTAATTCTTCTATAATAAAAGGTCTATACTTGCCAGCTCTTTCCATGGATTGCATAAAGAATTTTTTTTCAGGCCCAGTCAATCTTTTTATTTCTTTTTTCACATGGGTGTGCATGGTAATGGGAATTTCTTCATACTTGCCTGTAACAACAATCTGGCGGGATGCATAAATTTCTAATATTCTTTTTGATATCAGATAGCGGACATCTTCTTTCTGCTGGTTCAGCTCGGGGGATGAGCCATGATCAATTTCAAGAATGAGATAGTAAGCAGAATCAAGGTTATTGAGGGCCTCATCAAGGCTTCCTTCTTCCCACATTTTCTGGGCATAGTTGCAAAGTTCCAATGCTTGGTCTATTTTTTCCTGGCCCGTTTTGGTCTGGTTCGTTTGATTTAAGTTGTTTTTATTATTATCGAGAGAGTTCTGGGTTGAAGGCTGAATAGCATTGGCAGATGTCCCCTTTAGGGGGCTTGCCTGGGTATTTGGATCTGGAAGTTCACTTATATCAAGAGCGTTTGGTTTTTTTTTGACTTTCTGGTTGGATCCATCTGAAAGACTCGTACTATTATTCAAGTCGCATGAGGGTAGATTTTCCAGGACTATTTCATCATTGGTTTCTGAGCCTAATGGTTTTACACTATTGTATTGGCTTTGCTGGCAACCAATTGTAAAAAAAACTAAAAATAAAATTCCGATCAGTCTTTTGTTAATCATTTTTCTCCTATGGGATGCATAGTATGGTTATGCTTGGCTTTAAATATTAGATTATATAAATCTTGTCAATAGTTTCCGAGTGTTCTTGAAGGGCAGTGGTCATGTATGGGGGTTTTATTGTTATATTGGCAAAGCTCTTGCTTTCATGGGGAGAGTGTTATATGCTACAAGGATTAGTTCGGTTTGTCATTCAAGTCAATATTAATTAAATATTTAGTTTGGTTTGTTGGATAAATTGAGTAAAAAGGAGTTTATGGAGGGAAATATGAGATTAGATAAGGTTTGTCTTGGTTAATATGCTTTGAATATGCTTATTCTGCTTCAAGGCGCGGTTGATAAACTTGTATTGCTCTGATATATTCTCTCGGTCTTTTTAACGCAACAAACTTTGTTGCGGTTTGAAGTAAGCCGATATAGCTCAGTTGGTAGAGCATCTCACTTGTAATGAGAATGTCCTCC
>JAOZQY010000047.1:12881-28409 GCA_029931975.1 Bacteroidales bacterium | reverse complement strand
ACTTCCGGTAATCGGGAAGTGAGGAAAGCAGCTCAAGGAATTTAGGGAAGTGCCTTTTCAGGGCAATGGCTGTTTGCATCGCGAAGCAGAACCCCTGGTAACGTGCGAGAATTATCTTTTCCAAAATTTTCCGACAGCTTAATTATCAGACAATTACGGAATCGCTAAGTTACAAGCGGAATCGCTGAAAAATGCAGACATAGATATAAATTATCCAGGTATTCAGTATTTTGAGGTGGATTTGGATAATAAATATCTATCCATAGATATTTTTTATCCTTTTATTAACATATTTGCATAATAATTTGATAATTTATACCTATTACTCATGAACAGGTACATCATTAAACCGTTTTCAAACTGAAATGTACAGGGATTTCGTTTTCAAGGTGTAGGGGGTGGTGTGTGGGATGTGAATTCCAAACGAGAACCATCACCACATTTCTCCGGGCTAATTACATATCCGCCTCCGGAACCAAAGACCCGGCCTGCAAAGCAAAGTAATCAATAAAATTGGAGTATATCCAACTGCTCATTCTTCAAATTTTCCTATCATGGGTACAAAACGGACCGGATAGTGCTGTTTCTGTGAGATACGCCCTTTCCTGGACTTATTGACCTCTACCATGTACTGGGTCTCGAATTTTCTTCCCACCGGGATGATCATGCGACCACCGGTAGCAAGCTGATCCAGCAAGGCCTGAGGTATCTGATCCGGGGCACAGGTCACTATGATCCGGTCGAAAGGAGCAGCCTCCGGCCAGCCTTCATAGCCATTTCCGATCCGGACCTGCACCTGGTCGTAGCCAAGTTCCATCAGTAGTTTTTCTGCTTTTCTCCCCAGTGGAGCAACAATTTCGATGGTATATACATGGTTGCACAACTCACCCAGTACCGCCGCCTGGTATCCGGATCCGGTTCCAATTTCAAGAACCCGGTGTTCGGGCTTCAGCTCAAGCAGTTCAGACATATGGGCCACAATAAAAGGCTGGGAGATGGTCTGATTATATCCGATAAGCAGGGGGCTGTTCCTGTAAGCCTGATCTTGGTACTCCCCTGGAACAAACATATGCCTGGGAACCCTCCGCATAGTCTTTAATACGGAAGGATCCTTCACAGGGTGATGCGGATAGCCGGCAATCCCTTCCTTCACCATCTGCTCCCTCTCCCCGACCCGTTCAGCAAATGCTGGGTGTATCTGCTCCTGTGAAAGAAGACAGGCTCCCCACAAAACAAGCAAGAGGCAGAAAAATAAACGATTTCGCATAACAAAAGTATAGTTAACCTGTTGTGCTATTAAAAAATGTTTATAACTCGTATAAAAAAAGATTGTGCATATTACTGTATATCAGTAATTTAAAGGTAGCTATTCACCACAAATACTATCTTATCATGCACAATCTCAAAACAAATTTCGACAAGATTTTGAACATTACAAAATCATTTTATAATGGTTTTATTGATGCTGACGGCAACTACTATTTTTACCCGAATAAGCCTAAAATGTTTGATTGCGAGATACTTACACTTTTCTTAGTGGGCGAAACCATCGGTATTGACAATGAGAACTACCTGTTTGGGAAGATCAAATCTGATCATATCCATGATTTTCCCAATCTTATTCATAGAAGTCGCTTCAATCGAAGAAGGAGGCGAGTGGGCGACTTAATCGCAAGATTAAACGACCGGATCTCTTCCTTATTGAATGAAGGCGAAAACATCTATCTGGTCGACTCAATTCCGGTACCCATCTGCAAGAATGCCAGGATAACCAGAAGTAAGATCTGAAAAGATGATTATGAATCGGCTCCTGATCGAGGTTACTCTGCTGTCAATAAAGCATACTTTTATGGATTTAAACTTCATCTAGTCACCTCGGTGAGGGGTGTATATTCTTCCATGGAATTAACCAAAGCAAGCATTCACGATATCCATTTCCTAAATGAGATAAAACACTCAAAAATAGATGATTGTACTTTGATCGGAGATAAAGGATATGTTTCAGAACCCATTCAACAGGATTTGTTTACAACCAGGCAAATCAGATTGTTTACTCCTATAAAATCTAATCAGCATGATAAAAAACGTATTCCTTTTATTTTTATGAAATCACGAAAACGCATAGAAACACTCTTCTCCCAACTTTGTGATCAGCTAATGCTGAAAAGAAATTATGCAAAGACAACAAAAGGTCTTTCAGTGCGCATCCTCTGTAAAATCGCTGCTGTAACAATGTTACAGTATATCAATTACCAAAATCAGAAACCGTTGAACCATCTAAAAGATGCGTTGGCTTCTTAATAGCACAAGGGGTTAGCTAAAATTCGGGTACACTTTTTGTATTAGGTATAGTCATATTTTCAGCCATTTTAAAACCATATATTAATTAAAAAACGGAAGATCGGATGAATTTGTTCAGAAAGTGCAATTACAAGAGCTAAGAATACTAATTTTGCATGATAATAAACTGATAAGTTAATGATGAAACAATCGCATATAAGAAGGGGCTGGATATTGCTCATGCTTGCATGGCTTACCATGTTTTCAGCATGTGATAAAGACAATGGAAGTGATCTGCCGGAAGAAACCCAGATTCTGAATAACTGGATATGGGAGGGGATGAATGAGGTTTATCTCTGGGAAGCCTATATTCCCAACCTGGATCCAGATGTGGAACCGGATCCGGAAGCTTTTTTTTACAAGCTGCTCTATAAGGATGATCGCAATTCCTGGATTGTAGATGATTATGAGGCGCTTGTGGCCATGTTCGATGGCGTGGAGATAGCCACCGGAATGTCGCTTCATCCAGTTAAATATACCGAAAACCAGGTGGTGAGTTTTGTTGAGTATGTTTCAGCCGGCTCACCTGCAGCCGATTCCGGTATCACTCGCGGTGATATCATCTATACCATTGATGGAAAAATATTAACAACCGACAACTACTATGATCTCTACTATCAGACCACATCCACCTTTGGTTTTGCCGATTGGGACGGAGATGCCATGAATCCGAATGGCAGAGAGATTGAACTGACAGCCATTGAATTGAGTCAGAATCCGGTTAATTATGATGAGGTAATAGAATATGAAGGCACGAAGATCGGCTACCTGGTTTATACCCAGTTTACCAGGGGAAAGACGGGTGAATGGCTGGACGAATTGAACCGGGTATTTGAAAGTTTTAAATCGGCCGGAGTAAGCAATGTAGTAGTCGATCTCAGGTATAATCCGGGTGGGGACCTGGGACTCTCAGCCTATATTGCCAGTACACTGGCGCCTGCGACTGCCCTGGAAAACAACAATATATTTGTAGAACTGGTATGGAATAATTTCTATAATCAGTACTGGGCAGACGCTGACCTGGATGAGGACGGGGAGGCAGATGGAGCAGATTCCGAACAGCTACGCATCCCCCTGCCACAGAGTGAGTTGAATCTGAATCTATCCAAAGTCTATTTCCTGACCACAGGCGGTACCGCTTCGGCCAGCGAATCATTAATGGCTGGCCTCTACCCATATATGAATGTGGTACAGATTGGCACCACTACTTATGGAAAGTGCTATGCATCTATCACCATTGATGACTGGGAGGAACCGAAAAGGCATAACTGGGCCATGCAACCCTTAGTGATCAAATACTCCAATGCTGATGGATTTACCGATTTCCAGGATGGCATTGAACCAGATATTGAAGTGGAAGATAATCTGCTTTATGCCAAACCCTTCGGCAGCCTTGAAGATCCGCTTCTTGCGCAGGCCCTGGAGGAGATCACCGGAGTACCCGGCATGAAAAAATCTGCACAGGTTACAAGCCGTTTCGAATCCTTTCCCGTGCCCAGAAAACCCCTGGAGGAGTGGCAGGTTAAGCTGCCGAAGAGACCTTAAGCTTTTTTAGCTGCTTCTCTTTTCAAAATGGCCCTGTTAATTCGTCTAGCCAGTCCGGGCCCTTCGTAGATAAAGCCTGTATAGATCTGAATCAGTGTCGCCCCAGCATCCAGCATATTCAGTGCATCCTGCACGCACATAATTCCGCCCACTGCAATAATGGGAAGTTTCCCTTCACTTTTCTGGTGAATATAGCTGACCACCTCCAGGCTTCTGGCTGTTATGGGAGCACCGCTCATGCCACCATTTCCGATGGCATTGATTTCTTCATCAGTTGTAAGCAGTCCTGCCCTGCTAACGGTGGTATTGGTAGCTACAATGCCATCAATCTTTAAGCGATCAACGATTTCAAGGGTTTCATCCAATTGCTGCTCATTCAGATCGGGTGATATTTTCAGGAGCACAGGCTTCTTATGATCCTTCTGGTCACGCAGTTCCATAATCCTCCCCAGTATCTGCTCCAGGGAATCCTGGTCCTGCAGCTTCCGCAGATCCGAAATATTGGGACAGCTAACATTCACCACGAAATAGTCCACTCCATCGTAAATGGCTTTGAATACAGCCTCATAATCGTCCACAGCCCGTTCATTTGGGGTAAGGGTGTTTTTACCAATATTCCCCCCCAGAATGAGCCCTTTGGGCCTTTTACAGTCCAATCTGGCTGCTGCCGCCTCCGCTCCATGGTTGTTAAAACCCATCCGGTTGATCAGTCCCTTGTCCTTTTTTATACGAAAACTACGGGGCTTCTCATTTCCGGGCTGTCCCAGAGGAGTCACTGTGCCTATCTCAATAAACGAAAAACCAAAAGCATGAAATTCCTTGTATATAGAGGCATTCTTATCAAATCCTGCAGCCAGTCCCACCGGATTAGTAAAGTGCAATCCCAGGAAATTCAGCTCAAGGGACTTATCTTTTACATGATAGAAACCTTTTACCAGGGGGAGAAGACCTGGTATTTTAAAGGCTAATCGCAGCGAAGTGATTAGAAGATGATGAATGGTCTCGGGAGAGAGGAGGAATAAGATGGGTCTGATCAGGTACCTGTACATTCTATTTTTGCATGCAAATATAATCAGATTTCTAATGCGCAGGTGTAAAAGCCCTGAAGGTATCGTCGTCATAGATCACCATCACCTGCACAATTTTCTTACTGCTCTTTGTGCCTGCTGCACCAAGGGCTTCAGCGGCTGCGCTAAAGTCCGTATCACTGAAAGGCTCAGGGACTTCAGCTTCCTTCTCTTCTGCTATAGGCTCCTCTGAAGGCGCTGATTCCTGTACGGGAATATTCTCCTGAGAAAGCTCCACAGGGGTGTCCGGAGCAGGATCAAACAGGTTGCCAGAGATGCTTTTTCCCATCTGCTCATACATAGTGCCTTCACCCATCATCAGCCAGGAGGCATTCAGTCCGGGGAAAGCCTTTAAAGTCTTCTGTAGAAAGTCATAGCTGGGTTTGTTCCTGCCAGAAATTATGTGAGAAACACTGCTACGCTGCACCCCTATACTATCCGCAAACTTTGAAGGTGACAATTGTTCCAGATCCAATAGCTGAAGTAGACGCTCTTTCATGTCATAATCTTTGATTACAAATGTAACAACTATTTTGTTTCCAAATGTAACATAAGTATATTCACATTTGTAACGTAATGTAGAAAATAAGTAAATTCACTTATTTTACGCCTGATGATAACAATAGTGAGTAGCTTGATAAGCTTTGCATTTTAATTACTTATAAGCTATTCTTATTATAATACCTGGTTGGCTTCGGTTACAGCCTTACAGCACCCTCCATCTCTCCCACACAGCCCTATAAAGGGCTTGATTGGAGTATTCTTCAGCCAATTTTAAGCCTTTTGACCATTATTAAAGGAATAGTTTATGTTACATCTATATATAACTGGATATTAGGCATATAAAGCTCATATCTTTCAATTTGAAAGCATGTTTCAGATGATTTCCGGTCGTTTACTTGAAGTGTTTTGTAGTTAAAGCTTCTATATAACTGAGTATCTGATAATTAACAGGAGATACTATCAATTTGAAAGTAGGATAGATGTTGTTTACATTTGTAACCCCACTAAGGGATTATATTGTATTATTTTGTATACTATTCTTCATTTTAAACCTGGTTACAATTGTAGCACTTCTGTATTGGGTTACATATGTCAATCCTTTGAGTTATTATTTAGACTGTGCAAAACAAGAGAATAGCGCACCTTATTCCAGATTCAACTATTGCCTTTAATCTCGTGGCAGGAAATGCCGCTTCCCTTGAGGATCCTCTCTCCTTCCCTTGATCAAAGTAAGAGAATGAAATATTTTATGAACTTAATTGAGAATTTGAGTCTGCATCCTTAAATATTCATGTGCCAGGGGGCACAAACAAGATAAATATGGCCTTCTGCAAAGCTTAAAGCAGGCCTGTATAAGACATTATATATTAAAAAAGAGTGAGATAGACGGTATATTCGACAAAAGGGAAGAGCAAGCAAGCAGGAGAAAAGACGCTTTTTTTTAGGATTTGGGATTCAATTCACCCTCTGAACGAGCCACAATGGAAGCGACTGTGGAGTCGCCTGTAATATTGACAACTGTCCGTAACATATCCAGGGGCCGGTCAACACCCAGGATAAGGGCAAGTCCCTCCACCGGCAGTCCAACCGAATTCAGCACAATTATCAGCATTACAATACTGCCACTGGGAATTCCGGGCGATCCGATGGATGCCAGTGTGGCTGTAAGCACAATGGTCAGTTGCTGAAGCAGACTTAGGTCAATTCCAAAAACCTGCGCAATAAATACTGCTGCTATGGCCTGGTAGCAACTGGTTCCGTCCATATTGATAGTCACCCCCACAGGAAGAACAAAATTGGCGATTGATTTGGAAACTCCCAGTTCACCGGTCACCTGCTTCATAGTGACAGGCAGTGTAGCTGCACTGGAACTGGTGGTAAAGGCTACCAGCTGGGCCGGCAGGATTGCTTTCATAAAGGCAGCGATTCTGTATCCGGCAAAGAGTCGCATCATCAATGGGTACAATCCCAGAATCAAGAGGAAGAGTCCCACAACAACCGTTAACATATACATTCCCAGCGCCGTAAAGATATCCGCATCACCCGAGAAATCCACAACCAGGGTGGCCATCAGGGCAAAAACGCCAATGGGTGCAAAGCGCATTATCAGGTCCACTATCTTGAGAATCACGTCATTCAGACCATCAAAGAAATCCTTGACCACCTGGGTTTTTTCTCCGGGCACAAGCACCAGGGCAATACTGAAGAGGATAGCAAAAAAGATAATCTGGAGCATCTTGGAGTTGTCCCCGGCTGCAAGAAAAAAATTCTCCGGGATCATGTCTTCAAAGAAGAAAAGCGGACTCTGCTTTTCATATTCACTGGCCGACTCCTGTCGCATCTCTACCTGTCCGCTGAACTTCTCCCTGTACTGCTCCTGCTTGTTTTCCGGAAAAACATCGCCTGGCTTAAGAATATTAACCATGGCCAGTCCCACCGTTGTGGCAAACACAGTGGTAATAATATAAATAAGGATGGTTTTATATCCAATCCTGGATAATTTGGTGATATCGGTCAGACTGGAAATTCCTTTGACCAGGGAGACAAAAATAAGCGGAACTGCAATAAGTTTAAGGAGTTTAAGAAATATGGTTCCCCAAGGTTTTACCCAGTCAATGGTAAAAACTTCCCAGCCGCTCCACACTGAAATAAGTCCCCAGAGAATTCCAAGTCCCATTCCTATAAAGATCTTTGCCCAGAGTGGTAGTTTTTTCAGCATGCTATCCCCTTTATATAAGTATCTATTTTAATGCCCTGTATAAGACCTCCACCGGATGCAAGGCTTTCCTACCGGTTCCATCACTTATCTGATGCCTGCAACTGGTTCCCGGTGCCACCACAATGGTTTCTGCATCTGCCTCACGTACAGCCGGAAACAGCACCAGTTCACCCACTTTCATGGAGAGTTCAAAATGCTCCTTCTCATAACCAAAGGAGCCAGCCATGCCACAGCAGCCAGAAGGAATCTCCTTCACAGTGTAGTTTTCCGGGATGGATAGAATACGCATTGTAGATCCGGTGCTGGCTATGGCTTTCTGCTGACAATGCCCATGTAGTTTCAGATTTCTCTTCTCAGTAGAAAACAGGGAGCTATCAAACACTCCCTGTTCAAATGCCTGATCCAGATATTCCTCCAGGGTATAGCAGTATTTGCTTAGTTCCTCTGCAAGCACTTTCATTTTCTGTCCAACCAGCTCTGGAAATTCATCCCTGAATCCCAGGATGGCCGAGGGCTCTATACCCACAAGCGGACGTCCTGCACATACTTCCTTGCTCAGAATCTCCACATTTTTCCGGGCAATCTGTCTTGCCTTTTTCAAAAGTCCTTTGGAGATATAGGTACGGGCACTTTGTGGATGCTTTACAATAATAACCCTGATTCCCAATTTATGAAGGAGACGAACAGATGTGATACCCAGGGAGATATCATTGTAATTGGTAAACTCATCCACATAGAGCACCAGCTCCGGTGCATCAGCGGGCAGGGCCCCATTAAGACCCTTCAGGTGCTTTGCTGCCCAGCTGCGAAAGCTTCTTTTCCCCAGTGAAGGAATACTTCTTTGGGTAGCAAAACCAAGCATGCGTTTTAGTAAAAATGCGGTGATTTTGCTTGTGGTAAACCAGTTGAAAATGCCGGGAACCATCATCCCCAGGCGGTTAATATAAGTGATATTGGCGATGAGCAATGTACGAAGGGGAATCCGATGGTATTCGTACCAGTGCTGCATAAGCTCGGCCTTAATCTTCGCCATATCCACGCTGGATGGGCACTCCGACTTGCATGCTTTGCATGAGAGACAAAGGTCCAGTACCTTGTAAATTTCAGGCTGATCAAAGGGCTTAAGCAGGTCCTTTCGGGAGAGCAGTTCACGCAATACATTGGCCCTTGCACGGGTGGTATTCATCTCATCCCGGGTGGCCATGTAACTGGGACACATAGTGCCGCCGGAAATCTCTGTCTTCCTGCAATCGCCTGATCCATTACACTTTTCGATCAATTGCATGAATCCACCTTCACGGGAATAATCAAAATAGGTTTCGAATTGGGGCGATTGATGACCTGGCTCATAGCGCAGGAAAGAATTCATGGGAGGTGTATCTGTAATCTTGCCGGTATTGAATATTCCATCCGGGTCAAATAAGGACTTCACCCTCAGGATCAATTCAAAATTCCGCTCTCCTACCATCATGGGAATAAACTCCCCCCGCAATCTGCCATCCCCATGTTCTCCACTGAGAGAGCCCCTGTATTTCTTTACCAGTTTAGCAGTCTCCAGTGCAATATCATGAAACAGCTTAACGTGCTCAGGATCCTTCAGATTCAGGATGGGCCGCAAGTGCAGTTCACCTACCGAAATATGTGCATGATATACACATGTAAGGTTATATCTATCAAGCAGTTTATTAAATTCCGCAATGTATTTTTCCAACACCTCCACACTCACACTGGTATCCTCAACAACCGATACAGGTCTCCCCTCTCCCGGGATATTGGAAAGCACACCCAGTCCCGCCTTTCGAAGGGCCCAGACCTTAGTAATATCACTGCCCGAAACCACGGGAAAATGGTACCCCAAACCCTCTGCCCTCATCTCCTTTTCCATGGTGGCGACCCGCTGCTTCAACAAGGTCTCATCTTTATCTGCCAGCTCAACTATCAGTACCGCACCCGGGTCTCCGGAAAGAAAAAAACGATTCTTACTCTGGGTCAGATTCCCTTTGGTGCAATCAAGAATAATCTTATCCATCAGCTCCACAGCCGTGGGATTATGTTTCAGAGCAGCCAGGTTGCCCCTGATGGCCTCCATAATAGAGCTAAAATGTATGGGTACCAGAGCTTTATAAGGAGGAGGAAGGGGAACAAGATTTAGTTTAGCCTCGGTCATAAACAGCAGGGTACCTTCCGATCCGGCAAGCAATCTGCAGAGGTTAAAATCGGGATATTTAGCGTTTTTACCGCCATATTGAGGAGTATTCAGGAGCTCGTCCAGGGCATATCCGGTATTGCGCCTGAGCACCTTTGGATCGGGAAATCCGGATACAATTTCATCCTGATTTTCCTGGTCACTGAGCATGATATTTAGCTCCCTGTAGATAGCCCCTTCCAGTCCCTCTTTATCCAGTTTTTTTTGAAATTCATCTCCGTTCAGCGGACCAAAATCAGCCACGGAAGCATCACTCAATATTGCTCTTACCGAAAGGGTATGGTCCCTGGTTGTACCATGTACAAGAGAATGCAGCCCACAGCTGTTATTGCCGATCATTCCGCCGATCATGCTGCGGTTGGACGTGGAAGTTTCCGGGCTGAAAAAGAGACCCGTGGAGCGAAGAGCAATATTCAGTTCATCCAGAATTACACCCGGTTCAACCCTGACCCAACGCTCCTCTTCATTGATCTCCAGAATCCGGTTCATATGCCTTGATACATCCACCACCATGCCCTTGCCTACCACCTGTCCCGCCAGGGAAGTACCTGCCGCTCTGGGTATCAGTGAAATCTTGTTTTCGCTTGCGAATCTGATCAGCTCACGGATATCTGATTCATGTTTCGGATACACAACAGCCTGTGGAACCTCCTTATAATCAGAAGCATCTGTGGCGTACATAAGTAAGCGAAGTCGATCGGTGTAAAGTTCACCATCGATCTGTGCCCCTAAGTGTTCAAATTTGGACTGCTCTATTTGGATGAATTTTTTGATCCAACAAATATAGCAGATTCTCCATAGCTAAAAAGGGAAATATTTACATCAAATCATACTAACGAAAGTCAGTACTTTCAAAAATTTTATCGACCGAACCTGCAATTAATCCGATGAACAGCTTCCCACTGGAACCGGAATACGTCCGGAAAGCCACATGATCATGATTGGGTGGTTTTATTCTCTATAATCAGCAAGAAGCAAAAGTGTTGAAAAAGATGTAATTCAAGGATTGGACTAAGCAATTTTTAATTACCTTTATTGCTTGAATTTTAACAACTCAATTTACTGATAATCAATGAATTTAATTGAAAAAATACGTCAACAGGCCCGCGAGGACTGCCAGCGGATCGTGCTTCCAGAAGGAAATGAAGAGCGAACAATTATGGCAGCAGATACAATCATCAGGGAGAAACTCTGCTATATCTACCTGATTGCGAATCCGGTAGAGCTTGATAAAAAAGTAAAGCAGTACGGACTGAAGAATATTGAAAAAGCAACGGTAATCAACCCCAAAGATCACCCGAAAAAGCAGGAATATACAGAGCTGCTCTTTGAACTCCGGAAAGAGAAGGGGATGACAATGGAGCAGGCCGCTAAACTGGTGGAGGATCCCCTTTACCTTGGAACCCTGATGATCAAAGCAGGAGATGCTGATGCAGAGGTGGCAGGTGCTGCCAACGCCACAAGTGATGTCCTGCGCCCCGCTTTTCAAATTGTTAAAACCCTGCCGGGAATCAGCATTGTTTCAGGAGCCTTTATTATGATCCTGCAGGACAAGTCATTTGGGGAAGATGGTGTACTGGTATTTGCCGATGGTGCCGTACATCCCGATCCCGACGAAAAACAGCTGGCCGAAATTGCTGTGGCAACCGGGGTTACCACCCGCTCTATACTGGGTTTTGAACCACGGATCGCCATGATAAGTTTCTCCACAAAGGGTAGTGCCAGTCACCCCATGGTCGACAAGGTGGCCAATGCCACTAAACTGGCCAGGGCAATGGATCCGACCCTGCTTATCGGCGGGGAGATGCAGGCCGATGCTGCCCTGGTAGAGGCCATTGCTGCAAGCAAAGCACCTGACAGCCCCATTCAGGGCAACGCCAATGTACTTATTTTTCCCGATCTGAATGTGGGTAATACTGCTTATAAACTGGTGCAAAGGCTGGCCAAAGCTGAAGCCATTGGTCCTGTATTACAGGGAATGGCAGCCCCCATCAATGATCTCTCAAGAGGGTGTTCAGTTAGTGATATTGTTAACCTGGTAGCCATTACATCCAACCAGGCTGCCGGACTAAAAAAATCGGGACAAGATTGTGATTCACAAATTTTAACAGATAGAGATTGATGATTATATTAGTATTAAACTGCGGAAGCTCATCCATCAAGTACCAGTTATTCAATATGGATAACAATGCTGAAGTAATCGCAAAAGGGATGGTGGAACGAATCGGTTTTACCGATGCAGTAATCAGCCACAAGCCGACGGGAAAATCAAAACATAAGCAGGTATTGCCCATTATGGATCACACCACGGGAATCAACATGGTGATGGCTGCCCTGGTAGACAAGGAACATGGTGTAATTAAGAAAGTAGAAGAGATCAATGCTGTGGGTCACCGTGTGGTACAGGGTGGTGAGAAGTATCAGGAAAGTGTACTGATTACCAAGGAGGTAATCCATGATATCGAGGCCTGCATAGACCTTGCTCCACTCCACAATCCGGCCAACCTGAAGGGGATCATCTCCATCGATAATCTGCTGCCTGGAATTCCTCAGATTGCTGTCTTTGACACCTCTTTTCACCAGAGTATGCCCCCCCATGCCTTCATGTATGCAGTGCCACGAGAATACTACGAAAAATACGGAGTCAGGAAATATGGCTACCATGGTACCAGCCACAAATATGTATACAGGCGGGCCAGCGAGATCCTGAACAGGGACACCCGGGATATGAAAGTAGTATCCTGTCACCTGGGCAATGGAGCCTCTGTAACCGCCATAGAACATGGGAAATCGCTGGATACATCCATGGGATTCACTCCGGTGGACGGATTGATTATGGGAACCCGTACCGGGGATATCGATCCCGGTGTACTGCTCTTTCTGGCCGATAAGGAGCACCTGAGTCTGAAAGGGCTTAGCAACATGATCAACAAACGCAGTGGCATGATGGGGATATCCGAAATTTCATCTGATATGCGCGACCTTGAGTTGGCCTACTATGAAGGAAACGAGCGTGCTAACCTGGCCCTAACTATGTATGCTTATCGTGTTAAGAAGTTTATCGGAGCCTATGCTGCTATTATGAACGGACTCGACCTGGTCATTTTCACCGGAGGCATCGGGGAGAATGATTTCAATATCCGCCGCATGATTACCCAGAACATGGATTACATTGGGCTTGATTTCGACGAGCCTGGAAACCATGGAGTTAAGGGAGAAGATAAGATCATCTCCAAAGCAGATTCAAGGGTAACTGCCATGGTGATTAAAACCAACGAAGAGCTGGTAATTGCATCAGATACATTCAAGATCCTTGAGAAGTGTTGCTAAGCTAGCAAATGTGTTGAATATCATAAGTGGATACCCGGTGCAAACCGGGTATTTCTTTTTCTTTGTGAAAGATTAATATAAATGGATATGCTGACAGAACTTTCCCAGTTGCGCGAATTACTTGATAGAAGCCATAAACCAAAGAAACTGATTCTTGCCGCCTCCGAAGATGCACACTCGCTTAATGCAATTGTTAATGCAGCCCGTGAAAAGATCATTCGACCCATACTGGTAGGTGACCAGGAGAAAACCTTTGGAATGGCAGAGATCCTGAACCTGGATATCAGCAAGTTTGAGTTCGTGGAGGCCAGTTCCCCGGTGGATGCGGTAACCATATCAGTAAAGATGGTACATGATAAGAAAGCCGATGTACTGATGAAAGGGAAGGTCGGAACCTCCGACATGCTCAAGTGTGTGCTAAATAAGGAGTATGGACTGCGTGCCGGGAAGCTCCTCTCCCACTTTGCTTATTTTGAGGTGGAAACCTACCACAAGTTGATTGCAGTTACTGATGTGGCCATGAACATTGCACCCAATCTGACTGAAAAGATCGCCATCCTCAATAATTCAGTAAAGATCCTGAATAACCTGGGCATTACTAAACCTAAAGTAGCTGTACTGGGTGCGGTTGAGAAAGTGAATACCGAAATGAATGCCACCCTGGATGCTGCCCTGCTCTCCAAAATGAACCAGCGGGACCAGATTCTGAATTGTATCGTGGACGGACCCCTGGCTTTTGACAATGCCATATCGTTCGAAAGTGCCAAACACAAAGAGATCAAAAGTGATGTGGCCGGAGATACCGATCTGCTGCTAATGCCCGATATCGAAGTGGGCAATGTCCTCTATAAATCGCTGGTATTCTTTGCCAAGGCCAAAGTTGCCTCCATGATTGTGGGTGCCTCTGCCCCCATTGTACTTACCTCCAGATCCGATTCTGAGCAGGCGAAATTTGATTCAATCCTCCTGGCCGCAGTAGCGGCCGAAAATGGAGGAAATAGCTGAAAAAACAGGCTTAAAACAGGCTTAAAATGGATGTCAACTACATACTCGTCATCAATCCTGGTGCCACTTCCACTAAAATTGCTGTTTACCTTCAGAACAGATCAATATTTCTAAAGACCATCCGTCATGAATGTGGCGAATTGGAAGCCTTCAGTACTACAAGTGATCAGCTGGATTACAGGCTCAAACTGGTACTCACTGAGGTGGAAGAGAATCATATACCCTTTGACCGTGTGGGTGTAATTATTGCCAGGGGCGGATTGCTCCAACCCATTGAGTCGGGTGTTTATGAAGTGAATGAAACGATGATCCGGGATCTGGAAACGGGAGTTATGGGCGATCATGCCAGTAACCTGGGAGGACTGATTGCCAATAGTTTACTCAACACATTCACCTGCGCAAAAGCATATATTGCCGATCCGGTTGTGGTGGATGAAATGCAGGATGTGGCCCGCATCAGCGGTCACCCTGAATTTGAGCGCTTATCTATCTTCCACGCTCTGAATCAGAAATCAGTTGCACGTACATATGCCCAGTCAAGGGGCGTGGAGTATGAGGATCTGAACCTGATTGTTGCCCACTTGGGCAGCGGAATCTCTGTTGGTGCGCACATAAAGGGAAGGGTTGTGGATGTGAACAATGCCCTGGACGGTGAGGGTCCTTTTGGTCCCGAACGATCGGGCACACTGCCAGCCGGAGCCCTTGCCAGGTACTGCGTGGAAAAGAATGTGAGCTGGCCCCAGGTGAAAAAGATGCTGATTGGAGAGGGCGGACTCTATGCCTATGAGGGGCATAAGGATGCCCAGCTAATAGAAAAAGACGCCCGGGAAGGTGATGCCCGGGCCATGCTGCTTCAGGAAGCGATGGCTTACCAGATTAGCAAGGAAATTGGTGCCATGGCCACAGTGCTGAGAGGAAAGGTAGATGCCATCCTTATCACCGGTGGCATTGCCCATAATCCTGATCTTACCGGAGATGTGAAAGACCGGGTTGGATTTATTGCCCCGGTTCTCATTTATCCGGGCGAGGATGAAATGAGGGCACTGGCCCAGAACGGCTCACTATTACTCTCGGGAAAAATCAATGCCCGCGAATATAGAGGAAAGAAAGAGAAGTGATGAGAAAGATCTCTCTTATGCTTCTTCTTACAGTCCTCATGATTTCAGTGGCAGCACAGGAAGAAACAGGAAGCAGGAAAAGAAAATTTTTCCTTATTCCCGAGATGTGGCTCTCCTTTGGAACCAGTACCTATATTGAACTGGCACCCATGGTGGGCTACCATGTGATGGACCGGCTTTCGGTTGGACTCGGAC
>JAOZQY010000047.1:0-12781 GCA_029931975.1 Bacteroidales bacterium | reverse complement strand
ACGGGCCTATTATGTTCCTCCATATAATGAAGATGGCAGGTTTATCTACCGCGGATTCCTGGTGGGTGGCGGATTTTCTCAAAAGGTGGGAATTTATAACTCTGTCTCTTTTTTGGTACTCTGGGATATCAATGAATCCTCGGTATCGCCCTATTCAAATCCCATATTTCGTATCGGTTTTAATACCTATTTCTAATGGAACATTTTGATTCGAACGGACTGGTCATTATTGGCTCACTTATTATTATCATCTCCTATCTTTTTAACCTGGCGGCCAGTCGCTACAGCATTCCCAGTGTGCTTTTGCTTATTGTCCTGGGTATTGCACTGAAGGGTCTGGTATCGGCCACAGGCATGCTATCGCCAGATCTGACCCCCATCCTCGAGGTACTGGGTACCATCGGATTAATTATGATTGTGCTGGAGGCTTCCCTGGATCTGGAACTGGAAAGGGGGAAACGGAAAGTGATAGGTCGTGCCTTTTTTACCTCGCTGGTCACTCTGTTTCTTTCGGCCATTCTCATCGCCGGAGTAATGACCATTTACCTGAAGGTGGATCTGACGACCGGGCTCCTCTATGCGGTCCCGCTATCCATTATGAGTTCAGCCATTATCATCCCCAGTGTTTCGACATTGCAAAGCAGTAAGCGGGAGCAGATGATTTATGAGAGCACATTCTCAGATATACTGGGCATCATGCTTTTCTATTTCCTGATAAGTAGTTTGGAAGCAGAAAGCATTGGTGAGATGAGTCTGGATGCACTTTTAAACCTGAGCCTAACTGTTCTGGTCTCCCTGGCTGCCAGCTATTTTCTGATTTTCCTCTTTCAAAAAATACGTACCGAACTAAAGCTTTTTTTACTCATTGCTGTCCTGATTTTTCTTTTTGCAATCAGCAAGATGTTCCATCTCTCGAGCCTGCTGATCATCCTGGTATTCGGATTGATTCTTTCGAACCGACAGATATTCTTTCCCGGGAAGATGAAGAAGTTTTTGGATGAAGAACATATGAGTACCATTTTTGATAATTTCAAGATGATCACCCTGGAGTCTTCCTTTGTGGTCCGGACCTTCTTTTTTGTGATTTTTGGCTTTACCATCTTGCTTACCAGTCTGCTCGATCTGAAAGTCTGGTTGGTCAGCATCCTGATCCTGGGCCTACTCTACGGCATTCGTTTTGCCTGGTTCAGGGTGGTTTTCAGAAAAGATATCTACCCTGATATCTGGATGGCTCCCAGGGGTTTAATCACCATATTGCTCTACTACTCCATCCCTGAAGCGCTTGCAGTTCCCGAGTTTAACGAGGGGGTTCTGCTACTGGTTATTCTTGCCTCCAGCATTATTATGGCAGTCTCCCTGATCAAATACAGAAAAAGCGGATTGCGGAAGGCTGATTTTGAGGTAAGTGCAACCGCCACAGAAGATTAATATATATTTTTGTTAAATAGAGCCCCTGGAAATATTTCCCTTTATTTAAAGAGAAATATTTCCTTTCTTTGCATCTTCAAAAAATTAAGAGAAAATGATTGCTGAAAAGAATAATGTAGTATCCATCGTTTATGAACTTCGTACAGGTTCAAAAGAGGGTGAAGTTGTTGAATCGCTGACCAATGAAAATCCCCTTACCTTCCTTTTTGGAACCGGCGGATTGCTCCCTAAATTTGAAGAGCACCTGAGTGGTTTGAAATCAGGCGAAAACTTTGAGTTTCTGCTCAACAGCGAAGATGCCTACGGACCTGTAGTAGAGAATGCCATCGTACATGTTCCCCGGTCAGTATTTGAAGTGGATGGCAAGATCGATGAGAACCTGATGAAGATTGGATCCATGGTTCCAATGATGGATGCCGAGGGCAGACGCCTGAATGGAAAAGTTATGGCCATCGAAGGAGATGCCGTTCAGATGGATTTTAATCACCCGATGGCTGGAAATGATCTTTTTTTTAAAGGAGAGGTATGCGAAGTGCGCGAAGCAACAGCAGAAGAATTATCGCACGGTCACACCCACGCTGAAGACGGTTGTAGCTGTGGTAGTGATGGTTCTTGTGAGGCTCAGGGTTCGTGCAACGACGATGGCGGCCAGGGTGGCTGCAGTTGCGCTAGCTAGAAAGTCGTTGTTTACCAGCCGGTATTAAAGAAATCCGCATCTTTCCATGCAGGAAATTTCTCTCTGAAATTTCTCAGTTTTTCCAGGTCCAGAACAGAAGTCTTAATTCGGGGCTTCTGGTCCATTCTGTGGATTTCATTTCCCACAGGGTCTATAAGACATGAACCCCCAATGGAAACTGTTCCAGTTCCATCACGTCCCACCCGGTTGGTGCCGATAAGATAGCTCTGGTTCTCCATGGCCCTGGCCCTGGTAAGGGTTTCCCATACCGCTTGCCGTGAGGCAGGCCAGTTGGCCACATAGAGCAACACATCATAATCGCCCCTGTTCCTGCTAAAGACCGGGAAACGCAGGTCGTAACAGATCTGGGGAAGAATCCGGAATTCCCCCATTTTAAAAAGCTTACGCTCATTTCCCTGACTGAAGTTCTCTCTTTCTCCTCCCGGACGAAAGAGGTGCCGTTTATCGTAATAAGCTTCAATTCCCTTAGGGGAAACCCATAGAAGACGGTTGTATATATTACCATCCGTCGACCTGAAAATGAGACTGCCGGTAACATAACACTTTTTCTTCCCGGCCATCCGCTTCATCCACTGCACCGCTTTTCCATCCTCCCCTTCTGCCACTGTTTCACTTTGCATGGTAAAACCAGTGGAAAATGTTTCCGGCAGAACCACCAGATCGGTATCCGTTTCTGCCTTTTCCAGCATACCTTCCAGCATGTCAAGATTGACATCTATTTCTTCCCAGGCCAGATCCGGCTGCACCTGGCAAAGCTTTATCTGATTCTTCATTGTCTTTCAATTCAGAGCGTGAATAAATGTAATTCATTTTTTATACATTCATAAGTAACATTGAAGTGATGTTAACTTAACGTTAAGTTAATATTCGATCTTCTTATATAAGCTATTTTTGCCAGGTATCATAACAATTACCTTACATGGAGGCGTATTATATTCTTATCGTTGCAGTATTGTTTCTTCTGGCTATTTCTGACCTCATTGTAGGTGTCAGCAATGATGCCGTGAACTTTCTGAATTCGGCCATTGGTTCGAAGGCCGCTCCATTCAAAATCATCCTGGCCATTGCAGCCGCCGGAGTTCTGGTGGGTGCAGTATTCTCCAACGGAATGATGGAGGTGGCCCGGAAAGGGATCTTTAATCCGGAGTTTTTCGGATTCAACGAGATCATGATCATCTTTCTGGCAGTGATGCTTACAGATATCCTGCTGCTGGACTTTTTCAATACCATCGGCCTTCCCACTTCCACCACGGTTTCCATTGTTTTTGAACTCCTGGGATCGGCTGTGGCTGTCTCCATTTATAAGGTAAGCAGGTCTGTTGACAAGCTTCACGAGGTAAGCGATTTCATCAATGTGAACAGTTCGGTGATGATTATTGTGGGGATCTTCCTCTCTGTGGTGATCGCCTTCAGTGTGGGGATGATTGTGCAATGGATCGTTCGCCTGGCCTTCTCATTCAATTTAAAAAAGACCCGTAAATACTGGACCGGTGTCTGGGGTGGATTTGCCATTACAGTCATTCTTTATTTCCTGCTTATCAAAGGGGCCAAGGGATCAACCCTGATTTCGGCCGATATGCTTGCCAGCATCAAGGAGCATACCACCAGGGTTATGCTGCTCAGCTTTGTGGGCTGGACAGCTATTTTTCAGATGCTGACAGTGTTCACCCGTGTAAATGTTTTGAAAATTACTGTACTGGTAGGTACCTTTGCACTGGCCATGGCCTTCGCCGGCAACGACCTGGTGAATTTCATCGGAGTACCCCTGGCAGGCTTTGAATCCTTTAAAGCATATATGGCCTCAGGCAGTGGCGATCCTTCGGTTTTCATGATGACCGCCCTGCAGGAGAAAGTGAATACACCCGTGTATTTTCTGATTGCGGCAGGACTGATTATGGTGCTGACACTACGTTTCTCCAAAAAGGCAAAGTCAGTAACTGCCACATCAATCGACCTGAGCCGTCAGGGAGAAGGAACAGAGCGTTTTGCTTCCTCCAGCCTGGCAAGGTTTCTGGTAAGGCAGGCTGTTGCAACAAGCAATGTTGTGGTTAAAATAACCCCGCCCATAGTTACCAGATTTGTTCAGAACAGATTTAATGAAGAGCATAACCAGAATGAACAGGATCCAAAGATGGCCTTTGACCAGGTACGGGCATCAGTGAACCTGGTGGTTGCCAGTATTCTGATCGCCATAGGTACCTCCTTGAAACTTCCACTCTCTACTACCTATGTTACCTTTATGGTGGCCATGGGAACTTCTTTTGCTGATGGTGCCTGGGGAAGGGAAAGTGCTGTTTACCGTATCACAGGGGTGCTGACTGTTATCGGTGGCTGGTTCTTTACCGCCTTCTCTGCCTTCCTGGCTTCATTTTTGATCGCATCACTAATCTTCTTCGGAAAATTTCCCGTGATCCTGATACTGATTGTGGCCTCCATCTTCATCCTCCTGAGAACTCACGCTTTCCATAAAAGAAGGGCTGAGAAACAGGAAAGACTCGACAGCCAGATTATCACCGCCTCTTACCAGGTAATGAAATCCTGCGATGATGAAGTGAGAAGCACCATCCTTAAGGTCTCTAAGATTCTTTACATGACCTATACCAACCTTTTTAAAGAGAAGCACAAGGAGCTGAAGAGTCTTCGAAAAGAAACCAAGCACCTGAGCAAAGACATCAAAGAGATCAGGGATAGCATCCCTGAGACCCTCCGGAAATTTGAGGAGAATGAACTGGTGAGTGGACACCACTATGTTCAGGTAGTAGCCTATATGAAAGAGATGGCAAACTCGCTGATGCACATTGTTCAACCTGCCTATAACCACCTGGATAATAACCACCCGCTGGACAAGGAACAGATTGATGTGTTGAAGAACTTCAATGAAAAATCCAGCGAATTCTTCAACTTCCTGATTAATATTCTGCAAAACAGGAATTACGACAGTATTGGTGAACTTGTGAAGCGCCGGGATGAGATGATTAACATGGCCAATGCAATCATGGTGGGTCGGATCAAGATTCTGAAAAAGACCCAGAAAGGCGTGAAAATCAGCGTCACCTATATGGAGATGTTGTCGGAAACCAAAAACCTCTTCCTGAATTCAGTAAATCTGGTAAAAGCTGATTCACTGCTCCAGGAATCCATAGGAAAAACAACAGTGGATATCGAAACTGATATACTGGAATGAAAAGGGGATCAGGATACAAGATACTTGTATCCAATTCCTTTAACCGTGTGGATGTACTTGTCACCCAGCTTTTCACGGATCTTGCGGATGTGTACATCAATGGTTCTGTCTCCTACCACAGTGTTCTCACCCCATACACGGTCGAAAATCTCATCGCGGGTAAATACCTTTTCCGGTTTAGAGATCAGTAAGAAGAGTAGTTCAAACTCTTTTCTGGGCAGGGTAATCTCTTTTCCCTTCTTCAAAACCAGGTAACGCTCCTTATCAATGACCAGGTCGCCGGATACAAGCCTGGTAAGCTCTCCTGAAGCCGCAACTTCATTTTTTACACTACGTCTTTTCAGTAAGGCTTTCACCCTGCTTACAAGTACTTTTGGCTTAATGGGCTTGGTGATATAATCGTCCCCCCCTGCCTCAAAACCGGCAATCTGGGAGTAATCCTCCCCCCGTGCAGTTAGAAAGGCCACCAGGGTATTCTCCATATTCTTCATGGAGCGGATTTCCTCACAGGCGGCTATGCCATCCATCCCGGGCATCATCACATCCATCAGAACCAGGTGGGGTTTGATCTCAGACGTAAGCTTCACTGCCTCTTTTCCATTGGAAGCAGTGCTGATATTGAAGCCCTCATTCCTAAGGTTGTAACTCAGGAACTCAAGAATGTCCTTCTCATCGTCCACTAGCAGGATTTTATAATCACTCCAGTTCATTGGGTCCGCGGTTAAATGTTTGAATTACTATTGGCAAGATACACTGCTATAGAACGCCCTATGTAAATTTAATGTTAAGTAATTGTTTTCTTAATAAGAAATTTAATCGGTACAAACGATTATTTTAGGATAATTTAATCTGTTTCCTTTACATTGTGGAACATAAATTATGCTGAATGAAATGTTTCTCTGCCCTTATACTGCTCCTTTCTTTCTTTCCTTTGCTAAATGGACAGGACACAATCCCGCCTGAACCACCCCCCGGAATCGTGTCGGCCAAAATCTATACCCACTTCAACTACAGTCTGGATTCAGATAATCGAGGAACCACCTTTGAGGTGAAACGTGCCTATTTTGGATACAAACGGGAGCTTGATAAGAACTTTTCGGCAGAGGTGAAATTGGACATCGGAAGTATAGACGATGAGTCGGAATTCAGCCTCATAAGGCGTTACACCTACTTTAAGAACGCCTACCTCAGCTATAAAACCGGAAATATACGTACCTGGTTTGGATTGATGGAAATGCTGCAGTTTAAGGTACAGGAGAAGTTCTGGGGCTACCGTTACCTTTACAGGTCCTATATGGATGAATACCGTTTTGGATCCAGTGCCGACCTGGGTGCCGGAATTCAGTTCAGTCCGTCCAAATACTTCACTGCCGACCTTGTACTAAGCAACGGGGAGGGTTACAAGAGCCTGCAGTTTGACAATATTTACAGGATTGGCGCAGGCATCACACTGAACCCTATACCCGGACTAACCCTGAGAACTTATTATACTCTTCACACCGGTAAATTACACCAGATGATCTTCTCCGGGTTCATGGGATACAGATTTATGAGGCTTAGAATTGCCGGGGAGTATAACCATCAGCTCAACTACAAATTTATCGAGGGATACAACAGGTACGGATATTCCCTCTATTCCACTTATAAATTCTCAGACAAATGGGAGCTGTTTGCACGTTACGATCAGCTCTATTCCAATGTGCTGCCTGAAGAAGAACTCCCCTGGAATCTCTCCAGTGATGGAAGTGCCATTATCAGTGGGATCCAGTATACTCCCATGAAATATGTCCACCTCTCGTTGAACTATCAGGACTGGGTGGAGTATGCACAAAACGGAGGATCCGAACCCTACCTGTTCGTGAATATTGAAATTGTCTTTTAACCTGCCACTCAGCTTCTGATGAAACGCTTATATAAATCTCTGTCCTTTCTATTAAGTCTCAGCCTTCTGACAACTTTCATTACCTGCAGAAAAAGTGATTATATCATAGAAGATCAGGAGACCATCACCGACCAGGGAGGCGGAACGGGTACTGTTACATGGACTACAGATAAGGAGTACTTTATCAATGGTTTTGTATTTGTGAATGACGGTCAGACCCTGACTATTGAGGCCGGTACAGTGATCCGGGCACGAACCGGACAGGGAAGCCTGGCCAGTGCCCTGATTGTGGCCCGGGGAGGAACCATCATTGCAGAAGGCACCCGGTTGAATCCCATAATTTTCACCGTGGAGGGTGATGATCTGGAAGGAAGTGTAGCCCTGGAGGCACGTGGACTCTGGGGAGGCCTGATTATTCTGGGAAATGCCAGCATCAATACCGAATCGGGCGAAGATCTGATTGAAGGCATCCCCATCAGTGAACCCAGGGGTATCTACGGGGGCACTGATGATGATGATAACTCCGGCATCCTAAGCTATGTCTCCATTCGTCACGGGGGGTCCAATATTGGGGAAGGCAATGAGATCAACGGGCTCACACTGGGTGGTGTGGGCCGGCAGACCACCATTGAATTTGTGGAAGTGATCTCCAATGCCGATGATGGCGTGGAATTTTTTGGAGGAGCTGTGAACTGCAGAAACCTGGTAGTCGCTTTCTGCGGAGATGATGCCTTTGACATTGACCAGGGATATCACGGAAAGGGTCAGTTCTGGTTGGGTATTAATGGGGGTTCTGATAAATGCGTCGAGATAAGCGGTGGATTGCAGGCAATACCCTCGCTGCAGGGAAGTATGCCAGAGCTATATAATACAAGCCTGATCCACAGTACCCTCTCCTCAGTGGCTACACCCATTCACTTTTTTCAATATGGAGGAGCTAAGCTAAGAAATTCCATTTTTCTATATCCAGTGGGTGGTGTTGCCATCAGGCATACGGACCTGCCTGGCGATAGCTGGTCACTTTTCCTATCGGGCAGACTTGGCTTGAATAACAACATTCTCTACCCCTTTTCAGACACGGAATATGCGTATAATACTTATTCGGAGCCTGGAGAGAATCTCACTGCCGAAAACCAGATATTGACCGATTCGACCATTGCATGGGAAACCAGCTTTGAAGATCCCGGTATCTATGGAGACCTTAGCTCAGGCTACAAACTACTTCCATCATATACCATTTTTGAAAATATGGCTCCCTACTCCAGCGACTGGTTTGAAAAAGTAAGCTATAAAGGAGCATTTGGATCCAATCTCTGGATCGAAGGATGGACCCTGCTCTATGAGTCAGGATATATCAATGATTAGACCCTTAATCCCTCTATGCCCGGTGTTCCTTGCGGGCCAGGTCAAATACGGTCTTTACCGGAGTAAAGGTTTCCATGGGAACATCCACAAAGAGGGTTAGCCAGCCGGCCATGGAGCCGTTCCAGAGGCCTGGAAGTTCCAGGGCCTTCAGGGATTTCCCCCCCACCGACTTTTCTGAAATAAACCCGGTATTGTGATCCACAAAGCGGCTCAGGTTAAATTTCTGTCCCTTGTAGTCGCGCAGACTGCAAACCAGATCAACCGGGTTAAAATGGGTTGACTGCGCCATCATCCCGGCTTTAACCGGATCGGCCAGATCAATCTGCGAAGATTCCACAATCTGGAGGCTTACTTCGCCCGATTCCGAGCGTACATAAAAAGGCCCTCCGCCAGGTTCTCCTTCATTCCTGACCATGCCACATACTCTGATGGGCTTGTTCATATTTGCAATGAGCCAATGTTTCAATTCGTTCACATCCCAGCTTTCCAACATTTCGGGAATGGCAATTCCCAGCCTTTCATGCAGGTAGCTAACCATGCTGTCCAGTCGGGTCTTTTCCGGCTTCACCTCCCCCATAAGCTGCATCAGATAGTAAAATATCTTTGACCGCACCTCCAGCAACACACCCCCCAGAACCTGCTTCTGTCTCACCCTCAGATTCTTCAGCCTATCGGGCGCCACATTATCAATATTGCTGATAAATACGATATCTCCATCCAGGGCATCCAGGTTCCGGATCAATGCACCGTGCCCGCCGGGTCTGAAAAGCAGGCTGCCATCGGGATTGCGAAAGGGTTCATTCTCCTGATCCACTGCAATGGTATCTGTTTCTGGTTTTTGAAATGAAAAAGAGAGATCAATGCTCACGTCTTTCTCCCTTTCAATCTCAGGCAGGATACAGGCAGCCTCGGTTTGGAAGCCATCCAGGTGATCGGACGATACGCTCAGGTGTATCCTGACCATCCTGTCCCTGCTGATACAGTACTTCACGGCTTCCCTCACATGTTCTTCAAAGGCTGTTCGACGATCCGCTACACTGTACTTGTGGAACTTTAGCAATCCCTTGGGCTTGCTTCCGTATTGAAGTCCCTTTTCTCCCAGTAACTGACGGAGAACTCCGGCTGGCTTCTCCCCTTCCGGAAGAAGCATATCCTCGTAAAAGGGATATTTCTCCAGCTTTTCAAAAAATTCCCGAATCTCTTTTTTCTCTGAAAGCCATTGCTGCTGCTCCTCCCCGCTTTTTCCCTCCAGGGCCCCCAGGGCCCCGAAAAGTGATTTGAACATCCGGGAGGCTGCTCCCGAAGCCGGAATAAAGCGGATAATCCTGAAATCAGGAGCATTGTCGAGAAAAACATCCCTAAAACCTTGTTGATCTCCTTCACTCAACAAGATAATCCCCTTTCCGGGTGTGGCCGTCATGGTAATATCTGCAGGTGGAAAACCCAATTGAAAATGTCTGATCTGCTGATTTATATCATCTATACTGATCCCTTTGGAACGGATCTGCTGGAGGTCTTTCTGGCTGAACATATATTGGTGTTTTCAATTAACACCTTCAAGATATAAAAGTTTCAGATTCTCACGCCATTTTTCCCTGCTTTCAGCGCTTTGATATTCAGCTCAACCACTCCTTCGCCTTTTCGACCGAAAAGCGCTTTCAAAGCTTCTTCCAGGCTATCCTGTGATATCTCCAGATACTCAGAGGCCGCTCCCAACATTACCATGTTGGAGACTTTCTGAGACCCCAGCTCCCTGGCAATGGAATAGGCATCGATAATCACATGCCTCTCTATTTTCCTAATCTCATTATACAGGTCTTCTACCGGAGGATAACCATTGATATTCTCAAAGGTCTTACTACTGGTCACGACCCATCCATCCTTAGCAAGGAAGGAAAGGTAACGTAGCGCCTCCATGGGTTCCACCGAGAGGATCATATCACAGCTTCCTTCCGGAATCAGGTCCGAAGCAATGGGAGAATCTGAAATGCGCAGATGAGACTGTACTGCTCCCCCGCGCTGACTCATACCATGTACCTCTGCCTGCTTCAGGTAGAGTCCCGATTCAACAGCAGCCATCCCAATCACTGCAGCAATGGACAGGATTCCCTGTCCCCCTACACCCGCCAGAATTATATCCCTTTTCATACTTTAAAACTTTATTCTTAAGACTTAACAGATTTTTGACTTCTCAACCGGCGTGAAGCCGTCTGGACACACTCTCTTTGTGCAATAATTACTGAAACACCTTCATAGGCTAACTCATGAGCAATCATAAGCATGTTCTCTTCATGGTGCTTGCGTAGTGGATTCATCACCTTCAGGTGCTCCTCTTCCACCCCGATTCCGAGACAGATCTCCTCCAGGCGGTTGGTAGCATGCGACTGCTGTCCCCCGGTCATGCCGGTGGTGGAGTTATCCGAAATAATCACAGTGACAGGCGTTTGCTCCACCACAACATCCAGCAGCCCGGTCATCCCCGAATGGGTAAAGGTAGAGTCACCAATCACTGCTACCGCAGGACGCAGTCCAGCATCGGAGGCTCCTTTAGCCATGGTTATGGAAGCTCCCATATCCACGCAGGAATTAATGGCATTGTACGGGGGCAGGGCACCCAGGGTATAACAACCTATATCGGAGAAGACCCGGCCCGGGCCATAGGGCTTCAGGGCTCCTCCCAGAGCATTGTACATATCGATGTGACCGCAACCCTTGCAGAGGGCCGGGGGCCTGTTCTTAACAATCTCAGGTACCTCCCGTGGGGTTTCAACCGGTATCTCCAGGGCCTCTTTTATCAGCAGGGGATTCAGTTCCCCATCTCTTGGAAGCAGGCCATCAAGGCGCCCCCCTATCTGGTACCCGTTCTCAAGAACACCGGTGAGTGACTCTTCCAGCATTGGAGCGCCCTCTTCCAGTACCAATACCCGGTCGACCTGTTTCACAAATTCATTGAGCAGTTCAGGTGGTACCGGATACTGAGCTATTTTTAAAACCGGGTGTTTCAGTTCCGCTTCCGCGGCCACCTCCTGATAGTAATTATAGGAGAGTCCGCAAGCGATAATTCCTCTGGAGTGATCTTCCCCCGCCTCTATGCGGTTCAGGCCTGAAGCAATACTCTCTGTTTCCAGCTTATCCTGAACAGATAAGAGCAACTTATATCTTTTTCTGGCCAGAGCAGGAAGCAGGATGAACTGTTTCAGGTCGGTGGGCAATTTAATGACATTCTCCTTTCGATTATCGGAGTTCACAACAGCAGACCTTGAGTGGGCCAGTCGTGTTGTGATCCGAAGCATCACCGGCAGAGAAAACTTTTCCGATAAATCAAAACCGTAACGGGTCATATCATAGGCTTCCTGCTGGGTGGCAGGTTCCAGTACCGGAATCATGGCAAATTTCCCGTAAAAGCGGGAATCCTGCTCATTTTGTGAAGAGTGCATGGAAGGATCATCTGCCACCACCACCACCAGTCCCCCGTTCACCCCGGTTATACCGGTATTGATAAAGGCATCAGCGGCCACATTTAGTCCCACATGCTTCATGCATACCATGGCTCTTTTACCGGCATAGGACATGCCCAGTCCGGATTCCATGGCAGTCTTTTCATTTGCGGACCACCGGGCGTGTACTTTTCGCTCACGTGCCTCTTTCGAACGCTGAATAAATTCGGTAATTTCAGTGGAAGGGGTACCCGGGTAGGCATATACCCCTGAAAGGCCTGCATCCAGTGCTCCCTGGCCTATTGCTTCGTCTCCAAGTAATACTAATCCGGTCATGAACAACAGCTTTTATGTTGCTCAAAAGTATATAAAATATATACGGGAATTTGCTATTCTAAAACATGATCACATAACAGCTAAATGCGGGTAGATTATCGTAAGATATGGGCTGTATCAGGAGGTAATGGTGATCACAAGACGGCGTGATCCTCCGTGATTACGGAACTCACCGAGGTAAATCCCCTGCCAGGTACCCAGGTTCAGTCGCTCCTTGCTTATGGGAATGCTTACCGAACTGCCAATGATGGAAGCCTTCAGATGGGCAGGCATAACATAGTTACACTATTTTAATATATAGAATGACATAAATCCAGCATAATACAAATGGTACTCTGATTATAAACCTGTATTTTGGTAACATTAATTCAACTATTAATGAAACACAACTCCGAATTACTGCTATACCAAACCGAAGACGGACAAACCAAGATTGATGTCCGTTTAGAAGA
>JAOZQY010000282.1 GCA_029931975.1 Bacteroidales bacterium | reverse complement strand
AGAATAAATTAAAAAAAAAGGACATTCCCGTCGGGAGATGCCCTTTTTGATTGATTAAAAAAATCAAATTTATGTGTCAGTACCTGTAGGTACCAGATCCTTGTTCTTATCCTTTACAGGTTTGAAGATACCAATTAGTCCTTCAAGTCCAACAGTCATCACAATGTTGATGAAGAAGAGCAGGAAGCCAATTAGTAAGAGGGCACCACAAACCAGGGCCAGAATCATGTAGAGGTCATATTCCCCATTGAAATAAAGGGTTCTTCTAAGCATGCCTTTCAATCCTGCCATGCCCATGAATGCACCCATACCGACACCTCCCAAGAGATGAAACCAGAAATGGAGATTAGCCATTTTTTGGCTGTACAGTTTAGCCCCATTGGTCAGTATGGGTAGCAGGAGGTAGATGGCCGCATAAAGGGTCATGGTCAGACCAACCAGTATCGCCACATGTACATGGGGTCCTATGATCCACTGGGTGTTATGAAGAATCCGGTTCAATCCCACGTCTGCCTGCATAATACCTGCAGGGACAGCCAGAGCAAATCCCAGGAGTCCGCCCAGGAGAAACTTCAAGGGATTAGTCATCTTTAATGGTCTGGCGGCCCAGAGGGTGGCCAGGGTGACAAAGAATGCCAATCCCTGGGTAATCAGTTCAAAAGCCGTTACCATTTCACCTGATACTACTTTCAGGAAAGCCGGCTGGGCCTGGTCAGATAAGAGATGGTGCGACCAGACGGTCCATGATACAACAAGTTCCAAAAGCAGTGCAGCACGAGCAATGTTCTGCATAAAAAGCTTCTTACCGGTAATCATGGTGGCCAGAAGGTACCAGGTACCGGCAACAAAGATTAGAACCAGTCCATCGGCAACCAGGTCGAGTCCCCACCAAAACCAATTCTTATAAAGAAGAGCGTCTATAGCCGTATCCTTTAGATCAAATCCAAGAATGGCTCCAACCATGTAGACAAGGATCAGGATACCGGTGAAGAGGATAATCCCGGCATTGAGGGCCACGTCCACCGATCCTCTGGCAATAGCAGCCACAGGAAGAGATACCAGGTGCTCTTTCTGTTTTGATTTTTTCTTAAATATATTCCCAAAGGCCACAGTTCCCAGGGCTGAACCCAGCAGCTTAGCACCAGGTTGCTTCTCCCATCCTTCGGGAGTATAGGCAATGGTCTTAAAGATGTTGATGACAAAGAAAACAGAACCTACCATCACCAGAGCAATGCCCAGTATAAAGAAAGCACCTCCCACAGGATTGAACTGATTGAAGTCAGCTGGTAGCGGCCAGTACAATGTGTATAAAGGAGCATAATGAGATATAAATCCTGCCAGCCAGAAAATCAATGTTCCGCCTGCGATCAGGAAAAAATTCCAATGCGCCAGTTTCATACTGTATAGTGGTTTTTTCATCAGATAGGGAACCAGAAACAGAAAAGCTCCCATGACGATCGCGTAAGTGGAACCGAAGATCCCCACCAGTGGATGGGCTGTCAGGATGGCAAAGAATTAAGTACTCCCCACCTTTAGACAACTAATTTCAAATATACGTTTGTTTTCCTTTTCCGGCCAATTGGCCGGAAAAGGAAAATTATGCAGCCTTGGTATAGACCCGTTCCGGTTTATCATATCCTAAAGATTGATGTAGTCTGCGGGTATTATAAAAATCCATATACCACTTGACTTTGCAATACAACTCTATCCCGTCTTCTGATGGTTCAAGATAGATTTTCTCATACTTGAGACTTCGCCAAAAACGCTCGATAAAAATATTATCGATACACCTTCCTTTTCCATCCATACTGAGCTTAGTCCCCAGGTCATTAAAGAGGTTGGTAAATATCGGACAGGTGAATTGGCTACCCTGATCTGTATTCACAATTTCAGGCTCGCCATAAGCGTCTATAGCTGACATCAGGCATTCTTTAACCCATTCAGCTGTCATGGTGTTTGAGAGTGCCCAGCCAACAATATAGCGGCTGTATAGATCAATGATAGCTACCAGGTACATGTAACCATTACCTACCGGCAAATAACTGATGTCCATACCCCATACCTGATTTGGGCGAACAATCTCCAGGTTCCTGAGCAGATATGGAAATACGGTGTGCCCCTTGCCTTTATGGGGTTTACTGGTGTTCGGGCGAGGGCCAATAGCATGCAGATCCATCAGCCGGTATAGACGACGAATCCGCTTGGGATTGACTTTATGACCCTCTTCCCGTAAATATGCAGTCATTCGTGGTACTCCATAAAATGGAGTCTCCATATATTGCTTATCAATGAGTTTCATCAGTTCTTGATTGTATGAACTGTCTTCCTGGGGAACATAGTAGAAACTGCTACGACAGACTTCCAAAAGCTCGCACTGTTGCTTGATGCTCAGTTTGTTTTTCTTATCCACTTTTTGAAGTCTATCCTCTTTTGCTATTTCCCCATTACTTT
>JAOZQY010000046.1:8413-28791 GCA_029931975.1 Bacteroidales bacterium | reverse complement strand
TACTAAAAATATTTAATTGGATTTTTTTCTGTTTCCGATAAACGGACTGCAAATTTAGGGAATTTTTTTATAAGTAGATCATAAAAAAGCTCCCGCGTAAACTGCTCACTCTCAAAATGGCCGATATCCATCACCACAAGCTTCCCTTCAGCTTCGAAAAACTGGTGATATTTCATATCACCGGTTACAAATACATCTGCTCCGGTGGCTTTGGCTCTTCCCAGCAGGAAACTTCCGGTACCGCCACAAACAGCTACTTTTTTGACCTGCTTTCCCAGCAGCTCAGAGTGCCTGATCACCCCGGTCCTGAATCGATCCTTGAGAAAGCCCAGGAAAACTTCTTCATCCATGGGATACTCCAGGCGGCCAATCATCCCCATGCCTCTCCTGGGGTCTTTATTGTCAAGTGGATAGATATCGTAGGCTACCTCCTCGTAGGGATGTGCCCTTAGCATAGACCTGACAACTTTCCCTGCCAGCTCAGCTGGCACAATGGTTTCCAGCCTGGTCTCCGGTTCCTGGTGAAGCACCCCTGCCTCACCGGCGAAAGGATGAGTTCCTACCGACCCCCTGTAGCTGCCTGACCCTTCTGCATTGAAGCTACAGCTATCGTATGCCCCAATTTCTCCGGCCCCTGCCTCAAACATGGCCTGCCTCACCTGCTCCAGCTGTGCATGGGGTACAAAGACCACCACCTTCTTCAAGGTCTCACTCATAGGATCCAGGATCTGCTGATCAACAAGTCCCAACCTGTTTGCCAGCGCACTGTTTACTCCACCGGCAATGGCATCAAAATTTGTATGTCCGCTATAGATGGCAATCTCTTTTTGAATGGCCATTTTCACAATACGTTCCGCTTCGCTCCTGCCAGTAATAGATTTTAGTCCCCCGAAAATCACAGGATGATGCGAAACCACCAGGTTGAAACCCAGCTTCTCTGCCT
This sequence comes from Bacteroidales bacterium, assembly GCA_029931975.1. Classification (GTDB taxonomy): domain Bacteria; phylum Bacteroidota; class Bacteroidia; order Bacteroidales. Next base: position 27,848 of record JAOZQY010000046.1, on the reverse strand, counting down.
CCAGCAGAACCTCTTCACTTACATCCAGTACCACCAGGACACCTGTCACATCCATGCCTGGATCGCCCACCTGCAGTCCGGAATTGTCATATGATTCCTGTAGAGAGAGCGGTGCCAGGCCCTCCAGGTAGCCGGTAATCGCACTTAGCCTTATCATGAAACAAGATCTGTGAGCATTCCCTTGATATTTTCAAGAGATCTGATAATTTTGAAATTGTGTTCCGTATCCTCCTTGTTCTCTTTCATCTTCTTCTTAGCTCCCTTAAGAGTCATCCCCTGTTCCTTGACAAGGTGAAAGATAATATGAAAGTTGTCAATATCCGTCTTGGTAAAAAGCCGGTTTCCCTTCTTATTCTTTTTGGGTTTGATGATATCAAACTCCTTCTCCCAGAACCGGATCAGGGAAGTGTTAACATCAAACATCTTTGCCACCTCTCCGATGGAATAATAGAGCTTTTCAACTTTAGCTTCTTTGTAAGGCATATCGTGCAATTTCAAAAATCAAAGTTCAATTTAAACATTTCCAGTGTAGATTCAAACAGGAAGGCAGCAGTTCAGGTTACCTCTTCCAGAGAATTCCATCGCTGTCCACCACCAGTTCCTGCCCGGGAAAATCTGATTCACTCAGCTCTTTCAGCTTTGCTGCAGCCCTGCCAGCCGGATCAATTCTCGGCCCCCCTTCTCCCTGTTGATAGACCGACACCACCTCTCCCCGCATAAACCTCCCTTCACTGTCGACAGTCACTTTCACAATGGGTGCAATACCGTTGGGGCCCTTCAGGTTGAAGCGCCTGTAGGTAGCGAAGTTCCCCAGACTATAACAGATCAACCGGTCCCCATAAAGTTCCGCGGCCCTGGTCACATGCGGACCATGTCCGAACACCACATCAGCGCCCGCATCCACCACCCTGTGTGCAAAATGATAAACACTGCCCCGGTTGTAACCCAGGTACTCCTCATCACCACGAACCACATGCTGGTGATCCTTCCCTTCGGCCCCGCCATGAAAAGAGATAATCACCACATCGGCCAGGGAGTCGAGCATAGCAGTAATCTCAGCCGCCTGTTCGTAATCCTTCAGATCCATGGTCCCCCTGTTAGGAGCAAAAGCTGCAAACCCGTACTTCACCCCCTCCTTCTCAAACAGGGTCCATGGATGGGTCACAAACCCCGCATAGGCCACCCCTGAGGAATCGAGCAATGCAGCTGTCCTAGCTCTGCCTATGGGACCAAAGTCATTCACATGATTATTGGCCACACTCAACACATCATAACCCGCATCCAGGATACAGCTCAAAAAATGATCCGGCATCCTGAATACGTAGCATTTTGTAAGATCCTTACATTTTTTGGGGGTCCCCCCTTCCGAACAAAAAACCCCCTCCATATTCCCGAAAAGCAGGTCGCCCGACTGAAGCACCTTATGTACAGACCTCAGAATAGGACTGCAATCCTTCCCTGGTGGCAGATAACTTTCAGACGGGTAGCTGGTCCCCAACATTATATCGCCCGTCCCAATTATGGTCAGATTGGAGGGGTCCAGCTCCTCCTCCAGGCAAAGATAAGCCCAGAGCATGGAGTCGGTCAGCGCAGAAGACGGGAGAAACAAGGGAATGGTATCAGTCAGGACTGAATCCACAAGCCAGGAAAATGTATCCTGTTTCCAAAACTCAGTGGTGGGCCAGGGAAGCTTCACAGGTCCTTCAGGGAGTTGAGCGGGATTCTGGGCCAGTAGGGAGATGGAGCACACTATCAAAAAACCTGTCACCACCAGCCTCATATGCTGCGTTTTGGATCAGTTAATATCAAATGAGGGATCGGCATGGGAAAGCATGTCAATCATATGCTCAAACTCTTTGGCCGACAGATCATTGGAGTAATAATTAATGGGATCAACCGGCTTACCGTTCACATGAACTTCATAGTGCAGGTGGGGCGCCTTAGAAAGGCCGGTGCTTCCAACCCTGGCAATCACCTCTCCTCGTTTTACCTGTTGACCGGGTTTCACAAGAACCTCATTACAGTGGCCGTAGAGAGTCTGATACCCATAGCCGTGATCAATCAGCACCTTTTTACCAAAACCACCGGCCCTGTAACCTGCCTGGAGTATTGTCCCATCGGCCGTGGCATAAATATTGGTACCCCGGGCTGCTGTCAGGTCAATTCCTTCATGGATCCTGACCACCTTCAAAATGGGATGCATCCGCATTCCAAAGGAAGAACCGAAGCGCACCAGGTCCTTCTTGCCTATGGGCTGAATTGCAGGTCGGGCTGCCATCCATTCTTCCTTGGCCCAGGCCAGATCAATCACCTGATCGAATGAAGTGGACTGCATCACAAGTTTCCTTTCTATCTGGTCAATGTTAGAATAGGTCTGCCTCAGAAGATCTGAATATTTATATTGCTGCAACCATTCGTATTTCCGAGATCCTCCCACACCCACACTTCTGATGGTCCAGGGCTTCACTTCGAAATAAACCCGATAGATATTGTCATCATTGAAAGCGATCTGTCCAAGCTGATTCTCATACTGGTTCATATCCCGGTTCATGAGGCCCAGCTCATAGGCAATCTTCTGCTGACTAGCTTCAAGATTCACAATACGGGGCGATTGCAAATACTGGTCCTTAACAAAAAGCAGGGCAGCTGAAATAAAGAGAGCAAGTCCCATAAACGCCAGGAAACGCAGAAATTTCTGCTTCTGGCTTATTTCGATCTTCTGGTAGGACAGGGTCTTAGGGTCAAAACGAAATCTCTCCATACGGACTACAATATATAAAAAAAGTATTAATCAAAAGACTGACCCGACATCATTGAAATAACAATCAGTCGATCGTAATCGCCAGGCGATAATTCAAGAAAGAAATAATTTATAGGATTCATGGCTTCCCCATTCAAGTGGACTTCATAGTGAAGGTGGGGCGCCACGCTCAGACCGGTATCGCCTACTGTGCCAATCAATTCGCCCCGCTTTACCCGGACTCCCTGCCTCACATTCATCTCATCCATACATGCATACTTGCTGCTATACCCAAAACCATGATCAATCACAATCTGATTTCCAAGGCCACGTGCCGAACGTGTCACAGTTTTCACCACTCCATCGCCGGTAGCAAAAACAGGAGTCCCAACCGGAGCAGAGAAATCGATCCCCTGATGCATCTTGCGTATCTTATAAATGGGATGTATGCGGTGACCAAATCCCGAAGCGATCAAGGTCAGGTCCCGGTTTTCGATGGGCTGAATGGCCGGAATGACCGGGAGCATCTCCAGGTGATTCTCTCCCTTGATCATTAATACATCGTACTTGGATTGTGAGCGTTTGCTAAACCTGAGCATAGAGTCCAGCTTATGGGCAGTGCTTGTAACAATCTCTTCTTCGGGTATTTTCAGAAGGTTCTGGTAAGTCAGGCCGGTAGTCTGACTCTCCGCTGGCTGAACAGGCTCAGTGTCAAAAATCACCCGATAGATATCCTTGTCGATCTGCTGCACCTCCTGCATCACAGTGTCTACCATCTTCTTTCGCTCACTGAGTGCCTCATACTGTTCAAGAAGCATCTCATTCTCCCTTCGGATCTGTCGTTCCCTCGGCGTATCAAAAAAGAGAGAATAGATCACATTAAGTAAAACAGCAATCACCACAAGGGCTGCCGCATATATAACAATGCGCCATACGCGTGCACGAAGACTGTCGTCCAGCTTATTATAATTGAGATCTTCCGGGTTAAATTTAAACTGTGATTTCACCATTCACACAAAATCGTTCTGCAATTCTGTGCAAAAGTAATCTTATTTCTGGCTATAACCAACAGGCCGGTAAGGACCTTGTTGCTCACTTGCCCGGGAGGCAAGCATGTTGTACTCCTGGGAGCTAAGATTTTCGTAGAAAAAATAGGTGGGATTCACTGCTATGTTATCTTTTCTGATTTCATAGTGAAGATGCGGACCAGTGGACCGTCCTGTGCTGCCCAGGGTCCCGACAAGCTCTCCACGATCAATTTTTTGTCCAACTTCCACATAGATCTCATCAAGGTGAGCATAACGGGAGGTATATCCAAAACCATGATCCACAACAACCTCTTTCCCATAACCGTACTTGTTAATCCTGGCAAAGGAAACAATACCGGCTCCGGTACAATGAATATCAGTTCCAACACGCCCAGCCATGTCGATCCCATGATGGGCAGTGCGTTTTTTGGTAAATGGGTCTTTCCTGTATCCGTATGTCGAGGTGAGCCAATACGGATCGGCAGGTGAAATGGGATTGATTGAAGGTTTGCATGCCAGGAAATGCTGAGCATTCAGAGCCTCCTCGTACACATTTTCAAGACTGATAGACTGAATCTTTACCCTGTTGGAAATATTATCTATCCTGTGGGATACATCTCGAACCATCCCGGGTTCTCTGATGGCCAACAGGTGCTGGTCCCTTTCTGATCCTCCCGTACCTGCTCCGCGAATGGAGTTTGGAACCGGATCCAGACTCAGAATTGCCCTGTAAAAACGATCGTCCCTGTTTCTCAAATCGGACAGTTGCGCTTCAACCTCCAGGAGGTCGGAGTTTAAAGCAGCATATTCTGAGCGCAAAACGCTATTTTCCTTCTGATAAATAATTTGACGGGGAGTGGGGAAAACCCGCTCAAATCCGTATCTCATCAAAATTGCAAGAATTATCAATCCAAAAGAAAAAATACCCAGATAACGGACAAGCTGCCTGGATGACAGCCTAACGCGTTCATACCTAAGTGTTTCTGGATTAATATAATACCTTTTACCTAACATTTGCGCATTTCTGGAGGCTAAAAATATAGAATGGAAACTAATATCCCAACTATTAGTCAAAAAAGTTATTATTTGCAGCCCTAATGCATTTTTTTACGAAATTTGCGTCCCCGGGTTACCATTTTCTAATCTAACACAAAAATACCCATGACTTCAAAGGAAATCAGACAATCATTTCTGGACTTTTTCAGGGAAAAAGAACACAGAGTTCTTCCCTCTGCTCCCATGGTTCTAAAAAACGATCCCACCTTAATGTTTACCAATGCGGGCATGAACCAATTCAAGGACTATTTTCTGGGAACACGCAGGCCCACCGAAAGAAGAGTGTCTGATACACAAAAATGTTTGCGGGTGACTGGAAAGCATAACGACCTGGAGGAGGTGGGGCACGACACTTATCACCACACCATGTTTGAGATGCTCGGGAACTGGTCCTTTGGTGACTATTTTAAAAAAGAAGCAATTGCATGGGCCTGGGAATTTCTTATCGAACGAATGAAGCTGGAAACCAACCAGATCTATGTTACCGTATTTGAAGGTGACCCAAAAGACGGGGTGGATCGGGACCAGGAGGCCTATGATTACTGGAAGGAATTTCTTCCTCCCTACCGCATCCTCAATGGCTCAAAAAAGGATAACTTCTGGGAAATGGGCGAGACAGGACCCTGCGGGCCGTGCTCAGAGATCCATCTCGACCTGCGCGATGAGAATGAGCGGAAAAAAATTCCGGGAGCTGACCTGGTGAACCGCGACCACCCCCAGGTCATTGAGATCTGGAACCTGGTTTTTATTCAATTTAACAGGAAGGCAAACGGGGAGCTGGAGAACCTTCCCGAGAAACATGTGGATACAGGCATGGGATTTGAACGCCTGTGCATGGCCGTTCAGCAGAAAAAATCCAATTACGATACCGATGTGTTCCAGCCTCTTATCATGGAGATCGCCAGACTATCGGGGACCGCCTACGGATCGGATCACTCCGCAGATGTGGCCATGCGTGTTGTGGCCGACCATCTGAGGGCTGTTGCCTTCTCCATTGCAGACGGACAGCTGCCCTCCAATAACAAGGCCGGGTATGTGATCCGCAGGATTCTTCGAAGGGCCGTGAGGTACGGATATACCTACCTCGAGCGGACAGAACCCTTTATACATACACTGGTCCCCACACTGGTCGATTCCATGGGCGGTGCCTTTCCCGAACTGGAAGCACAGCAAGAGCTTATACAGCGAGTGATCAGGGAGGAGGAGCAATCCTTTCTCTCCACCCTCGAAACAGGCATGGGATTGCTGGATCGCCTGGCGGTGAAAGCGAAAGAAGCAAAGCGTGATACCCTCAATGGAAAAGATGCCTTCATCCTGTATGATACCTTCGGATTTCCACTGGACCTCACCGAACTGATCCTTTACGAACAGGGAATGAAGGTAAACCGTGAGGAGTTCCAGGCAGAAATGGATATGCAGAAGAAGCGCTCCAAAAAAGCCGCCGAAACCGAATCGGGCGACTGGACCGTGCTGGCAACTGATAACACAGAGGAGTTCGTGGGCTACGAATGGCTCTCTACAGATGTGAAGATCACCCGTTACCGGAAAGTGGTAAGCAAAAAGCACGAACTCTACCACCTGGTTTTCAACCTGACCCCTTTCTATGCTGAAAGCGGGGGCCAAATCGGCGATCGCGGGATCATCGAAAATGAGAAGGAAAAGGTGGAGGTCATTGACACCCGTAAAGAGAATGAACTGATCATCCATGTGGTGAAAAAGCTTCCTGAAGATCCCTCAGCCACCTTCACAGCAAAGGTGAACCTGGATCGGAGACTCAGGACCGCCAATAACCATACAGCCACCCACCTGATGCACCATGCACTCAGACAGGTTCTGGGCGAGCATGTGGAACAGAAAGGCTCCCTGGTGGAACCCGATTACCTGCGCTTCGACTTCAGTCATTTTCAAAAGCTAAGCGGCGAAGAATTGATTAAGGTGGAACAGATTGTCAACCAGATGATCCGCGCAAACAGTCCGATCGAAGAGCATCGTGCTGTCCCCATGGACAAGGCCCTTGATATGGGAGCCATTGCGCTTTTTGGAGAAAAGTATGGCGATGCCGTAAGGGTTATAAAATTTGGCGAGTCGGTGGAACTATGCGGTGGTACCCATGTGGCTGCCACAGGTCAGATCGGAATCTTCAAGATCGTCCGTGAGTCTTCCATCGCTGCCGGGATCCGGCGAATTGAGGCCATTACCGGGGTAGTTGCAGAACGCTACATCAATGAACATATGGAAATTGTAAAGCAGATTGCCGGCTCTTTTGAAAACCAGAAAGACCTGGTCAAAGCTGTCAGATCTGTGCTGAACGAACACAGTGAACTGGCTAAAAAGGTGGGGAAATTCCAGAAAAACATGCTGGGTGTAATCGCCAAGACACTGGAGGACCAGATGGAAAAACTGGGTGATATCGCACTTATCTCCTCCAGGCTAGACCTTGACAACCCTGGATTAATGAAGGACCTGGCCTTCCAGGCTCGCTCCAGGTATCCTAACATATGCATGATCCTGGGTACCGAGATAGACGGGAAAGCACACCTGGCCATTATGCTGTCCGAGTCGGCTATCGAGAATTACGGGCTTAATGCTTCCACCCTGATACGAGAAGTAAGCAGGGAGATCATGGGTGGGGGTGGCGGACAGCCCTTTTTCGCCACAGCAGGAGGAAAGAACCCCGCAGGAATAGATAAGGCTCTGGCCAATGCAGAAAAGATTATCAGGGAAGCTATTCATTAGTGCATAGGGGAATAGGTACAGGGACATAGTAATCTAGGCACCAGGCACTTTCTTACTTGTAAGCAGGAGGGCTCCGAACATGAGAGCTCCGTTTACAATCAACAGTTCGAAGCCAAACTGGTAGCCATTAAATAGTTGCTCCGAGAACTTGCTCAGCAGGAAGGAAAGTACAGGCGCAAAGAATGCCAGCACCGGGACCAGCCTGTCACGTACCTTCAGCCTGGTAAACAGTCCGAACGCATATAGACCCAGCAGGGGACCGTAAGTATATCCTGCCACCCGGAAGATGGCCGAGATTACGCTTTCGTTATTAATGGCACGGAAGAGCATAATCATCAGTCCCAGCACCACCGAAATGACCAGGTGTACCCGCCTTCGTGTTCGGGTCAGCTTTCGTTCTTCCCACTGCTCAGCCTCCAGGATATCCACGGTAAAGGATGTGGTCAGGGCAGTCAGCGCCGAATCGGCACTGGAGTAGGCAGCAGCAACCAGTCCCACGATAAAAAAGATGCCCACTACCTGGGGAAGCACTCCGCCAGTAGCCACCATGGGAAAGAAATTATCGGTGCTTTCCGGCAAGGCCATCCCATTGAACTGTGCAAACTGGATCAGAACAGCACCCAGGAAGAGAAAAACCAGGTTGACCGGTACCAGCGAGATACTCATCAGGTACATATTCTTTTTGGCTTCTTTAATATTCCTGCAGCTGAGGTTCTTCTGCATCATATCCTGGTCCAGTCCGGTCATCACAATGGTGATAAAGGCTCCGCTTAGAAAGTGCTTGAAAAAATGATTCTCTTTCTGCCAGCTGTCAAATACCCAGATCTTCGCATCTTCACTGGCCACCACCCGTCCTATCATCTCTCCCAGTGTGAGATCCATGGAACTGGTGATCAGCAGGATGGAAACCACCACTGCAGTCAGCATACTGAAAGTCTGCAGAGTATCGGTCCAGATAATGGTCTTAATACCACCCCGGAAGGTATAGAGCCAGATCAGGGCGATGGTGACCAGCACCGTCACATAGAAGGGAACGTTCCAGGTATCAAAAACTGTAAACTGCAATACATTGGCCACCAGGAAAAGCCTGAAGGAGGCCCCGATAATTCGGGAGAGCAGGAAAAAAGAGGCCCCTGTTTTGTAGGATAATTTCCCAAAGCGCTCCTCCAGGTAAGTGTAGATGCTGGTGAGATTCATCCTGTAGTAGAGGGGCATCAACAAGTTGGCAATCACCACATAACCCAACAGGTATCCCAGCACCATCTGCATGTAGGAGAACTGGCTGTCGGCAACCCACCCGGGAACAGAAATAAAGGTAACGCCCGATAGTGATGCGCCTATCATGCCAAAAGCCACCACGTACCAGGGGGATTTCCGATCGCCCAGGAAAAATGTATCATTCCCTGCACCCCGTCCCGTATACCAGGAGATTACAAGCAAGAGCAAAAAATAGGCTACGATAATGGATATGATAAGAGTGGCTGACAAAGGGGATTGAGGCTATGGTGATTGCATGTGTGGCAAAATTGAACAAAATCGCACGAAGATGAAAATTATAAGTACTATTTTTGCTTTCCTATGTACACCTATTCATCAAAACTGCTGGAAGAAGCTGTGGACGAGTTCGCCCTGCTGCCGGGAATCGGAAAAAAAACCGCTCTGAGGCTTGTATTGCACCTGCTTAAACAGGAGGATAAGAATGTGGAACATTTCGGGCACACCATCCTCCGGATGAAAGAGGAGATCGTAAGCTGCAAAGTGTGCCATAATATCTCCGACAGCGAGATTTGTCATATCTGCTCCGATCCCTACCGCGACAAAAAGACCATATGTGTGGTAGAATCGATCCGTGATGTGATGTCCATCGAGAATACCCAGCAATATACCGGGGTTTACCATGTGCTTGGAGGCATCATCTCCCCCATGGATGGCATTGGCCCGGCCGACCTGACCCTTGAATCATTGGAGAACAAAGTAAAAACCGGGGCATGCAAGGAAGTGATCCTTGCACTCAGCACCACCATGGAGGGCGACACCACCAATTTTTATATCTACCGCAGGCTTCACGTATACCCTGTGGAGATTTCCACACTGGCAAGAGGTGTGGCCATTGGAGACGACCTGGAATATGCCGATGAAGTAACCCTGGGACGCTCCCTGCTTAACCGTACCTCCTTTGAGGAGACTTTCAAAAACAGTAACCATGGAACTTAAGAAAAACCAGTATACCATCGGCGGAATTCCTGTGATCGCCCTGGCCGAAAAGCACAGATCACCCCTCTATATTTATGATACGGACGGAATGATATCTCAGTACAGGCGGATCACGGATTCCTTTTCGGGAACCAGGGTGAAGATAAATTATGCCTGCAAGGCCCTGACCAATATTAATGTGCTGAAGCTGTTCTGCGGGCTGGGTTCCGGACTGGATGCGGTATCAGTACAAGAGGTGGAACTGGGGCTCATGGCTGGATTTGCCCCTCAGGATATTCTTTACACTCCAAATTGTGTCTCCATTGAAGAGATCGTGGAAGCGGTGGAGCTGGGGGTACGGATCAATATTGACAACATTGCCATCCTGGAGGAGTTTGGAGTTAAATACGGAGCAAAGGTACCAGTATGTGTCCGCATCAATCCACATGTGATGGGAGGCGGCAATAATAAGATCTCCACGGGCCATATCGACTCAAAATTTGGTATCTCCATTTACCAGATGCCCCATGTGCACCGAATTGTGGAAACCAATCACATGAAGGTGGAGGGAATCCATATGCACACCGGATCGGATATTCTCGACATGCAGACCTTCCTGCGGGCCTCCGAGGTAATGTTCGAGACCGCCATGGAGTTTAAGGAGCTGGATTATGTGGATTTTGGCAGCGGATTCAAGGTGCCATACAGGGCCGATGATGTGTCCACCGACGTAGAGGCCCTGGGCATAGAGCTAAGCGAACGCTTCAACCGTTTCTGCAAGGAGTACGGAAAAGAGCTTACCCTGGTCTTTGAACCCGGAAAGTTCCTGGTGAGTGAAGCAGGCTACTTTGTGGCACGCGTCAATGTAATCAAGCAAACCACCTCTACGGTTTTTGCAGGGCTCGACACAGGCCTCAACCACTTTATCAGGCCCATGTTCTATGAAGCCTATCATGAGATTGTCAATGTCAGCAAACCCAGAGGGAAAACCCGTATCTATACGGTGGTAGGATATATCTGCGAAACCGATACCTTTGGATGGAACCGCAAGATCAGTGAAGCCACGGAGGGCGATTACCTGCTCTTCAAAAATGCCGGCGCCTATTGCTATGCCATGGCCTCAAATTACAACTCCCGTTTCCGCCCGGCCGAGGTTCTGGTACACAAGGGAAAGGACCATCTGATCAGGAAAAGAGAAGATATGGAGGATCTGCTCCGCAACCAGATAGAACTCGAGGACCTGTAACACATTAACTAAACCATTAACCCCTATCTACGGGCACAGCAAGCAACAATGGATCTTAGCATCATCATAGTCAACTACAATGTCAGGTACTTTCTGGAGCAGTGCCTGCACTCAGTTCAGGCAGCTATTGAAAAGTTGAATGAAGGGCAATCTGATGCTGAGGTTTTTGTGGTTGATAATAATTCGGTGGACGGATCAGTAAATGAGGTCCGGAAGAAGTTCCCGGGAGTAAAAATCATTGAAAATAAGGATAACCTGGGCTTCTCCAGGGCCAATAACCAGGCCATTGCTGCATCATCGGGCCGTTATATCCTCCTTCTGAATCCCGATACGGTTGTGGAGGAGGATACCTTTCGGAAATGTGTCGATTTCATGGATGAGCACCCGGATGCAGGGGCCCTGGGAGTAAAAATGATCGATGGGAAAGGAGCTTTTCTCCCCGAGTCAAAACGTGCCCTGCCCACACCCGCAGTCTCCTTTTACAAGATGTTCGGTTTGTCCTCACTCTTTCCCCATTCCAGGCGTTTCAGTAAATACCACCTGGGCTACCTGGATAACAACCAGACCCACAGTGTGGATGTACTGGCCGGTGCCTTTATGTTCATGCGTAAAGAGACCCTGGAAAAGACGGGCTACCTCGATGAGGCTTTCTTTATGTACGGAGAGGATATCGATCTCTCCTACCGAATCACACAGGCCGGCTACCGGAATTACTACTTTCCCGGAACAACCATTATTCATTACAAGGGAGAGAGCACCAAAAAAGGGAGCCTGAACTATGTGAAAATATTTTACCAGGCCATGATCATCTTCGCCGGTAAGCACTTCAGCTCCAGGAAAGCAAGGACATTCAGTGTTTTGATCAATATTGCCATCTATTTCAGGGCAGTCCTGTCCCTTGCCAGGCGATTCGTGAGCCGCATTTACAGGCCCCTGCTGGATGCTTGGATTATCTACCTTGGCTACCTTTTTGTGCTGCCCTTCTGGGAACAGGTCAGGTTCGATACGGCGGATTACTACCCGCCTCAGTTTCTGCAGCTTGTAGTTCCGGCCTACATCCTGATCTGGCTGATCTCCATCTACTACTCAGGGGGATATGATAAGCCCTTGCGTCTCTTCTCCTTTTTAAAAGGACACATGGTAGGCACAGTGACCATCCTGGTGGTTTATGCGCTTTTGCCCATGGAATGGAGATACTCCCGCGCACTGATCTTCCTGGGCATGCTATGGGCAATCCTGGGAACACTGGGCATACGCCTGGTTCTTCATATGGCAGGCATAGGCGATTATCAATTTGAGTTGAACCGGCAGAAGCGGATGGTCATAGTGGGAAAAGAAGAAGAAGCCAGAAGGGTCAGCAGTTTGCTTCAGGAGACCCAGGCCAGACCAGAAATCATAGGCTTTGTAAACCCCTCGGCCGAAAGCGAAAACGAGGAGGGCAATGTCAGTTATATCGGCCAGATCGACCAGATTGATGACATTGCAGCCATTCATCGGGTGGATGAAATTGTATTTTGCTCCAAGGACCTTCCTTCCAGGAGGATCATCCAGATCATGACCCGGCTTATTGGAAGTTCGGTGGACTTTAAAATTGCTCCCCCGGAGAGCCTTTCAGTAATCGGAAGTAACTCCATTAATACATCGGGGGACCTCTACACCATTCATTTCAATTCCATCGGAAAGGAGTCCAACAAACGAAACAAGCGTCTTTTTGATGTGGTCTCCTCCTTTCTCCTTTTAATCACCTCTCCCCTGTGGTTCCTGTTTGTGAACGGACATTTCCACAGTGTGGTAAACTGTACCAGGGTCCTTTTCGGCTTCCGTACCTGGATTGGGTACCTTCATGCTGACTACGGCGAGCAACCCGAGTTACCACGTCTGAAAAAGGGTGTCCTGAGTCCGGGGAGCCATCATTCGCAAGACTCTCTTACCCCGGAACGAATAAACGAGATTAACGTGGTCTATTCCAAGGATTACCGTGTATTCAATGATCTGTTAATAATCACCCGGAATTTCAGGAAGATATAAAGCAATTTTGATTAAATTTATCAAAATTGCTACTGTATGAGAAGAATTATATTTTCATCCTTCCTGATACTAGTGACAGCTCCTGCCCTCATTTTTGCACAGAGAGATTCCCTGCGTTCCGTTTTCCTGGATGCAGAATCATGGTTCCTCTTTGAAGAGTATGCTGAAGCCCTTCCTTTATACGAATCCCTCGTTAAAACTGACCCGGGCAATGCCAACCTCAGTTATAAGATTGGCATTTGCCTCTTGAACGACCCCTATCAGAAAGATAAAGCCATTCAGTACCTGCTCAATGCCAGCAAAAACATTAATCCCTCCTATAAAGAGGGAAGCTTTAAGGAGCGAACGGCTCCACCTGACGCCCTCTACTACCTGGGCAATGCCTACCTGGTCAACGAACTGCTCAATCAGGCCATTGAGACTTATGAAGAGTTCCTGACGATCATGGATCAAGATGTATATGATGAAGAGCTTGTGAATGCTCAGATTCGCTCCTGTAAAAATGCACAAAGGCTTAAAACCATGCCGGTGGATATCGATCTCACACTAATTGACCCCATCATCAATACACGCTATTCTGATATAAATCCGGTGGTATCGGGCGATGGAAATAAACTGGCATTTGTGACCGAATTGCCATTTTTTGACGGAGCCTTCATTACTGAAAAACAGGAGGATGGATGGTCCTATCCACAGATACTTACTCAGATGTTGGGATTTGATAAGAACATTTACCCAGTTGCACTCTCCTACGATGGAACGGAAATGATTCTCTATTACGATGATGATTACATCGGAAATCTTTATTACAGTAAGCTTGAGAACAGGATGTGGTCACCTGCTACCAAAATGGAGCCAAACATCTCGACCAAGTACTGGGAATCCAATGCCAGTTTCAGTAAGGATGGAAAGAGTCTCTATTTCACCAGTAACCGTAAGGGAACGCTGGGGGGACTGGATATCTATCTATCGGAACGTCAGGCTAACGGAACATGGGGCATCCCTGTGAACCTGGGAAACACAATAAATACTCGGTATAACGAAGAGTGCCCGGTGATTAGCGAGGATGGCAGAACCCTGTATTTTAGCTCCTACGGCCATTTCAACATGGGAGGCTATGATATCTTCTACTCCAAAAAAGGCGAGGATGGCTCCTGGGGCAAACCTGTCAATATGGGCTACCCCATCAATACCACAGACGACAATCTCTTTTTCCATCCCATCAATGAGGGCAATGAGGCCTATTACTCCCTCTACAACCCAAGGGGCATCGGCCTTCACGACATCTATTACATGAACATCTATTCAGTGAACAATCCCCGTCTCTACTCAATCACAGGGATTCTCCATACTGAAGATGGCAGTATCGATTCCACAGAGATGGCTATCTATATCATTGATGCCGACACGGGAGATACACTTGTCTTCACCTCGCCCACCAGGGAGGGGACCTTTGCTTTCGAGCTGAAAAAAGGAATCTATGAGCTCCACTTCAAGGGCAAAGGCTATGAGGACATGATCAGGCCGCTGCAAATAACAGATAACTCCAACAAAGAAGGAATAACACTTCAGGAAGCTGTGGAAATCGCGCTGATCCAACAGGAACCCCTCTTATTCGAAGGTGAAGAGAGTGAGATTAAATTGAAGAAATCTGAGTATGTGGGAGTGGTCGGGGCAGCCATTGTAGTTCCGGTAAAAGCACCCAAAGGAAGTACTATACTTGTGAGGACCTACCAGGATTCGGCACTGGTCAGCACCGACACATGTGTTATTGAGAAACGTAAAACCGATCTGGAAATCATCCCGCTACCGGGTAAGAGTTACGTGGAATTGGAAATAACAGACGAGGAAGGGAACATCCACAGGAACAGGATCGATGTGACTGGAACAAAGCAGGTGGTCAAAGAAGCTGAAAAGGCCACTGATGAAGAGCCCTTCCTGGAACCGGAACATCCGATCCATGTTGATCCTCCGGGTATCATCCTGCTGGAGGAACAGCAAAAATCCACAGGAGCACTGGATATAGAACTGCTGAAGCAGCTGGAGGAAGTAGCCGCCGAAAAAGGCTTTCGCATAGAAGAGGTCCGGAAAGCAATGCTGGAAAGCCAGGGCGGTTCGCTTGAGCTTGAAAAGAGAGAATATAGTAAAAAAGAGCTTGAAGATATACTTTCACAACTGTTTGGAGATAAGTATGACAGCAGGGATAACAGTACTGACAAAAATGGATTGTCATTGGTGGTATTCATCGGAGCTGCAGTTATTTTATCCGGAATTATCTGGTTCATCATCGCCTGGTGGAAGAAGCGTGGAAAAGGGAAGAAACAGGGGAATTAAGCAAGAGGTTTATCCAGCAAGGTATACTCCAAAATTTATTGTACTGTCAATTAAATTTTTAAATTTGTAATATTCACGTTAAATCCATCCGAAATGAGAAGGCTTTTCCTGATTACATTCATATGTCTTCTACCTTCCTTTATTCTTGCCCAGAACGTTAAGGTTGACTTCAGCGACGGAGAATTTTTCCTTGCGGAAGAGGATTATGAAGAAGCACTGTATGCTTTTGGCAAAGTTTACAACAAGGGCTACGAGGACAATGCCTATTTAAACTACCGTATGGGTTATTGCCTCAGCAATATCCCCGGGCGCAAGACAGAAGCAATCCCTTACCTTGAAATCGCAGAGAAAAATATTTCTGCCAATGCAAAAGAGGGAAAACTTAGTGAGGTGGCCCCTCCGGTTGTACTTTTGTACCTGGGGAATGCATACAGAGTCAATATGGAGATTGATAAGGCCATTGAAAAATACAACGAATTCATCAAATACATCGATCCCAAAGATAACATTCTGCAGGCTTTTGTTGACCAGCAGATCGTTTCATGCGGAAATGCCCTGGTGGGAACCACCAACCCGGTTGAGTACAAAGTAGGCAACCTAGGACAGCTCCAGAAGTCCCATTCCTCCATATACAATATGCTGGTTTCGGGCGACATGAAGACAGTGGCTTTCATGGGGAAGAATCCTTTTTATAATGGGGTTTACGTGGCAACCAAAGATGGTGAAGTCTGGAACAAACCCATGAACATCACTCCTTCCATCGCTTCAGATGGAAATATGGATGTGGTAGGTTTGTCACACGACGGCAAAGTGATGTTGCTTGCTGTAGTGGACGAGTTTACCAGCAACATTTACATGGCTGTTTATGAGAACGATCGCTGGAACCCGGCAGTTTCTATAGGGAAACCTGTAAACTCAAGATACTATGAGGCCAACGCGTCCCTATCGCCCGATGGCAAATCAATCTACTTCTCAAGCAACCGAAAAGAATCGCTGGGTGGAATGGATATCTTCGTAAGCGACCTGCAGGACGATGGCACCTGGGGAGCTCCTGTAAACCTGGGGCCTGCGGTAAATACTGTACTCAATGAAGATACACCCGTTCCGAGTGCAGATGGGAAACGGCTCTATTTCTCTTCGCAGGGTCACAGTACCATGGGAGGATTTGATGTGTTCTATACCGAATTACTTGAAGATGGCAGCTGGAACGAAGTGCCGGTGAACCTGGGGTACCCGCTAAATACTTCAGATGATGACTATGTCTTCTCACCCATGGGAATAAAAGAAGACAATAGTTCGTATATTTTCGCGCAGGGACGAATGGCGGACTATGATGTATTTAAATTCGAAATTATTGACCGCAATCAGACACCGGTTCCTGTGAGTATGGATGAAGAAGTGGAAGTAGTGGAAGAAGCACTTGCCGAAGAGGTGGTGGTTGAGGAGACTCCCGAACCAGAAAAGCCGGCAACACCTGAGAAATACTACCTGAGGCCCATCTATTTTGATTTTGACAGCTTCATGCTCTCAAAAGAAGGCATGGACAAGTTGGATATACTTACCGACATACTGAAGAGTCATAAGGTCTTAGAGCTTGAAATTACCGGACATACCGATGCCAAGGGCACTTTTGACTACAACCAGCGCCTCTCGGTTAATCGAGCCAGAGCTGTATACAAATACCTGATACTTAATGGTATTTCAAAGGACCAAATGAAAATAAGCGGTTTAAGCGAAAGTAAACATGTGGCCAGGAACACCACCAGAGATAACAGAGATGCTCCTGACGGAAGAATGCTGAACAGGCGAGTTGAATTCAAGGTTAGCCTTGCAGAAGGTGTTATCGTTGTAATGGAGAAAGTTGCGGTTCCTGACCATTTAAAACTTGATGAGTAGTCGCATAATACTGAAGGTATGAAGAGACTCCTGTCTTTGTTTGTAATGTTTTGCCTTATATCTCTGCCTTTACTGGCCCAGACGGCTGAGAGTAATTTTTATGATGCCCTTTATTTCTATGAAGATCAGGAGGATTTCCTGGAAGCATCCTATCTCTTCCTGGAAGTATTGAAGAAGGAGCCCAACAATGCAAACGTGAAGTTCCTGCTGGGTATGTGCTACAACAACATCCAGGGCGAAGAAGACAAAGGAATCCCCTACTTCAAACAGGCTACCCAGAATACCAGCCTAAAATACAAAGGGCACAAGTACTCGGAAAAAAGATCACCTCATCATGCCTGGTTCTACCTGGGTGAAGCTTACAGCAAAACCAACCAGATGGATGAAGCCCTGGCAGCCCTGAACAAATTCCGGGATTTGCCGGATTTCGAAAAAAAATACAATGCACGCATAACCGAAGAAGCCGTGCTTGCTATAGAGAGGGCCAAGATCATCAGGGATGCTGAAATCAATATAAGGGCACTCTATTTTAATGAACCCATCAACAGTCCCAATGATGATTACAATGGTGTAATCTCGGGCAATGGCAAGATGATGGTATGGGCCAACAGCAAGACCTTCTACGAAGCAATCTATATGTCGATCCGGGAAAACAAGCAGTGGGGAATTCCAGTATTGATTACGCCCCAGGTAGTTTCGGACGGGGACCTTTTTCCTGCAGGCCTTTCCTTTGACGGAACAAAACTACTGCTTGTAAAAACAAACAATAGAGACAATAATGATATATGGATTAGCAGCTTCAATGGCAATATCTGGAGTCCTGCTGAGCCTTTAAAGGGAACCATTAACTCCAATTCCAATGAGGACCACGCCTCTTTTAGTCCCGATGGAAATAGGATCTATTTTTCCAGCGACAGGCGCGGTGGAGAAGGTGGACTCGATATCTGGTACTCGGAAAAGCAAGGGAACGGAGAGTGGGGCGAGCCGGTAAATATGGGAAGTGAGATCAATACGGATAAGGATGAGACCTCAGCCTTTATTGCTCCCGACGGAAAGCGTTTTATTTTTGCATCCAAAGGGCATTTTAATATGGGCGGATATGATATTTTCAGATGCGAGCTGGAGCTAAATGGCACCTGGACACAAGCCACCAATATTGGTTATCCCCTGAATACCACCGGCGACAATACCTTCTATGTGCCCATCAACAACGGACTGCAGGCACTCTATACCCGGTTCACCAACGAAGCCATCGGGAAACGGGATCTCTGGTATGTGCAGATTCTTGATATGGAGGGCACTTTAAATGAAGGACTCACTCTGGCCGTTGATCCTCCTGAAATAAGTCAGAAAGACTTTGCCATCATCCTGGTGAACGTGGAAACAGGCGAGGAGATCGAGGTGCTTTACGATTCTGCAACGGACTCTTTCAAGGCACTTGCGGGCGAAAAATCAAGCTATAAGGTTATCTCCTATAAGCAGAAGTAGCGTGAATATTCTGGAAAACAAGACAATTTCTCTCAGGGCTCCTGAACCTGAGGACCTGGATTTGCTTTATATCTGGGAGAACGAACCTTCCATCTGGCAGGTAAGCGGAACCCTCACCCCTTTCTCCCGGTACGTACTTAAGCTCTATCTCGAGCATGCGGGAAAAGATATCTATGAGGCCAAACAGCTTCGACTGATTATCCAGTTAAAGGATAAACACCGTCCACTTGGAGCCATTGATCTCTTCGACTTTGATCCGCACCACCACCGGGCCGGTATCGGCATCCTGATTGCCGAGCACTCCGACAGAAGGTTGGGCTATGCCAGAGAGGCCCTGGAAACCATGATGCAGTATTGTTTCGGTGTGCTGCACCTCCACCAGCTCTACTGCAACATTGCCGCCGGAAACAATGCCAGCATCAAACTCTTTACAGAGGCAGGTTTCGAAGAATGCGGAAGAAAAAAGGAGTGGCTCTTTACTGGTAGCAGTTATGAGGATGAACTCTTATTTCAGAAAGTTAATGGTTAATAGTTAGTGTGGACTATGTTTTGCCCTGAGGCCTCAGTACTCAGCAATGTGCTATGATCTGACTCCTGTTATAATCATTGGGACACCATGGCCAGTTTCCACCGGATATTTTCTTGCGTTCTGTTTTGGGCTTAGTCTTGGGTTTAGTCTTGGGTTTAGTC
>JAOZQY010000046.1:0-8313 GCA_029931975.1 Bacteroidales bacterium | reverse complement strand
TTAGTCTTGGGTTTAGTCTTGGGTTTAGTCCACCATTTCCTTTTCCTTAGCCGCAAATAAATATTTATTATCCACTTATTAACTATTTAGGTGTAGTTTTGGATATTAAATGTCTATTAATAGATATTTATTATCCATAAAAGCATCAATAAAGTTAATAATCAGATATTTCATATCCCTTTTACTCGCCGATGGACTTCTGTACATAAAAACCCACACAGATACTTAGACAACCCAAGGGCTGTGCGTTACAGAAATAAAAATGCCATTGATAACGAGAATATCTCTTCGAGAAATTTACCGTTACCAACAGCACATCATAATCATCATTATATTAGTAAGAGAGAAAAGGAAAATAATGTCTAACTAAGTCAACCTTATTCAGGCATTGACAAACCAAGAACTATTAACTGCTAACTGACCTGTATTTCCTCATAAGTGGGAATATGGTCAAGAAAACTCACCTTTTGAGTTTCAAAATCGATAAGACAACAATAGTGTTTCAGTCCGTTAGTGATCATCAGGTAACTGACATTGAAGGCCATGTTATAACGCGCCACCTGGTCAAAGGTAGCCTGCGAAATTGCTATCTCCGGCGCTTTGCACTCGACCAGAACGGCAGGCTGACCGGCCGGTTTGTGTACCAGGATATCGCAGCGGCGCGACAGCTTGTTCAGCTTCAGCGAATACTCGGTCATTAGCAGCGAGGCCGGGAAGCCCTTTCCCTCCACCAGGTAACGGGCAAATCGCTGCCGCACCTCCTCCTCTGGAGTGAGCACTACATAGCGTTTTCTATAAACATCCAGTACCAAACGGGATCCGCCTTCGTCCCTGTAGCTGAAATCATAGACCGGAAGATTCAGTTTTCGCATGAAATGGATTATCTTCGCATGAAGTTACAATGTAACAAAGATCGGACGAAAATTTGGGAACGGTCCCGGAAATTGAGGCTTATGAAGACAAAAAAAGAAATTACTGAAAACTGGCTACCCCGCTATACCGGAGTTCCAACTGCGAAATTTGGGAAATATGTTTTGCTGACCAACTTTCAGGGATATCTGGATGAGTTCTGCGCCATTGGAAACACCAAGGTGGTTGATAGTAAAGTGGCCATGCCTGCTGCCACCTTCAACGGAATCACCATGATCAACTTTGGCATGGGAAGTGCCAATGCGGCCACGGTCATGGACCTGCTGTCTGCCGCACATCCGAAAGCGGTTCTGTTTCTGGGAAAATGTGGGGGATTAAAGAAGAAGAATGCCCTGGGTGATTTTATCCTGCCCATTGCTGCCATACGGGGTGAAGGAACCTCCGACGACTATTTGCCTCATGAGGTGCCGGCACTGCCATCCTTCAACCTGCAGCGGGCCGTTTCCACCACTATCCGGAATCTGGGACGGGACTACTGGACCGGTACGGTTTACTCCACCAACAGGCGGGTGTGGGAACATGATAATAAATTCAAGAAGTACCTGAGGACCATACGCAGCATGGCCATTGATATGGAAACTGCCACCCTGTTTACTGTGGGATTTGCCAACTCCATTCCCACGGGAGCCCTGCTGCTGGTATCGGATCAGCCCATGATCCCCGAAGGGGTAAAGACCCAGGCAAGTGATAAGATGGTCACCAAAAATTTTGCCAAAATGCACCTGGAGATCGGCATTGAATCACTGCATGAAATCATCGATCACCGCGAATCGGTGAAACACCTCAAATTTTAAAGAGTTTTGAAAACGACTTACGAGCAGTTGATCGGCGAGCTAAAGAACAAGGTTTATAAACCGGTATACTTCCTGTGGGGAGAAGAGGCTTATTACATCGACCTGGTAAGTTCCTATATTGCCGAAAATGTGCTGACTGAAGCGGAACAGAGTTTTAACCAGACCGTTCTATATGGAAAGGACTCGGAGGTGGGACAGGTATCGGACCTGGCACGAAGGTTCCCCATGATGTCTTCTCACCAGGTGGTGATTCTGAAAGAGGCCCAGGATATGAAAGGTTTCGGGGATCTGCTGGCCTATGTGAATCAGCCCCAGCCCTCCACCCTGCTGGTTATTAATTACAAATACAAAAAACCAGATAAGCGCCAGAAGATATTCAAGGCCCTGGAAAGTAAGGCAGTCTGGATGGAATCCAAGAAGTTGTACGACAACGAAATTCCGGGATGGATCGCAGGCTACGCCTCCAATCACAACTACCGCATTGAGCCCAAGGCCTCGGCCCTGCTTGCTGAGTTCCTGGGAAGCGACCTGAGCAAGATTGCCAATGAGATGGAGAAACTGACCATGGCCATCGGGAAAAAAGGGGAGACTATCACCCCGGATCTGGTGGAAAAACATATTGGTTACAGCAAGGATTTCAACCAGTATGAACTGCAGGATGCCCTGGGGAAAAGGGATGTGCTTAAGGCTAAGCGGATCATCAATTACTTTGCTGAAAACCCGAAGAAATACCCCATTCCCCTGACCATCATCTCCCTGTATTTCTTCTTCTCCAAACTGCTACTCTTCCATTACACCAGGGACAAATCGAAGATGAACCTGGCCGCCACCCTGAAAGTGGGCCCCTACTTTGTAAAAAATTACGAATCGGCTGCCAGACGCTATTCAGCTGCCAAAGTGGTGGAAATTATCTCGTTGCTGCGTATCTACGACATGCGCTCCAAGGGCTATGAGGGAAACACCACCCCTGAAAATGAATTAACCCGCGAACTGGTCTTTAAGATTCTTCATGCCTAAACCCTTCCTGCCGTGATTACCCTTGTTATCGTCATTATTACCTCGCTTATATCGGTGCTTGCGTTCAGGCAGAATGAACTGTTTCACCGGCTCGACCTCTCTCCCGCCCGGATTGTGCATAAGCGGCAATACTACCGGATTTTCACCCACGCCTTCCTGCATGCCGACTATTTTCACCTGGGAATCAATATGCTGGTGCTCTACTCCTTTGGTAGCTATGTTGAAAAAATATTTGCTGACCTGGAAGCGCAGGGTCTGATTTTCTCGGGACCCTTTTTCTATATTCTGCTCTATGCCTGTAGTATTGCCCTGGCATCCGTCTCCACCGTAACCCGCTACCGCAATGATGAAGCCTATAGTGCCGTCGGAGCCTCCGGGGCCGTTTCTGCGGTGGTCTTTAGCTATATCTTCTTTGCCCCCCTGGAAAAGATATATTTCTATATGGTTCTCCCCATCCCCGGCATCCTTTTTGGCATTCTCTACCTGGTCTATTCCAGTTATATGAGTAAACGCAGCAGCGATAATATCAACCATTCGGCCCATTTCTGGGGTGCGGTGGTGGGATTTGTTTTTCCGCTTCTGCTGGAACCGCGTCTTATTTCAGTGTTTTTTGAGAATCTCTTCCCCAATTAAAACTGCAGCACTGCCTGAGACACCCGGACATGAACAAAGCCATATTTTTCGATCGAGACGGAACCCTGAACAGCAACAAGGAACATTATTATGTGTGGAAAGTCGGGGACCTGCGGCTCAACCCGGGAGTGCCCGAGGCCCTGGCCAAACTTAAATCAAGGGGATACATGCTGATCGGGATTACCAACCAGGGAGGAATCAGTAAGGGTGAATATACCACGGAAGATGTGGAGGGTTTTCATAAGGCACTCCTGGAGGCACTGTGCCAGGACGGAGCCGGACTGGATGAAATCTACTACTGTCCCCACCACGATTCCAACGAAAACTGCCTCTGCCGCAAACCCTTGCCCCTGATGATCGAAAAAGCCATGGCCCGCTTTAATATCGATCCTGCTCTGTCCTATATGGTGGGCGATGCTCCGCGGGATATGGAAGCCGGAAAGGCGGCCGGACTAAAGACCATACTTATTGAATCTAATAGTGATTTAAGGAATATACTTAACAAAATCCACTAAAGTGGTTAGTGCTTAGTTGAGGCCGGGGTCCTCGGGGAAGTTGGCCCAGGCGCGGTACTTGTTGTTGTAGCTGGCCAGAGTCTTTTTCCAGAATTCAGGATCCACAGCCTGCATCACCATCCGAGGTGGAATCCGTCCTACCAGCCAGGCATGTTCCTGCATCTCTCCATCCAGCTGATCGGCCGACCAGCCCGCATAACCCAGGAAGAACCGTAATTCATGTGGCTTTACTGATCCTTCGGCAATCAGCTCTTTGATCAGGTTAAAATTACCTCCCCAGAAGATGCCCTCAGCAACCAGGACACTGTCTGGGATTCGTGCTCCCAGGGTATGAATATAATGCACGGTATTGCTGCTCACCGGTCCACCCACCGAGATGGTAAAATCCGACTCAGGAAAATCATCCACAACCTCATTGATGCTTATCCCGACAGGTTTATTTAATACAAACCCTATGCAACCATTCTCGTTATTTTCAACCATGTAGACCACAGAACGACGAAAATAATTATCCCCCAGGAAGGGTTCTGAAATCAGAATGTTCCCCTTCTCAGCCACACTATCGTTCACTATATGAAAAAAATCAATGTTCAGTTCCATCTTTCAATTATAGCCGGGCCATCAAGTTACGCCAATTTTATTGTAAATAAAACGAACATGAAAGAAAAATAGTATCTTGGCGCCTTATGCCCAAGAAGTCTGCAAAGCCTGAAGAGTCTGTAAAGTCTGTTATGTCAGATGAGTCCGGAGAACCCAGGAAACCAAACCTGCTTCAGGCACTGATCCCCATTGCTGTACTGATCGCTTTGCTGATCCTGAATGTGAACTATTTTGGCGATAATACCCTGGATGGGGCCAATCAGTTTGCCTTGCTACTGGCCTCGGCGGTTGCGGGGATTATTGCCGTTACCCTGGGAGTGAAATGGACCCATATCCGGGAAAGCATGGTCAAGAGCATCGGATCGGCCATGCCCTCCATCCTGATCCTCCTGATGATCGGTGCCCTGGCAGGCACCTGGCTCTTAAGTGGCGTTGTTCCCACCCTGATTTACTATGGACTGCAGATCTTTCACCCCAAAATATTTCTCTTTGCCACCGTGATCATTACCGGATTGGTTTCACTGGCCACCGGGTCATCCTGGTCCACCGTGGCCACCATTGGAATTGCCCTGATCGGTGTGGGCCAGGCTCTGGGCATCAGTGAAGGAATGGTCGCAGGAGCTGTGATCTCCGGGGCCTATTTCGGAGACAAGATGTCGCCCCTCTCCGATACGACCAACCTGGCACCTGCCATGGCAGGAACCGACCTGTTTACCCATATCCGGTATATGACTATCACAACAGTGCCTGCCATGTCCATAACCCTTGTCATCTTCCTGGTGATGGGCTTTACTTATAAATTTGATGCCACCCCGGGCGATATCGATCTGGTGCTGGAAGCCATCAGTAGCAAATTCAATGTAAGTCCCTGGCTGATGTTGGTTCCCGCCTTCCTGGTCTTTATTATTGTCAAGAAGATCCCTCCCCTTCCCGCCCTGTTGGCCGGCTCACTTATTGGGGGCGTATTTGCAATTATCTTCCAGCCCCATCTGATACGTGAGATTGCACTGGGACTGGACGGAACTACCACTTCATTTTTCAAGGCATCTTACCTCTCTGTAATGCAGTCCATCTTTGGCGATATCGCCATCACCACCCCCAATGAGATGGTCAATGAACTGCTAAGCAGTACCGGTATGCGGGGAATGCTAAACACCATCTGGCTCATACTCTCAGCCATGGTATTCGGGGGCACCATGGAGTCGGCCGGATTGCTGGTGAAGATTACCAGCTCAGTGATCCGCTGGGCCAACTCCACCGGCTCGCTGGTCGCCACTACCATTGCCACCAGCATCTTCTTTAACATCACCGCATCGGACCAGTATATTGCCATTGTGGTGCCCGGACGGATGTTTGCCAATTCCTATAAAAAGCGTGGACTGAAACCCGAGGTGCTGAGCCGTACCCTGGAGGACGGCGGCACCATCACCTCGGTACTGGTGCCCTGGAACACCTGTGGCGCCACCCAATCGAGGGTGCTGGGCGTTCCCACCATGGAGTATGTGCCCTATGCCTTCTTTAATATGCTGAGTCCCCTCTTCAGCATACTCTTTGCCTACCTCAACTACAAGATTCGCAGGTACGGCGATGATGTACCGAGCCTGCGAGCTCGACAAAGTCAACCGAGCCTGCGAGCTCGACGAAATCAACCCGCTGAGAAGGCGATCACCGACGAGGAACGAAAGGATTTCTAAGGGGAAAAACAGGGCTGCCCCACCACAGCGGAACAAGCCCCTCCATTTATACTTGGTCTTCTGCGCTTAAAACCACAGGTAATTTACGACCAAAAATACATATCCTCCTAATAATCTGATCATTATATGACGAATAGGCCTATTTAAGGTATCAGTGGATCAATACCTTTTATCAGTAGATCCCGGGATATAAGGAAGGATTGGATTCATTCATCACCCGGATTGATGCTGCTACTGGCAAAATGATTATTGAAATTTCTCCCGGCACTTCCCGGGTTAACCCTTTCATCTGAATGTCCGTAGATCTGGTAAAAGAACTGCTCTGCATTGGAAAGCCCGGCATGAAGCTTCGGGCCAGTGCAATCTGTACCACCTCCTTGCCATCACCGAAAATTCCAAATTTGGCCTTTCCTGACAGCACCTCCCGGCGTGCCAGCAGGGCAATCTCCCTGCTGAGAAGGGCCAGTCTGAAATCGGCCAGGATCTCCTGCCTGCTTAATCCAATCGAGCTTTCCGACATATCGCCTGGGTTTATTATCTTTGTGGTGACAATAATCATCATTCAGACAAGTTAATTTCTTAATTGTTCAGATGTTTTTAAAGATCCTGCTTATCTCCGTAGTCCTCCTCAGCCTGGCAATGCTTGGAATGATGTTGAATATACTGGTAAAGAAAAAGGGGAAATTCCCCGCGTACCAGATCGGGCACAATCGTGCCATGCATAAGAAAGGGATCTCCTGTGTTAAACACGATGAGATCCATAGCCACAACAAAAGGCTGAAAGACAGCGAAAGTTGTGGAAGTTGTGGAAGTTGTTGTTGAACATTCATTTTTGTCCAGGCTCAGAAAAACATATATCCCGGTCCTCCTCTTCCTGCTTGCATTCTCAGTCACACGTGCCCAGGAATGGAAAAACTATCCCTTTACCCCTGAGGGAAGCCTGATTTCTTTTCCGACCGACGAAGGATGGCACCCCGATGAGGAAATCGAATGGTGGTACATAGCCGGACACCTGGAGGGAACTACCTCCGGCACACCCTATAGTTTTATGCTTACCTATTTCTACTACCCGTATGATACCCTTGGCATTTCTTTTGATGGCTTCCGGATCCTGAATATCAGTAACGACCAGACCGGGGCTTTTCATACTGAAACAATGGTGCTTAACTATGTCGACCTGGCCACCGACCATTTGCACATTGCTGCCAATTTGCTAAACGGAGTTAGCGAGTACTGGGTACACAAGGAGGAGCCTGCCGAAACGCTGGTCCCCTTTGAATATGAACTTTCAGCCATCGCCGGGGAGAATGTACTTTTTCTTTCAGCAGTTTCTCAGAAACCTCCATTGATACCTGGCAATGACGGTCTGTTCGATATGGGAAGCAGTAGTTATACTTATTACTACTCCCTGACAGAGAACATTGTAGAGGGTACATTAACATTTGAGGGAGAAAGTGAGCCAGTGACGGGTTCCGCCTGGATCGATCGCCAGTATGGTAGTTTTAACCCGAATACCAGGGAAAAGTACGAATGGTTTTTCCTGCAGCTCTCTAACGGGATGGATCTGAATATCTGGGAGCTGTTTACCATGGAGAACATGCAGCCAGACCTCCCGGCATACAAACATATCTCAGTCTATGTGGATACCGGCACTCAGTACACCAGCTATGATTTTGAGCTGAAGCAACTCTCCTGGGCAAAAATGCCCCAAACAGAGAACTGCTATGCCCAAACATGGAAGCTCACATCAGAGTTGAATCAGATTGACCTAAGCATATCCACCCTGCACCATAATTCGGAAGTAGAAATTCCTTTCAATCTATTCGAAGGAGCCACCACCGCCACGGGTACTGTCAACGGAGTCCCGGTAACAGGAATCGGATTTGCAGAACTTCTGAAAACCTATGAAGCACCCCGGCTAAAAATCACCTTACCCGGGAGAATGTGGAACGAGAACCTTCCCATCCAGTGGGAGGTCCAGAATCCGGATGAGGGTCGTCCCCTGCTCTTCGACCTGAGTTACAGTAGCGATGAGGGAAGTTCCTGGATCCCCGTTTCAGAAGGAATAAGTGACACCTTATACTACTGGAACGATCACCCCTTTGTGAATGGAGATAGTTGCCTGTTTAA
>JAOZQY010000107.1 GCA_029931975.1 Bacteroidales bacterium | reverse complement strand
CAAACTGCATGGCAACTTCTCTGGCTGGTTTTTTCTCAATGAAGAACAGGCGCAAAGCTTCATATTGTTTTTGAGCCAGCACTCCGGGTTCCATGAAAAATTTCTCAGGTGTCATGATTACGTATTTTATATACCGTGATAAATATACTTATAATATCGTTAAAATCGTGACGACTTATTAATAATATGCCAGAAGCCTTGACTTAAACACATTACAGAACCATGTATGAATTACAGAAGAAGATGGGGTGCATATATAAAATTCGTCAAGTGTTTTATATATACGTACTGATGAAAATTGTAGAACTTAGCAAGAGTCGGGGAATCCTTGTCAATCCTGGCTTTTAGAAAATTTGACAACTTGTAGCACCAAAATCATTACGTGCTTTTAATTCCGTGAAATTCTGTGTTAAAGATTACCTGGTAATTGATCTCCCCGGTTCCAGGTTCTTTACGCCCCGGATTATCTCCCACATGGAAAGCTGCAATTTCACTCCAGGCCCTGTCTATATTCGGGATCAGGTTGCCTTCTGTGATTTGCTGATGGTACAAGTCATTTACAATCTTGCATGAGGGACTGTTCACTGCTCTGCAAATGGCATAGGCCTGATGAGCTTATTCATCTGCAGAGCAGGGTTTGAATATGCAGAAACAATAAATCCCCAGGATATCAACAGGACGAGGATCAGAAAAAGCTTGTTTTTCATAATGTATGCTTTAGTGCTAATTTTTATAAAATCAATGCATTATACAGAACCTCCACCGGGTGAAATGCCGTTTTTCCTGTACCATCCTTGATCTGATGACGGCAAGAAGTCCCGGGAGCCACAATAATAGTATTCTCTTCTGCTTTGCGAACTGCAGGGAATAGTACCAGTTCCCCTATTTTTAAGGAGAGATCGTAGTGCTCTTTCTCATAACCAAAGGATCCTGCCATCCCGCAGCAGCCTGAAGGAATCTCTTTCACCGTATAATTTGCCGGCAGGGAAAGCATCTGCCTGGTGGGTCCGGTGGAAGCGATTGCCTTTTGCTGGCAATGCCCATGCAGCAGGATGTGCTGTTCTTCTGAAGTAAAATAGGATTCTTTGATGTTCCCTTTTGCAATCTCGGCTGTAATAAACTCCTCGAAAAGCAGGGCTCTGCCCGCCAGGACATCGGCTTCCGCTTGCAGGTCTTTATCGACCAGCTCGGGGTACTCGTCCCTGAATGCAAGGATGGCTGAGGGCTCGATACCCACCAGGGGTGTATCATCGGTAATGAGGTCCTTCAGGAGCTCCACATTCCGGGTGGCTATCTTCTTCGCGCTTTTAACCAGCCCCTTGGACAGGAAGGTCCGGCCGCTTTCCTTGTGCACCGGGATTTTTACCTCGTAGCCAAGTTTTGTGAGCAGCAAAATGGCCTTGATTCCAATGTCACTTTCATTGTAGTTAGTAAACTCATCGTTGAAGAGGTAGATGCGGCCTTTGCACTCAGCCTCGGGCTTCATGATCTTCCTTCCCACCCATCGCCTGAGTGTAATACGGGAAAGGAGGGGGACTGTCCGCTTTGTGGAAAAGCCGATGGATCTTTTCAGCAGGGCGGTGTCCATGAAAAAATTGCTCAGGGGGCGAAACACCATGGCCAGCCTGTTTAACCTTGGCAGGTAGGCCACCAGCCTGGAGCGGAGCGGGATGCCGTGAATGTCGTAATAGTGCTGCAGGAATTCGGCCTTTAGCTTGGCCATGTCCACATTGGAGGGGCACTCGCTCTTACAGGCCTTGCAGGAGATGCACAGGTCCAGGATATCATAAATCTCCCGCTGGTCGAAAGGATCTTCCTTCTTGCTGTTATAGATGAGCTCGCGCAGAATGTTGGCCCGGCCCCTGGTCGACTTGTCTTCGTCGCGTGTGGCCATGAAAGTGGGACAGAGTGTACCCCCGAGGATTTCACTTTTACGGCAATCGCCCGAACCATTACATTTTTCAATGCTCCTGAAATATCCTTTGTTCTTTGAAAAATCAAAAGTGGTTTCAATAGCCGGATCCGGCTTTCCGGGGATCACCCTCAGGTAAGCCGTAATGGGAGGAGTATCCACGATTTTCCCGGGGTTGAATACATTATGGGGATCCCAGGCCTTTTTCACCCGCTTGAGCAGCTGGAAATTATGATCTCCCAGCATAAAGGGAATAAATTTACCGCGGGCACGGCCGTCTCCATGCTCCCCGCTCATTGAACCCTTGTATTTCTTTACCAGGGAAGCTACAGCGGACATCAGCTTATCGAAGCGTTCAACATCTTCAGGATCTTTAAAATTGATCAGGGGGCGGAAATGGATCTCACCTGTGGCGATATGTGCATAGTAAACACTTTCCAATCCAAGTTTTGCCAGCAATGCTTTTATGTCGGCCACATAATCGGGCAGGTACTCGGGATGGACCGCCGTGTCCTCGATTCCGGGAACGCCTTTTCTGTCGCCCGGAATATTGGACAGCAGACCCAGTCCGGCCGTTCGCAGGGCCCAAACCCGATTGATTTTATCGGCACCGGTGACCAGTGGGAAATGATAGCCCACTCCGGCCTCACGTAAGTCTTTTTCAAGTGCTGCCGCGGTGTCAGATAATTCCTGTTCCGTGTCAAAGGAGAAATCGATCATCAGCATGGCACCCGGATCGCCTTTCACAAAGAAGCGATTCTTGTTTTGCTCAATGTTTGCCTTAGTACACTGCATGATGGTGTCGTCCATGAGCTCAATGGCCGTCGGCTTATGTTTCAGTGCCACCAGGTTACCCTGCAGAGCCTGTTCCAATGTTTCGAAATGGGCGCAGACCACTCCTTTGTATTTTGGAGGGAGCGGGATGACATTCAGCTTGATCCGGTGTGAAAAGGCCAGTGTACCTTCGGAACCTGCCAGTAATTTGCAGAAATTAAAGCTTTCTCCACCTTCTGAGTAAACTTCCGAATCCAGTAAAACATCAATGGCATAACCCATATTACGCCGGGTGAGTTCCGAATCTGGAAATTTGTCACGGATCTCTTTCTGGTTCTCAGCATTGGAAAGGATCTCATGAATATTTTCATAAATGGCTTTTTCCAGCGCAGGGGTATCGCCATTCAGTTTTTGATTGAACTCATCCTTTGACAACGCCTTAAAACGAGCTTCAGAACCATCGGCCAGGATTGCATCCACTTCCAGGATGTGTTCACGCACACTGCCATAAACCAGGGAATGAAGACCGCAGGAGTTGTTTCCCAGCATCCCCCCTATTACACAGCGGCTGGCCGTGGAAGTCTCCGGTCCGAATTGCAATCCGTGCTTTGCCAGAAACAGGTTTAACTCGGCCAGCACCACACCCGATTCAACTACGACATACCCTTCTTCTGGATTGAATTCCAGGATTCGGTTCATGTATTTGGAGATATCCACCACGATTCCGCTTCCCACCACCTGGCCGGCCAGAGAAGTTCCGCCTCCACGGGGAATAACAGACGTATTATTTTCGATGGCAAAAGCAATTATCTTTTTGATATCCTCTTTTGATCCAGGCCTGGTAACAGCCATTGGCATCTCCTTATATTGTGAAGCATCCGTGGAATACAATACACGTTGCACATGATCCAGGAATACGTCTCCTTCCAGTTGTGATTCTAGTTGACTAAAATTCATCTTATGGGATCTATTTTACTTATTGGGCTCAAATTCAAAATTCATCGGTGGATATCCTCCTTTGGTGATATAGATACCAAATCGTTCGAGGTAATCCTGTTCGGGAAGAAACTCATCATTGGCGAGCTCCAGAGCCCCGGTCAATCTCACCTTTAATTCAGCCTTCAGTGTTTCATTCTCCTCCTGTTCAACAAGGTTGGTGAACTGGAAAGGATCCTTTTCATTGTCATAGAGCAGCCATGGACCATCTAAATCCTCCACGTAGGTATAGCGACTGGTCCGCACTCCCCTGAACTCTCTTTTCACCACATTTTTTGTGGGATTGGTAATCAGTGCAGCATTATCAAATTCGGCTTTTTTTCCAAGCACAATGGCGGAGAAATCGCTCCCCTCAAATTTCACATCGGTCTGTATACCGCAAAGCCCTAACATCGTGGGCAGGATATCGGGCGTGCCGATGGGCATCTCAACTGCCCGGTTTTCTTTGATTGCACCGGGATATTTCAACAGGAAAGGCACCATAATGGCTTCATCCCAGGGATTCGATTTGTACTTCATCCCCTTACTTCCCACCATATCACCATGGTCGGAAGTAAATATTAAAATCGTATTCTCTTCTATGCCAGATTTTTTTATCTGTTCTGTGATCCATCCTATTGACTCATCCAGTGCGGCGATGTGGGCATAGTAGCCCTTCAACATCTTCAGTGCCTCCTCTCTGTAATCTTCAGGCACATTCTCTCTTAATACAATTTTTTTCAAGTCCGAGTAAATATCCAGGTACTTTGAAGGAACCTGTTCATACGGGTCATGGGGAGGACCCCATGACAGGACTGCCAGGAAGGGTTTGTCGTCATTGGCATGATCTGATATGTATTTACACAAATCTTTTGCCTGTGCATGCGCATCATACCCGTTCCAACGTTTCCGGTTCCGGTCATTTCCTTCGTAATACCATGAATCCATATATTCATGAGTACACTCCATCACCTTCCAGTAATCAAACCCTTGTCTGTTCTGCTCCGAGATATAGGCCAGCCTGTATGGACCTCCCAGGTGCCACTTGCCCCAGTAGGCCGTATTGTAGCCAGCCTTTTTATAGATTTTGGCCATGGACTCGCTATCCGGATCAAGTAAAATATCATTTAGCAACAGGCCATGTGTGGTTGAATAGTTGCCTGTTAACAGGCTAGCCCTGTATGGAGTACAGGAGGGACAAGTGGATACTGCATTATTAAACCGGATACCCTCCTGCGCCAACTGGTCCAGGTTGGGTGTTCTGGCATTCACATCTCCGGCATATCCGGTTGCCTGTGCCCTCCACTGGTCTGCAAATACATAGATCACATTTGGTTTTTTTTGTTCATTGCCACAACTCACCAATCCTATAAATACAATCAGTACCGCAACAATCTGAATTCTTCCCATGATATCTGTTTTCATTTCAAAGATATAAATCTGCCAGGGAATTATGAACGCCTGGGGCACCAAACATGGGGCAATCCCTTTTCTGTACCACATTATCCAGGTTCCGCACCTCTTCTTTCGACAGGGTCTTGATCTTTTGACCCGTTGCCAGAGCCTGGATCAGTGAGTATACCGTCGATTCCAGCAATTCCACGTTCATGTGCGTCCATTCGATCCCCAGGGGACTCATGGAAACCAGACCATAGTTCTCCATCAGGAAGGTAATCTGAAAAGTTATCGGCCAGCTTCTGGCTGATGGGTTCGGCATAGGGAACTACCGGAACCGGTCCCACTTCATGGGTGGTTTCCGGGAAATAAGGTTTCATCAGGTAATCGCCCTCCATGATAGCAAAGGCGCATACATTGGGAGAATGACAGTGGATCACCGACTTTATATCAGGCCTTTCACTGAAAAACTTCAGGTACATGTATTTCTCACCTGTGGGTCTTCTCTTTCCTTCAATGGTTTCGCCTTCCGGGTTGATGAATACCAGGTCTTCTGCCTGAATTTCACCCTTGTTGAGCATGGTGGGCGTGATCAGGATGACCTCGTCTTCCAGTCTCCAGGCAAGATTGCCACCATATCCGGTAACATACATCTTGGCCGATAATTGGTGACATACCTTCATAAAGGTGCTTACCTCCGACTTAAATTTTTTTTATTAAACTCATTTGCTGATAATTAATCTTATTGATTTATGGTTTAATGATTACTTTCAAAGCTCCCAACGCCGGATCGAACACATGGGACATTTACCGCAACCAATGACCGTTTGCACGTCAAAATCAATGATCCCCGAGTCATAGAGCGCCCTCTTTTTCGATTCCCATGCGATGCGTGAGGGAGACCAATTTTCGACATTGTAGGAATTGAAGGAATGAAAATGCAGATTCACATTTTGCCGCTCCTGTACCTTCAGACCGGATGAATGATTCAGTGAATTAAGAGCTTCTTTACGATCATCGGCATCGAAAGAACTCAGTTCCTGTTCAAGCCAGTCGATCTCTTTGCTATCCATATGCATGATCCTCCGCTTAAAAATCGATCATGGCCTTCATGACCCCATCACCATAGGATGCCACCAGGTCGAATGCCTTCTTTGAATCAGTAAAAGAAAAGCGGTGGGTGGGCATCTTGCTTACATCCACAGTTCCATTCTCCAGCATCTCAAGGGTTTCCTCTACTGCTCCGTTCTGCCTACGTACATTTATGATGGTGACTTCCTTATGCCGCCCTTTGTCCACCGGAAGACTCCAGCGGTCGAATTCAGGAATCCCGATCAGCATAAGCACTCCCCCGGGCTTCAGCAACTCAAATGCCTGATCAACCGCCTCCTGCTTCCCGCAGCATTCAAAAACCACATCCAGTCCGCCGGGCTCAAGTTCCAGTATTTCTTTCACCACATCGGTCTTATCCACATTCCCTACATAGCTGGCTCCGGCATCCCGGGCAATCTGCAGGCGCTCATCAATCTTGTCAGTAACATAAACCTTATCAGCTCCTTTTGCAAGGGCGGGCAGCTGTACACTCATCCCAATGGGACCAAAACCAAGGATGCCCGCACGTGCCCCGTCCATGGGGATGGACCGTCTTACGGCATATACCCCGATGGCCAGCGGCTCTGAGATGGCTGCCTGGTCGAAACTCATATGATCGGCTATGGGGAAGCAGGAGTGCTCGGGCATCACGATGTAGTCCGACAGGCTTCCGTCGGCCTGACCCGGGCAGCCCAAGAACCTCAGCTTTCTGCAGGTATGCGGCCGTCCACTCTTACACTGGTCACATACGCCACAGGACATGGCCGGCTCAACGGCAATCCGGTCGCCCGGCCTAACCCGCCTTACCCCTTTACCTACTTCCTCAACTACGCCCGCACATTCATGACCAACCGGAAAAGGATACTGCACCACCTGGCTCCCGATCTTTCCGGAAACAAAATAATGGACGTCGGAACCACAAACAGCCACCACCTTGAGTTTAATCAATACATCGCTATCGTTTACCACTGCGGGAGAGGGAACTTCTCTCATTTCCATTTCCCTGATCCCCGTTAAAACCATTGATTTCATATCGTATTACTATTAGGATTAATATCTTTTTTAAAGCAAAAAAAAATAGCTTCTACTATTTGGCTGTTAAGCTCTTTCCATTCCTCAAGCAATTCTTCGAGTTTGCGGGGTTTATCCCCGGATGTTCGTTTCTTTCCCCAATGGGACTAAATTCATAACCAAAGCGCGTTGGGACCTGCGCGGAATGAACTGCAGTTTGGGGCAGTCACATACCCATCGGCGAACCTTACGCCATTGGTGGATATTGCGTCTAAGTGAGGCGTGAGGATCTGGAGGTTACCCTGGCAGCTAAGTTCTCCATAGCCCGGGTCATCCGCAAAAAAGATAATAATAATGTTGCGGTCTCCCTGTCCGGGAGCTTGTCCGCCTGCAGGAAGTAATATGGCCATTCCCTGGATAAGTATGCAGGCAATTCTATTAAAAATGTAACTCATACTGTTCAATATATATATTATCAGGCAATATTTCACCAACTTCACAGGCCATTATGAAATCACCCGCTAAAAAATCCGAAAAATTTTGAATAACAGTACTGAAAACGAGCAGGAAAATGATCTTCTCAGAACGATTTTCTCCAGATCATCCTGAAAGGATTCTTGACCTTCACTCTTTCTCCGCTTAATATCATCCCGGCCAATCTTTCGCCCATGAATTTAAAGTCTGTGCTGATGATTGTTATGCCTTCTGCAAGGACCTCCTTCAGGACAGTCTCGTTGTAGGAAATGATACCCGTATCAACCCCGATCCTTAAGTCCATATCTCTACATTGCTTTAAAAATTCAGCCAGATCATCATCATCAATTATAATGAACAAATCTTTCTTCTGAAGCATAATATTCTTCATGTCGATATGGACTTCATGCGGCAGGCTGTGCATCCTGCAGAAATTCTCGAATCCTGTGACAATTTCACGGTTCGATAAGGGATCAAGCGAGTAAACCAGTACAATACGCATATTTTTGCTTATTTCATTCAATACAGGAAACAAAGCTTCACAGATGTCACTTTCAAAATCCTAGTAAATTACAGGATAATCATACGGCCGAGGAAAGTATCCAGTTTACAAATGCCATCAGCACCTATCCGGTATGTTCACCCTTCAGGGCCATGCTGATGACCGGTAACTACCCGGTAAAGAACGGGATGCTGACCAATGATCATATACTGAAGAATCCAAGCCCCTACTTTGCGGAGGTATGCAAAAATGCCGGGCACAGGACTGCCTATATCTGGAAATGGCACGTGCATGGTTGGATAAGGCCAACTCTTCCATAAGGCAATGGTATTGCGGGTATTTCGCAGCCATTGAAGCGCTTGACCAGTATATGGGACTCATTCTTCAAACTCTGGAAGATAAAGGCATTCTCGATAACACCATCGTAGTTTTCACCTCCGACCACGGGGACAACCTGGGATCACATCGCCAGCAGGGGAAAGAGTTACCCTATGAGGAATCCCTGTCTATTCCCTTTATAATCCGGTATCCGGAAAAAGCAGCTTCAGGTTCGATGTCGGATGCCCTGTTGTCACCCATTGATATGATGCCTACCATCCTATCGCTGGCAGAAATTGATTGCCCTGAGGTAGACGGGAAAGATTTGAGCGGGATCGTCGAAGGCAGGCAAAGCGACCTGCAGGATGCCATTCTGATCATGAAACTGTCCTGGCTGGGAACGAACTGGCTGACCAACGGCAATGGCCCCTGGCGGGGTGTAAGGACCAAAGGCTATACCTATGCAAGGAAGTCGACCACACTGGAACCATGGATGCTCTTCGATAATGAGAAGGATCCCCTTCAGTTGAATAACCTTGTGGACGATCCGGAATACGCAGGTCTTGTTGAAGAGCTTGATCACAGAACAGATGAATTGCTTATCGAGGCAAGTGACCCGGAGAAATATGGTTTGCAGGGGAGTACAGATCAGTGAAAAACTAAGTTATCTCTACGATGAAAAACTCCTTAAAAGTGTCAATTGCTGTAATCATGCTGAGCACTACCATGTGCACCGGCGTCGCAGAAAAAAGTAAAAAGGCAAACGCAATAGCAGAACATTCCTTTGAAGGATCCTATGACTGGAAGAATCACATGGTCGATGCAGAGCGAAAGCGTGATGCTGCAGGCAAATTGCTATCGCTCCAATCCTATAAGAAGACCATCCTTCGCGGCATGTCCTTCCTGCTGGAGGATCACCTGAAGTGGTTCAG
>JAOZQY010000281.1 GCA_029931975.1 Bacteroidales bacterium | reverse complement strand
GAGGTTGTTGTAAAAGAGGCAAAAGTCGGATGCATGATGATCACCTATCACGAGAATAATGGTATTCCGGTCACTTCCGATCATAAGATGGTAACGGAAATACTACGGGGTGAGTGGGGCTTCGATGGTTTTGCCTGTTCAGATCTGGGATCTGTAAGCATGCTGATCAACGGACATAACATTGCAGCAGATGAGGCAGAGGCGGGTCGTCTTGCCATCACTGCAGGAGTTGATATGGAGAATGGAGGTTCCAATCAATGTTATAGCAGACTTACGAAGCAATTCAGGGACGGTACTATTCCTTTGTGGGTATTGGATACGGCAGTGAAACGGATTCTGACAGCCAAGTTCCGTCTCGGACTTTTTGAAAATCCCTATGTTGATCCCGATCGGGTCGCTGATGTTACCAATACACCGGCTCACAGAGCAATTGCTCTTGAGGCAGCGCAAAAATCGATGATTCTCCTTAAGAATGAGCATAACATTTTACCCCTGGATGAAAAAAAGATTAAGAATCTTGCAGTTATAGGCCCAAATGCAGGAGAGCTCCACTTTGGATCTTATTCACATGAACCAAGAGAGGGTATCCATGTGCTTGAAGGCATTCAGGATTTTGCAAAGGGAAAGTTTAATGTACATTATGCAGAAGGTTGTAAGATAACTGCAAAGCCGGGAAGTTTCTGGATAGAAGAAAACCCACAGTTAAACAGCCCTGAGAGCGATGCTGAATTAATAAAAGAGGCTGTCGGAGTAGTGAGAAAATGTGATGCAACTCTGTTGGTGCTTGGAGGGAATGAATCAACTCATCGTGAGTCGTGGGGGCCGGATAATCACAGAGGAGACCGGGCCGATCTCGATCTGATCGGAATGCAGGATGAACTGGTAAAGGCAGTTTTGAAGACTGGTAAGCCTGTTGTAGTTCTGCTGTTGAATGAGCGACCATTGACCATAAACCATATCGCTGAAAATGTACCTGCAATCCTTGAAGGCTGGTATCTGGGTCAGGAGACAGGGACCGCAGTGGCCGATGTATTATTTGGTAAGGTGAGCCCGGGAGGCAAACTGCCCATCACTTTTCCACGTTCAGTGGGACAGTTACCAGTGTTCTATAACAAGAAAAACACCAGGATTAAGAACTATCTCTTTTTAGAAAACACTCCACTGTTCCCCTTTGGGCACGGACTGAGCTATACCACATTTGAATATAAAAACCTTAAATTGTCAGAGGAGAGCATTACAGCTGATCAGGAGACAGAAGTAACTGTAGAAGTAAGCAATACGGGTGATGTTACCGGTGATGAGGTCGTGCAGATGTATATCCGGGATTTATTGAGCTCAGTAACAAGACCTGTTCAAGAGCTGAAAGGATTTGAGCGGATCACCCTTGAACCTGGTGAGACAAAAACAGTCACATTGCACATTACACCGGAAAAACTACAATTCTATGATATCAATATGGTACGTGTGGTCGAACCGGGCGAGTTTGAAATCATGGTAGGTACAAGCTCGGTTGATTATCAGAGCGTAAATTTGACAGTCAGATAATGATATCAAAGCAAATAAAGGAGAGCAATGAAAATAGAGCGTAGAAACATATTCATTATTGCATTTTCATTCTTGCTAATTTCTGCATCCTGTGACCAGGGAAGTCAGACATCAGCGCTTTATGAAATGCAGGAAGACAGCAGATCAGAAGTTATTTGGGAATTTAATAAGCTACTGCCCGGGGCTGGTTTGAACTTATGCAATATTGAAGGTGAAGGGGTCATTAACAGATTCTGGTGTTCATATTTGCCCACAACTGAAGAGGAAAATAATTACCTGGGGCGGGCTCTTGTGCTGAACATTTACTGGGATGGAAGTGAAACACCTGCTGTATCGGCACCGCTTGCCGACTTTTTTTGTCAGCCCATGAAGCTGCAGGCGATAGATAACCACTTTTTCAATTCATCTAATGAGTTTTGCCTTTTTAATACGCTTATTCCAATGCCTTTTCGTAAAAATGCCAGAATTGAAATTATAAACGATACGGAAAAAGAGATTCTTTTCTGGTTTGGAACAGATGTGGAATTTAAAAAGCTGAACAATAGTAGTTTGTATTTGCATACCTACTGGCATCGCGTCAATGATGTGCCTGTTGACGCTGGTCTTGCCGTTCTGCCTCAGGTCCGGGGAAAAGGCCGTTACCTGGGAACCCATATCGCAGTGAAACAACAGAAAGTACAGGATGAGTGGCCCTGGTATACACGGCCGGTGTCTATCTACCTGGATCAGAAAGATGAAGGTAATAAGCCATCTCTCCGTATTGCTACCCTTGATGATTTTGTATGTTCCGCATGGTGGGGCATGGAAAAGGAGCGCA
This sequence comes from Bacteroidales bacterium, assembly GCA_029931975.1. Lineage (GTDB taxonomy): Bacteria > Bacteroidota > Bacteroidia > Bacteroidales. The sequence continues at coordinate 135 of JAOZQY010000281.1, read as the reverse complement.
GACCCTACGCTTCCGGATTCACCGGAAGGCCATTGGTGCAAATAGATACTACTAACAATCTCTCAGTTGTTATGTACCGCTACCATGTTCAGGACCCATTATGGTTCAAAGAGAGTGTCTCATTTGAAATCGGGC
>JAOZQY010000280.1 GCA_029931975.1 Bacteroidales bacterium | reverse complement strand
TCAAGATTTTTTGATTTTTCCCTGTTCCTGGGCGAAATCCAGATAGCTTCAACCGGAAAATTAGAAGTACACAAACCAGTTACAATTGCAGATGTTATTACACCAGTTCCAATAAATCCGATACGCATCTTAATTAATTCCTTAAAATTAACTATGGAACGTCCTTTATTTAATTTATGTATTTTAATCGCCAGTGTTTAACCAGCCAAGACCCACCCGTTCCAGCGTCTCATCTGTGGGAATACCGTTTTTATCCCATCCCCTGGCCTTGTAGTATTCATCTAAAAGTATCTCAATGTCTTCCAGAGAAATAAAATACCCCTTATTGGGACCTGAAAGTACGGGCTCTTCATAGAATCTTGCCGGCGGGTAATCAAACTTACGCCCAAAATTATCAATTTCTCTTACTGAAATCATCCGGGTCAGATGCCATACTTTTTCAGATACATCAATCAGGTCATCCCAGGTTATTTTTTTGCCGGTAATCAAGGTATAAAGTTGTGCATAATATTCGGTTTCAAACCCAAGTTCCATCATTTGGAGCCTGCAGCAACCGATCAAGTCAAATGCGGGGCGAAGATGTTGAGAACTGATCACATGCTTTGCCGATTCTTTTGCATCCACCACGGCTCTGGATCTTTTTTCGCCACTGCCGCCGGCAGTTATCAGATCATGCACATTGGTTGCGGCACCGACCACATCATGTCCCAGTACCCAGGCCCGGTTATGGTGAGCTCCTATGTCTGCTGTCATATATGCCAGCATCATGGAAGGCGCATTGCGGCATTCATACCCGGTCCATTCCAGGCCTTTGACATGAATAGCAAATTTTTGAGAACCTTGACCAATTTTTTCAGAAGCTGTTTTGACACCTTGACAATGAAGGTCTCCAAAACCTTTCCGAAGGCTCATTATTTCCAACAGGTGGACAATGGAGGCAAGATCACCAAATTTTACGTCCATGCCGATCTCTTTTTCTGTGATCAGGTTTTTTTCGTAGCATTCCATGGTAAAGGCTGCCACTGAAGCCCCGGAAATGGTGTCAATGCCCAATTCATCACAAAGATAATTGGCATAGGAGACCTCTTCAATACTTTCTAAAAGACAGCTGCCTCCAAAAAGGGAAATGGTCTCAAACTCGGGGCCTTCAAAGTAAGCCGAGCCAAGCCGGGTTTTGGTATGACCATATTTTCCACAAGGGGTAGGACAGCAATAGCACCCCTTGTCAGTTATTTTGATTTTTTCCAGAATTTTTTCCCCATTAATTTTCCGGCTATGGTTAATGTGTGACGTTTGAAAATTTTTTGCAGGGAATGCCCCCACCTCGTTGACCCAATCTGTTATCCCGGCTGTTCCTTCAGGTGTCCACCCTTTGAATCCCGGTTTTTCAAATACCTTTTTAAAAGCTTCTTTGCCTTTGGCAAGGGCAGCATCAACATCATAAACTGGAAGATCGCCAGTCCCTCTGACAGCAATGGCTTTAATGTTTTTAGATCCTAGAACAGCACCAATTCCGGTTCGACCGGCCTGACGGCCAAAATCATGTGAAATACAGGCAAATTTGACAAGGTTTTCACCGGCAGGCCCAATGGTCAGAATCTGAAACCTTTCCCCAAGATCAGTTTTTAAAATTTCTTCAACACTTAATGAACCCTGGCCCCAATATTCTAAAGCCGGTCTGATCTCAATTTTGTCATCCTCTATGAAAAGATAGCTGGGCTCTGGTGTTTTACCGGTTAATATCAGCATATCATATCCGGCATATTTTAACTCCGGACCAAAATGTCCTCCCATATTGCTGTCTGCATACCCACCAGTGGCTGGAGATTTGGAGCCAAAATGGGTTTTCCCGCTGGCCGGTAAAAAATGACCCATTAACGGACCCGTTGCAATAATAAATAAATTTTCTTCAGACAGAGGATCAATGCCTGGCGGCAATTCATCATACAGAGTTTTCGCCACAAATCCCCGACCACCGATAAAGTCGTCACATAATTTTTCTGGTAATGGCTCCCTTGTTATGGTGGAGGTAGTTAAATTAATTCTCAGTATTGACCCTGCATACCCATACATCATTTTACCCCTCCTGTATCTTGAAGATTTTCTGCAAATGACAGGGCATCCCTTGGGCAGATTTCAACACATTCCCCGCAACTGATGCATTTTGCTGCAATGTTCTTTTCTTTGAGTCTGATCATGACCTGATGAGGGCATTCGTCAACGCAAATATAACACCCTATACATTCGTCAGGGTCAATAATGTATACTCCGTTTTTTTCAGATATAGCCTCAACCGGACAGACTTCAGCGCATACACCGCACTGGTCGCACACATGAATAAGATAGTCTCCCGGTTCTGGAAATCTGCCTTCAATGTTCAACAATGCTCTGGAAGGAGCGGCTTTTTTAAAATTAGACAGGCTACAGATCAATTTGCAGATCCCGCAGCCGGAACAATTTTTATTTATTGTCTGTAATTTCATTGTATATTTATACTCTT
>JAOZQY010000279.1 GCA_029931975.1 Bacteroidales bacterium | reverse complement strand
ACTAAAACGGTTACATTGAGCATTACCCCCGAGAAATTACAATTCTATAATATCGATATGGAGCGCGTGGTAGAACCGGGTGAGTTTGAGATCATGGTGGGAACAAATTCGCTTGATTATCAAACAGTAGTTTTAAATGTTCGGTAGTATGAAAAAATGTCTATGCTGTTTCTTGTCTCTGACAATGAGTGTTCTTCTTTTCGGATATGGAGAGCCATCGAAGAGAGAGTCCTTACGGACAGTGATTGATATCAACATTGGCGAAACACAAACAATGAAGCTTGGTAATTTTTCGGTGACATTAACAGTGATCAGTGTTAAGGAAAACCGGGATAATATTCGCAATGCAATCCGCAGTGTGGAAATAGCGCTGAAAGTAAATGATCAACTGGTAATACTGAATTCAGGAAACTATAATCTACCCGTTGAAGTCGGTGATATAAAAATTGACTGTCCGGTTACCATTGGATACAACTTTAATTCTACACGGGCAAATGCCTGGGGACTGAAGAAGGATGTTCGTTTGAGATTATGGCCTGTTCATTCACCATTTATTACACCTGGCACATTTGTTTACCCGGTTGAGCAACGGTGGTTTGCCTCATCTACCCAGATGAGCAATGAACCGGTTTATGTGGATGGTGGAGAGATTCCGGCCAATAGAGATATCTACTATCATTATGGTCTTGATTTCGGAGGTGCTGAAGGAATGGTGGATGTTCTTGCAGTAAGCAATGCCATTGTAGTATCTGTTACAGGTTTGGTTTTAGAAGGGCATGAACAGGACACTCCTGTGAATCCTCGTTATGATGTGATTTATCTGCTTGATGAAAGAGGCTGGTATTACCGGTATTCTCATTTAAAGAGTATTGAAACACCTGTTCGCCTGGGACAGCAAGTGAAGGCGGGACAAAAAATAGGTGAAATAGGTAAAGAAGGAGGCAGTGGTGGCTGGACTCATCTTCATTTTGATATCACAGCCAGGCAGCCATCGGGAGAATGGGGAATTGAAGAGGGATATGTCTATTTGTGGCAGGCCTACCGTGATGAGCACAATCCGTCCTTAATGGCATGTGCACGTCCACATCACCTGGTCAATATAGGAGAGAAAGTCACCCTTGATGGTAGTAAATCCATTAATCTTAAAGACGGCCCCCTCAGATACCAATGGGATTTTTCTGATGGAACTACCGGAACTGGTAAAAAGCAGGAGCGCACTTATTCTACTCCCGGAACCTACAGCGAAATTTTGAAAATCATAAATACATCAGGAGACATTGATTACGACTTTTCCATAGTGAATGTTACAGATCCTGATCATCCCGAAAAATTGCCGCCCACACTTCACACTGCATACTATCCAACATTTGATATTCGGGCGGGTGATCCGGTGACATTTAAAGCACGCACATTCAGAGACTCGCCGGGAAATGAAACCTGGGATTTTGGCGATGGTAGTCCAACTGAGGAGACCCGATCAAGACCGGCCAATATTGGAGATGATCAGCACATCGCGCATGCAGAAGACGGTTATGCTGAGATTATTCATCGTTTTGCAAAGCCGGGACACTATATAGTTAAAACTGAGCGAACTGGTGAAAATGGTTATAAAGCAATGACTCATTTGTATGTGATAGTTGAGGAATAAAAAAAACTTAAATAGAGCAAAATGAAAAATGTATCCCTCCTTCTGGTAACAGTATTATTAATCCTGACTTCATGTACAAAGAAGCAACAGATGTTACCTGCATTCAGAGATGCAGAATTACCAGTTAATGAGCGGGTAGCCGACCTGCTTTCAAGAATGACACTGGAGGAGAAAGTTGCCCAGACCACCTCCTATAACAGGCAGGAAAATGTATATGATTCTCTGGGTCAGTTTACCGATGAAGTATTGAAGGACTTTGTGAAAGATGGAGTTGGAATTATGCGCTTTGGCCGTTTACTTGATCAGCCTCCCTTTGTGCATACCGAAATATTAAATGCAACACAGAAGTATGTTATTGAAAACAATCGCCATGGTATTCCAACAATGTATTACGGCGAAGCTTTGCATGGATACATGGCTGAAGATGGAACGGTATTTCCTTCTGCAATTGGTTTGGCCAGTACCTGGGATCCTGAACTTGTGGAAAAGGTTTATTCGGTGGCAGCGAAGGAGATGAGGGCTCGTGGTATTTCAGTGGCATTTACGCCGGTTCTTGGCCTGGCCCGCGATGCCCGGTGGGGCCGGACAGGGGAGACCTATGGTGAGGATCCCTACCTTGTTTCACGCATGGGAGTAGCTTCTGTGAAAGGCTTGCAGGGTGAATCCTATCCTTATGATGAAAACCATGTCATTGCTACCGCCAAACATTATGCAGTACATAGTCAGACTATTGGAGGATTATGGAATTCCCCAGCCGACTTTTCTGAACGGACGATCAGGGAGCAATTTCTTTATCCATTTGAGGTTGTTGTAAAAGAGGCAAAAGTCGGATGCATGATGATCACCTATCACGAGA
>JAOZQY010000278.1 GCA_029931975.1 Bacteroidales bacterium | reverse complement strand
ATTCTTAATCAGATAGCAGAGAAGATTCCCGGTATTGATCACATTGATACTAAAAAAACAGATGACGGCAGACTCCTTCTTCGATTCAATGATAAAGGTTTTCAAGATCCTTTTTTTGCTCAACAGATGTCTGATGGCACACTTAAACTGTTTGCCTATCTTCTCCTTTTAGATGACCCCTCTCCGCCACCATTTATCTGCATTGAGGAGCCGGAAAACGGCCTGTATCATAAATTGCTTGAAACTCTTGCACAACAATTCAGAACCCATGCAACGGGACGGAAGAATGCGCCTCAACTCTTCATTACTACCCATCAGCCATACTTTGTTGATGCCCTGGCTCCAAACGAAACCTGGATACTTGAAAAAGGGGAAGATGGATTCTCGACAATCCGTAGAGCAAGTGATGATCCCATTGTCGTAGCTATGGTTGAGGAAGGTTTGCCTCTTGGCAGCCTCTGGTACAGTGATTATCTGGACGAGGGGTGAAGGGATGCATTTTGAAATTCTTGTCGAAGATCAGTCAGGGAAAATTGCCTTACAAGTCTTGTTGGAAAAAATTATCGGACCTAATGGGCAGGAACATAGCTTTAAAATACATGCCTACAAAGGCATAGGTCGTTTGCCCAAAAAAAGACAGGGCGTGATCTCTCCTCAAAAGAGGATCTTGCTTGATCGACTACCGACATTGTTGCGGGGATATGGAAAAAGTCTCCAGCATGTCACCGCTGCAGTTATTGTTGTGGTTGATCTGGACAGAAAAAATTGTGGTTTATTCAAACAGGAACTCCTTGATATTTTAAACAGTTGCAACCCAAAACCAACAACACTGTTCAGGATTGCCATTGAAGAGGGCGAGGCATGGTTATTTGGCGATAAAGATGCCATCAAAAAGGCATATCCTGCTGCAAAGAGTCAGGCCTTGGCATCCTACAGGCAGGACAGTATCTGTGGAACATGGGAAAAACTTGCCGACGTTGTATATCGTGGAGGTGCTCATAAATTAAAACAGCTTGGCTGGCCATATACCGGGCAGGCAAAATACGAATGGGCGAAAATGATAACACCTCATATGGATGTGGATAACAACGCACCAAAGAGTTTTCAGGTTTTTCGGGATGGTCTGCGAAATCTCGCTGGAATGACGGGTTAAATGGACAGTTGGGAATGAAGAGGCTTGGGATGTAAGATATCAGACCTGTACACTTGTGCAGTGTACAAGTCGATACTGTTGCAGGGCCAACTTGTACACAAGCAAGTGGACAGGTATCAGGGGAGGAACAATGAGCGGCGGACATTTTGGTTATAATGATTCCAGATTGGATGATCTGGCTGAACAATTGGAACAGGATATCAAATATAACGATATTCCCTGGGATCAACCGGTAAAGAAGGATGATGAAGAATATTACGGCTTTCAACTGGAACCCAAAACCATTGATTACCTCAAGAACGTAGCCAGGCAATTGAGAGATCTACGCAACGTCTTGCATGAATATGATTATGCGGTATCGGGAGATACCTGCGAAAAGACTTTTCAGGAACGAATTGGGATAAAATAGGAGAAAATTCCAATGAATATAAATGCAAGCATTGTTGATCAGAGAATTGTCGGAATTATCGAAGATCATACGGATTGGCTACCGGTCGGGAATGATACAAATAAGAAAAAATCAGCAGCTTTTGTTTTGCTCTGCATGTCCACCGCTTTGGAATTTACTCTGGAAGAAGCAGCAGAATTACTCACTGAAGGCGGAAATGATGCGGGGGTTGATGGGCTGCATATAGGTGAGGTGGATGATGGTGAATTTGTTGTTACCCTGTTTCAGGGGAAATACAAGGTCAAGGATTTAAGTGGAGCTGCCAATTTCCCTGAGACTGGCGTTCAGAAGGCGGTGAATACTGTGGCCACACTGTTTGATCCGGCAAAACAGGTGGAATTGAATAAAAAAATTGCGCCAAAGGTGGAAGAGATACGCTCCCTGGTGCGTGATGGCTATATCCCCAATGTTCGCGTGGTACTTTGTAACAATGGCGCAAAATGGAAGAATTCAGCCCAGCACTGGATTGATCAGTCAGGGTTTACTGATGATCAAGTTACCTGGATTCACTACAACCATGACAGTATAGTCTCAGTTCTCCAGCGTAAAAAAGCTGTGAATGATTCGATCCGCCTTGAGGGAAAGGCAGTAATTGAAGATTTCAATTTTCGTCGGGTTCTGGTTGGTAAAGTATCGGTGACTGAAATTGCCGACCTTTTTAACCGCCATAATGATTTGCTGTTGGAGAGAAATATCCGGCGTTATCTTGGCCTCCACTCTAACAGAGTCAATGCGGCAATCCACCAAACACTTGTTGATCCTGCAAAGAGAGAAAATTTTTATTTTTTTAACAACGGTATCACCATGATATGCCGTAAATTTCGTCATAATGCCTTGCAGGGCGAAAACTACCAGTTAAAACTTGAAGGCATGCAGATCATTAATGGTGGTCAAACCTGCAAGACAATTCAGCA
>JAOZQY010000106.1 GCA_029931975.1 Bacteroidales bacterium | reverse complement strand
GCGTATCTGTCTCTTCTCAAAGTCAGATCATCTTTACCGAAGGTTTTTTCGGTTGGTTGCCTCAATAGCCTGGGTAGCATGATCATCGGAAAAGATGAAAACGATATTTGGCTGTATAGAAGGTTTGGGCTTATTCTTGCAAGAGTTGAAAAGAAGTATAAGGCACTATACGACAGCCAGTGTAATACTTCCAAAGAAACTCCTATTGAACTGAATGATCCTATTCATGTCTTTTCATCTGGATATTCTCAACAAAATTAAGAAATGCAATAATCTATTCCTCATCAAAGTTTTCCATTTAATCCACTATTTTATCCAAATGTCCAGCTCTTTAAGGGGCTTTCATCATTTGATTTTCGCTAAGAAACGGAATAAATAAAAAAAGATGTAATTTAGGCGCATCACAACAAAGAGCAGGCAACAAGGCCGACCAGTATGTACGACCGTGAAAAAAACCTCCTGCTAAGAATAAGGCAGGGAAACAGGAAAGCATTTGACAGGCTTTTTGAAGATCATTTCAAAGAGTTGTGCAATTACGCTTTTTTGCTGGTCAGAGACGAAGCTGCTGCCGAGGAAGTTGTCACCGAGGTTTTTTACCGGTTTTGGTGTAAAAGAAAAGAAGTCAGGATTAAAGTATCCGTTAAGAAATACCTTCTAAAATCTGCTTACAATGTTTCACTGAATTATTTGAAACACAAAGGAGTTGTAAAGCAATACAAAGACCTGAAAATTGTGATGCAAAAGGAAAAGGAAGTGCTGCCTGATGATTACAGTACTTCCCCCCTGGCCCTCCTGGAATACCATGAATTGGAAACTCTGGTCAAATCTGCCATAGACAGCCTTCCCGAACAGTGCAGAAAAGTATTTACAATGAACCGTTTTAAGGGCATGAAATACCGGGAGATTGCCAAGACACTTAACATATCATTGTCAACTGTCAAATATCATATGTCAACGGCCCTGAGTACACTTAAGGAAAAGCTGAATGAATATCTCTAATAGTAAAAATATCACTAATCCCGGGATGAAGGAAAAGGTACAACTGTTTATCACAGGCGAACTGGAGGAGAGTGAGCATCAGGAGGTGTTGGACTGGATCAGTGTCAATGACCGGAATCGACAGTATTATGACGGACTTAAGGCTGCGTTGAGGGCTGCTGAGTATTACAATTCTGACAGGGATTTTAACATGCAGCAGGTTCGGTCCAGGCTTCATACAAGGATTGAGCTGGCCGGTGAAGAGAGGAAAACAGATTTCAGGATCCTGTTCAGGATTGCCGCCTCCCTGCTCTTACTGGTTACCACTTACATTGTTGTAGACAATATCCGGGAGTATAAAGCCATACAAACTGAATCAGTTATCTACAATACCATTGAATCTCCCTTTGGATCTATTGCAAGGGTTTATCTTCCCGACAGTACTTGTTGTGTTCTCAATGCAGGAAGCACATTGAGATACCCGGCAAATTTTCTGGGGAGTAAAACCAGGGAGGTAGTCCTGAGCGGAGAAGGGTTTTTTGAAGTCAGGAAGGACAAGCGATCGGAGTTTGTTGTGAGGGTTGGAGATATAGAGATTGCTGCCCTGGGGACCACCTTTAATGTTAAAGCCTACCCGGAAGAGTCAGTAATAGAGGCAACCCTGGTAGAGGGACTGCTGAGGATTGGCAGGGAAGACAGGCAGAAAGAAGCTGTTTATCTCAGACCAAATGAGAAGATATCCATCGTGAAGGATGAAACTGCGATCCTCACGGAACTTGCCAAACCGGCTTCCAAGGGAAGAATTGAATCTGCCTTGCCTGATAAGATACCCATTCGGGAGGTACATGTAGAAAAAGGAATCGATCCGCTTATCGCAACATCCTGGAAGGACAACGAGTGGGTGATCCGGAACAAAACCATGGATGAGCTTTCAGTCATGCTGGAGAGAAGGTATAATGTAGAGATTATAATGAGTAACGCAGATGTGGGGGCTTTTCGTTTTTCAGGCACCCTGAAGGATGAGACCCTGGAACAAGTACTGTTTGCCATCCGGTCCACAGCCCCGATTGATTATGAGATCAATGGACGCCGGATTATACTTACAGAAAACAGCGCCTTAAGTAAGCAATACAGACGATTCCTAAAAGAGAACCCCATCCCGTAATACTCTCTGATCTGGTATAGATCTGTCTCCAACTATCTTCTTTCCAAATTAGCATAATTCAGACCTGGCATACAATCAGAGGCTGCCTCAAAAGAAGCAGCCTCCTTGTAAGCATGGAACCACCGGAATCTTTTTGCGGAATCTCCCGGCCATTCGTCGCACACTAACACGCTACAAAAGTACGAAATAATGACACCTAACCTGTACAAAAACAAATGTGAGTTGTCATTATAGTTAGAGTCAATAAAAATCTATAATAGAATACCGGTTACATGGATCAGGAGATGAAGGAAAAAGTACAACTGTTTATCACAGGCGAACTGGAGGAGAGTGAGCATCAGGAGGTGTTGGACTGGATCAGTGTCAATGACCGGAATCGACAGTATTATGACGGACTTAAGGCTGCGTTGAGGGCTGCTGAGTATTACAATTCTGACAGGGATTTTAACATGCAGCAGGTTCGGTCCAGGCTTCATACAAGGATTGAGCTGGCCGGTGAAGAGAGGAAAACAGATTTCAGGATCCTGTTCAGGATTGCCGCCTCCCTGCTCTTACTGGTTACCACTTACATTGTTGTAGACAATATCCGGGAGTATAAAGCCATACAAACTGAATCAGTTATCTACAATACCATTGAATCTCCCTTTGGATCTATTGCAAGGGTTTATCTTCCCGACAGTACTTGTTGTGTTCTCAATGCAGGAAGCACATTGAGATACCCGGCAAATTTTCTGGGGAGTAAAACCAGGGAGGTAGTCCTGAGCGGAGAAGGGTTTTTTGAAGTCAGGAAGGACAAGCGATCGGAGTTTGTTGTGAGGGTTGGAGATATAGAGATTGCTGCCCTGGGGACCACCTTTAATGTTAAAGCCTACCCGGAAGAGTCAGTAATAGAGGCAACCCTTGTAGAGGGACTGCTGAGGATTGGCAGGGAAGACAGGCAAGAAGGAGCTGTTTATCTCAGACCAAATGAGAAGATATCCATCGTGAAGGAGGAAGTGGCGATCCTCATGGAACCTGCCAAAACGGCTTCCAAGGGGAGAATTGAATCTGCCTTGCCGGATAAGATACCCATTCGCGAGATACATGTAGAAAAAAGAATCGATCCGCTTATAACAACATCCTGGAAGGACAGCGAGTGGGTGATCCGTAACAAAACCATGGATGAGCTTTCAGTCATGCTGGAAAGAAGGTATAATGTAGAGATTATAATGAGTGACGCAGATGTGGGGGCTTTCCGTTTTTCAGGCACCCTGAAGGATGAGACCCTGGAACAGGTACTGTTTGCCATCCGGTCCACGGCCCCGATTGATTATGAGATCAACGGACACAGGATCACGCTGACAGAAAACAGGACTTTATTGAGGGTGTACAAACAAGTAATGAAAGATACACGCTGAGAAAAATAAAATGGCACAGAATTATGTGGTTTTAGTAGCAATAGTTGGTAGTTGGTTAGTTTTAGGTTAGAGGATGGTATGGACTGAGAGTACCCTGAAAACAGGGTACTCACAGTCCTACTTGAAGTTGCTTGCAAAAAAAGAATTAAATATTATTAATGTCAAATATTGAAAATTAAACCCTAAACTAAACATCATGAAAAAACTGGATTTCCTCTGACCGGGTAAGACCTGGAAAAGCGGGATCTTGATTGTCCCGGAGTAATACGATTTAATTAAAAAAGGTCGGTGTCTTCATGCGGAATCCGCTGACCATTCGTCAAACACTAACACTAAATGAAATGAAGAAAACTAAACTATTGGTTTTCCTGCATCCATGGAGGAAAACATTAAAGATTCTACTGACTATGAAAATCTTTCTACTGCTAACCGCTGTTTTCGCACTCACCATTCATGCTTCGGTTCTGCCTCAGGGAACCAAGATGTCCATTGAGGTTAAAGATCAAACCATCAGGCAGGTCATACAGGAACTAGAAGCACGAAGTGAATACAGGTTCTTCTACAACGACCAGCTTGCTGACCTGGATGACAGGGTGGATTTTAAGGGAGAGAACATTACCGAGTTTGAGGCCATTGAACAACTCCTTGAAGGTCAGGACCTGGCTTTTCAGTTAATGGAAAACAATCTGGTCCTGATCATGCCGGCATCAATTGCCAAGCAACAAACCATTACCGGAACAATTACAGATAGCGACGGAAATCCAATCCCCGGAGTTAACATAATAATTAAAGGAACAACACAGGGAACAATTTCTGATGCAAATGGTCAATACACCATTTCAGTTGATGATCCCAATACAACACTTGTGTTCTCTTTTATCGGTATGCTTACCCAGGAAATTCAGGTCGGCAACCAAACCGAAATCAATATCACAATGGCCCGGGATGCTATTGGAATTGATGAAGTTGTGGCCATTGGGTACGGAACTATGATGAGGAAAGACTTATCAGGCTCTGTTGCTTCAGTAAAGTCGGAACATTTTAAAAATATTCCGGCAACTACTGTGGAACAGGCTCTTGTAGGGCAGGTCGCTGGTGTGCAGGTAGTTCAAAATGGTGCACCTGGTTCCGGGGCAACGGTACGTATCAGAGGAATTGGTAGCACAGGCAACAACGATCCTTTGTGGGTTGTGGATGGTATTGCAATAGGTGGAGTTTATAATTTAAATCCGGGAGATATTGAAACAATTGATGTATTAAAGGATGCTTCAGCGGCTTCTATATATGGTTCCAGAGCTGCAAATGGTGTCATCCTTGTTACAACCAAACGAGGTAAAGAAGGAAAAACAAATATAGAGTTTGATTCTTATTACGGTTTTCAGCAGGTTTGGAAACAACTTGATGTTCTTAGCGGACCCGAGTTTGCTACCCTGGCTAATGAAGCATCCGCTAACTCAGGGACTCCTGCTAATCCTGAATGGGCAAACCCGGCTTCGCTGCCAAACACCGACTGGCAGGATGAGATATTTCAAAACGGGCCCATACAGAACTACAACTTGAATATTTCAGGGGGAACTGAAAAGCTAAAAGCTGCCTTGCTGATTAACTATAACAATACGGACGGTACAGTTATTACTTCAAACTATGAAAGGTATTCAATAAGGATAAATACTGAGTATGTGGTAAACGATAGATTGCGTTTCGGGAATAATACTCAGTTCAGCAGAAATTCAAGAAACGATATAAGCGGAATGGGAATAAGTTACGGCATATTAAACGATGCTGTTTTGTATCAACCCCAGCGTTCAGTTTATAATCCAGACGGCAGTTATAATATCAATACATGGGATGAAATTGGAACTTTTACTGCATGGCAAGTATTTAACCCTGTAGCAGAGGCAAATCTTAGTAATGATAAAAACTACGGACAGCGGATATTGAATTCGTTATATGGGGAGCTGGAAATTGTTGATGGGCTAAAGTTCAAATCGAACCTTGGTTTAAACGTATCAAATTCTACAATCAGGAACTTTACTCCACATTATACCACAACCCCTGAAGATGTGATGAATAACTCATTTTCCAGCTTATATTGGAGAATGAGCGAAAACTATGGTTATGATTTCATCAATACACTAACCTTTGAAAAAATTCTGGGTGACAAACACAGTGTTTCTGCTGTTGTTGGTGTTGAAGCAATCGAAGACAGTTATTACCAGATGTATACGAATGGACAGGATACCCCAAACAATGAATTACAAGTGATAGATGCAGCTATAACAACTACAGGTAAGGGTAATGGGTACGAACATGCTTTATTGTCCTATTTTAGCAGGGTTAACTATATCTTTAACGATAAATACTTCTTTCAGTTTAATATGAGAGCTGATGGATCATATAAGTTTTCTCAGGATAACCGTTGGGGATATTTTCCTTCTGGTTCATTAGCCTGGAGAGTGTCAAACGAGGAGTTTATGAAATCGGTCGATTTTATGAATAACCTTAAGGTTAGAGCCAGTTATGGAGCATCTGGCAACCAAAACAATGTCGGAGATTTCTCATATATGTCGAGATACCGTGTAGATGCTGTAGGGTACTCATTAGGCAGTTCAGATGAGCAATCGAAAGCTCCTGCTGTCATATTATCTAACCTGGGAAATCCTGATTTATTATGGGAAACCCAGGTAATGACTGATATAGGAGTAGATGTAGGCCTGTGGAATAATTCGGTTTCTATTGTTTTCGATTACTATAACAAAATTACAGATGGGTTATTGGTGTCCATACCGGTACCTTCAACTTTGGGCGCTCCCGGAAACATGGTGTATCAGAATGCCGGTACAATAAAGAACAGCGGGATAGAATTTGCAATTAACCATATTGGGAATCTAGGCGGATTGCAATATGGAATTGGTGCCAATATTACAACGATTAACAATGAGGTCCTTTCACTGGGGGAAGGACAGCCCATCATGAGTAGTCGTGGTGTTGGGAACCAGTCTTTTACTACACGTACTGAAGTGGGGCATTCCGTTGGTGAATTTTATGGATATATTTCTGATGGAATTTATCAAACAACTTCAGATATTCTTCAGAGTGAACTTGATAATGGTGCTCAACCCGGTAACCGTAAGTATGTCGACTTAAATAATGATGGTGTTATAAATGCAGATGACAGGACATATATCGGATCTTCAATCCCTGAATTTTTCTATGGCATAAACTTGAGTGCATCGTATAAAGGCTTTGATTTTTCGATGTTAATACAGGGACAATACGGCAACGAGATTCTCAATGTCCGTAAAGGATTAACTCATACTTTGCGCAATTTCAACGGATCTGGCTATATGAATGGCTCAAAAGAACTGTTAAACCGCTGGACCGGTGAGGGTACAAGCAATACGAATGTTCGTCTTGCGTATAATCCCTATACGAAAGATTATGAGGGTTCTGACTGGTATATAGAGGATGGGAGTTTTTTGCGTTGCCGCAGTTTACAGGTTGGATACACTTTTCCGGTATCTCTGCTTAATCGCTTAAAAGTCGATAATGTGCGAATATATATGAATGCGCAAAATTTGTTTACAATAACAAATTACAGTTCATTCGATCCTGAAATCAGCAATTACAATCCCTTATCCGCTGGTATTGATATAGATACATACCCCGTTCCCAGGACTTTTACCATGGGTATTAATTTGCAGTTTTAATAAAAACAGAAATGTAATGAAAACAAATAAAATTATCTGGTTAATAGTTGGGTTGCTTATAATAAGTGCCTGCTCTGAGAATTATTTAGATAAATATCCTTTAGGAGAATTGTCCGATGCCTCATTCTGGTTAACTGAGAGTGATTTGGAATATGCCGTAAATGCTGTTTATATGCCTTTTGCAACAGCAAACGCGGGAGTTTCCCATAGTTGGATTCTTATGGCTAATGCGCCAGCTGGCGACATGATACCAACTATGAACACTGACTTTATAAACGTAAATAATTTGGAATTTTATCCAACCAACAGATGGATAAATTATATATGGTATGTTTGCTATGATGGTATTTCGCGTGCAAACAGGGTGATTGACAGGGCTCCGGTAATGGAAGTTGATGAATCATTCAAAAAGCAAAAAATTGCAGAAGCAAAATTCTTACGTGGCTTTTACTATTTAAACCTGGTCAGGGCATATGACGATGTCCCGCTTATAATTGAAGAGCAAGGGCCTTCTTCTGAATTGTATCCGGCACGTACCCCCAAATCAGAAGTATTGGCGCATATAATAATCGACTTAGAAGACGCTGCTGCTGATTTACCTTTAGAATGGGACGATGATGCCAATGTTGGCCGTGCGACTAAAGGTTCTGCATTGGGGTATATGGCCCTCACCAACCTTTATCAGGAAGAGTGGACAGAGGCTATCTCAAATACAGAAGAGCTGATCGCTTTATCCAAGTATGATTTACTCCCGGAATACAGTGATGTTTATAAATATGGTTCTGAGAACCATATTGAATCATTGTTTGAGGCACAGTTTCGCGCCGATGTTGATCTTGAGTATCCCGGTTGGGGAGGTAACAGGGGCTCCCTTTTACAAACACGTACTGCTCCTGCCGGTATTGGTACTGAATATATCCCTTGGGGAGGTTGGGGGGTATACATCCCTTCAACAGAAATATTAGATGCATTCGAACCCGGAGATTTACGGCGTAATCAAATAATCGCTCCAGATGAGTCTTTTACTTTTATCCAGGGAAATACATATACCATGACAGCAGAAGCAACTGCAACAGGATTAGCCCTTACTAAGTACTGGTATGGACAGAACACGTCAGGATCGGTGTATGATCGCACAAATGTAATTATGTTAAAATATTCCGAGGCATTGCTCAATTATGCAGAAGCATTGGCTCATGCTAACCGGATACCGGACGCCTATGTTCAAATCAATAAGATCAGAACCAGGGCAGGGCTGCCTGATAAGGCTGCAGCTGGATCTGTTGAGGAATGTATTACTGATATAAACAAGGAGCGGAGGGTTGAGAACCTGTTTGAACAAAATTTCTGGTACGATTTAACCAGGACAAAACAGGCAGCATGGTTTCTACTGGAGTACCATAACAAGACGCTTTCGGATCATAAGTATTTATTTCCATTACCTCAGGCTGAACTAGACGTTAATCCATCACTGGTCCAGAATCCGGGTTATTAAGATATATAGGAGAGAGGGTGCCATAAATGGATTGAAACCCTAATGAAGTAGGATATAGCGTAATCTTGTCGATAGTGTTCCATTGAGTGTTACACTCAATGGAACACTTCCTACCTGTTAATTGCGATAGGACAGATATCCATTTGAAATACCACTATGAATTATTCACACGTATTCATGAATATTCGATGATTGGCGGTAGCTAAGGGCAGCTCTGCTGAAGAGTCAATCCAAAGAACCATCCAAATGAGACACTTAAAATATTTAAAGATTGTAATTATCGTGACAATTATTTTGGGTCAACCGATAATACTCGAAACCTCTGCACAAGATGCGAATGAGTTTGTCAAAATCACCAATCTTCAGGGAGGTACCAGGGAACATATGTTGGTGGAGAGAATACCGGATGCTCTGCCTGAAATCTATCTCCCGGTAAATAATGATAAACATGCAGTATTTGAGCCTTTTCAGTTGATGGATACTCAAGAAGAATTAAATGTCGAGTTGATCAGGTTACGGGAAAAGTTCCTGCCTTTCATGGAGGATTATACACCTGAAATATCTGAGACAAGAAAAAAAATCGAATTGGATGAATTTGACTGGCGGATAGAAAAAGAGGAGGATGTTACCGATTTTTCCAATGTGCTGGACGGGAAAGGGGTATGGCAAAAGGTACAAATCCCTCATTATGGGCCACCACTGGGAAGGGCAGTTACATACTATCGCAAAAAAGTTGTTATCAATTCTGATATGATGCAAAAAGGTTCCCTTTTTG
>JAOZQY010000277.1 GCA_029931975.1 Bacteroidales bacterium | reverse complement strand
CAGTTAAAAGGACCGTATGGTGATGATGCTGAAACAATACTTTATATTGAAATTGCACCTGTAAAACACCAGAGATGAATGATATGAAAACACCAAAA
The DNA here is from genome assembly GCA_029931975.1 of Bacteroidales bacterium. GTDB lineage: Bacteria > Bacteroidota > Bacteroidia > Bacteroidales. The sequence continues at coordinate 2,430 of JAOZQY010000277.1, read as the reverse complement.
CTGCATCTATTGTTAGGTAGCATCGTATTTCTATTTGTATTAACAAACAGTTCGTACGCTCAATCAAAAGGTGCAGGAGAGTGGCTGGAAGAAATTCGAGCTGCTGCAAAGACAGAAAAAGGCGATCCCCAGATGGAGGAATTACGCTGGGGTGCAGTGATGCATTATTATGGAAGGTGGACTCCCGATGCCGAACAACAAGCTGCCTGGGATGCGTTCGAGAAATTTCTGATTGAAAAAGGAGAAGGTATTTTAGATAAGATTATAAAAGGGGTTGAACTGACAGAAGAAGAAAAACCCTATGAATGGATCATGCGGGGCTATGCACTTAGTAAAGCAAATAAAAACAGACAATTGCCCAATACGTATGAGATTTTCGGTTATTGTCCCGATCCTCAGGATGTATACGAGCGCTATGCGTTTACATCAATTTACCTCGGTCGAATGACCTTGAAAAAAGCTTACAGTGGATTCCCGTTAACTGAAAAAGATATAAATGCATTGAGAGAATATAATATCTTTCTCTGTAACCGGCATGGCCATGCCGAGCATTTGCCACACTATTTTGGAATGTCGAGAACAACACATTATCGGGCAGGAGAGGAATTTCCGGATTTTTATATCAAACGGTATGATTCAGTTGTAAATGACTCTGGTTTTTCGGATTTGGGTGGAGCTGAATGGAGCTGGACAGAGCGTCTGAAACCCATAGGTATGGGAAGAATGCTGCAAAGTATTCAGGGTTTCTCTTCATATAGGAACAAGGCCGGACGCATAGTTGTGAAACCCAGGGCAGCGGAGGATAACTGGGCAGATCCTGAAGACAAATCATATATTCGATTATCTGATTATCAGGGAAAGAAGCCGATTGTTGTTTTCCTGTCGGATGCAAAAGATGTTTTCTGTCTGCGATGGTTCCCTGCCATGGAGGCTGTTTATCAGGCTTACAAAGACAGAGTGGAGTTTTTCTTCATCAATACCTCTTTTGATGATTGGTGGTCGCAGGAGACTTTCTATGGGAAGAAGGTTGATTCATATTATGGAGATTATAACTCCAGTGCCAATATATTGAAATTGAGCTATATGAGATATCCAAATGTAACGGTCCCAGGCTTATTGGATAATGAGGCTTCATCGATACGCGATGCTTTTGCATCATCAGGTGGCGGGGGAGAGTTTATTATTCTCGATAAAGATGGTACGGTTGCCTATCAGAATCCATTCGGGAAGCTATATGGAGTTGACTGTCATGATGAGCAATACTGGCTAAATGATCTTGAGTATGAAATCAGGGCGCTGCTTATGAATGGAGGTAAATACGATTCCGATCGCGGCTGGCATTATAAAAATGAAATACGGGCAGAGATGGTACACAGAACCCTGGAAGGAATTGATTTTAATGGTAGAAAGATTCACTATTTTGAATATAAGCAATGGCCTTCAGGAAAACTCGTTCTACCTATCTGGTTCACAGGAGAAATAGTCAAAATTGATTATAAGAAAATGCAACTGACAGTATTGGTCGAAGCAGACCCTGCAAAAATGTATGGGTTCAATTATAATAAAAACTTAAAAGGGGAGGCGGAATTAGATCCCTGGGCAGAAAAGAATATGGAAATCCTGGAAAAATGGGTCAATGGAAGTGATGCAGATAAAACCCTGGTTTTTGATATTGATGATTCGGTAGAATTGTTTTTAAATGCACTTCCGGCAGAAATGAATCAGTACCGTGTTGGTGACTTTATTGCAGGGCGCTACGGTTTTATGCCCGATACTTTCAAAGATCCCAATAATCCGGATTCAAAAGGAGTTACTCCTCCTGAAATCACTATTACTTCAGAAGGTTATACCAGGGTGCGGCCGGAGCATATCCGTGTAAGCCATTCCATTAGACCCGAAGCATCAGATTTCCTTCGTGAAACAAAGTGGCATGCAACTGATAATGGATTATAATAAGAGAAAAAATATGAAAAATGTTTCAAGACGAGGATTTCTCAAACTTACAGGTACCGCTGTAGTTTTATATCCATTTGGACATCAGCTATTTGCCAATGAGAAGGAAGTGTCAGTCAAAACCTACACTTACAAGAAGGTTGGTGATCTGGAAATAAAAGTAGTTGTGCACCGGCATGACGATACTGTCATCAGACCGGTTGTTGTCAGGATTCATGGTGGCGCCCTCATGATGGGCCATCGGGATTGGGAGAAGGATAAGCTCTGTCTGAAGCTGCTGGAAGAGGGCTATGCAATAGTTTCTATCGATTATCGTCTGGCTCCGGAAACAAAGCTTCCGGATATTATTGAAGACCTTGAGGATGTGTTTGCTTGGATCCGGGAGGAAGCCCCTGAATTATTCCTGGTTGACACAAACAAAATTGCGGTTACAGGTGGCTCAGCAGGTGGTTATCTCACCTTAACATCAGGATTCAG
>JAOZQY010000276.1 GCA_029931975.1 Bacteroidales bacterium | reverse complement strand
TTAATTCCCCAAGATTGTAAATATGAGGTACTGACAGACTGTTCTGTGTTCCTGCCGGGATTCCGTCAATCCATACACTGCTCTCCCAGAGACAACGTTCAAGAAATAATTCAGCCATCTTGCCTTTCCATGTTGCGGGTACTTCAAATTTGCGCTGATACCAGGCTGGACCATCATATTTTCTGACAGGTGTCAGTTTACCAACAGAAGCAATGGTTGATTTTTCTCCATATCCCCGTTCGGCACAAGATCCTGGCAGAACAATCTTCTCAGTCAGTATTTGATTGAACCATTTATCTGAAAGACCAATTCCTGAAGGATCGGTTTGAAACTTCCATTCCCCCTCAAGAGCAATAATACCGCCAGTTTTACTAACACATTGCGAATAACTGGTAAATGGATATGCAAATATCAATGCAAGTATGCTGAAAATCAGAACCTTTATTTTCATAGTTATTAGATTTATTGACGTTTAGCAATATCCTGGTATATGCCAGGTTGCACGGAAACTTTTATTAAGTGGGTTATATATGATCTTGGTTTGTGTCATTTAGATTGCATGAACTAGCCGACTGATTTTTTACTCTCCATATCGATCGATGAGTTCATTCAGCCTTGTACGGTAGTAGGAGAAATTTTTAAAATCCACCTCGGGTGGTATAAAATGATCTCCAAAGGGAATGTATCCACCTGTTTTCAGTACAAACTCTACAGAATCCAGCATTTGATCAATGCGTTTTTCACCAAACTGAATTTCTGATTTGGAGATGCCTCCTAACATTTGCAATGTTGGATACTCCTTACGCACTTTGGCCACATCCATGCCACAGTGAACTTCAAAGGGATACATGCCTGTTACTCCTGCTTTCATAAATACCGGAATAAGTTCACCGCAATCACCATCCGTATCGAGTAAAATGATATCAACGCCCTTTGATTTCAAGAAATCAGCAATACGCTTGATATATGGTGATAAGAACTCCTGCACCATAGGGACAGAGATCATGGAGCCTTTCCCAAAGGAGATATCTTCAAATATTTGCCAGTGATCGATTTCCACTTGTGAAATTACCTCTTCGAAAACAGCCAGCCAGATTGAAGTGAAGGTGTCCAATATGTCATGCACCAGGTCAGGCTCCATGCAATACCAGATGAATAGGTTTTCATAGCCTATCAAATGAGCAAGGGTCCCGAAAAAACCCTGGGGATATCCCCCGACAGCCAGCGGATAGTCACGGTTGTTATACTCCTTCACAAGTTCCGGCCAGTTTGACGGAAAACGATCAGATATATTTTTCAGATTCAAGCGTTCCTCTTTCAGCTTTTCCCAGCTAGCCCTGTCTTTGATCGGCCATTCAAGTGAAGTTGGAATGGTGGCCTCCTCCTTCAGGAAAACGCGTTTTACTCCATCTACATCCACATAAACCAATTTATCTCTGTTCTCCTCCAATATCTTCACATCAAACATTGGGCAGAAATGGAGATTGACATCCACCAGGCGTTGGGTATAATCCATGCCAAAATGTTTTCGTACATCGTGATCCAGCGGGAATCCCTGGGTGGGCCAATAGAGTCCGCCTGCCATCACCGCAATGCCATCGGGCAGACGATCTGTTCCTTCACAGGTCCAGGCCGTACTGTACAGAGATGAAGTGGGGGTTGTAATCCGTTTATCCATAAGGGGATAATCCATTCTGGGAAGTCCCTGGTCATACCAGTTATTCATCGCTTTTCCCCAGTACCCGAACTCCCATTTGAGCGAGTGTACCGAAGGATTGAAATTCATGGTCTCATGAAAACGTTCTCTGAGGTTCATATCAAATATGTTTTGATTATCCGGTTCATTTTTATTTATTTTTCAGCAGTCACTGCTACAAGTCCGATGGCAGGGTCCGTGCCGATTGTTGATAAGGTCAGTGATTTTACCTGTCGCGGTTTTGTCAGGTCAATTTCAATGACATTCATGGTTACTCCGCCAACTTCAACAACTGTATTTGTCCAAAACTGACGTTGTGGGAAAAGGGGAGGTTTTGCAATTTCCCAGTCAGCTGTATTCTCTTCGAGTAGAGGCAACAACTGATGGCGGCTGGTCCGTGGAGCATCAGCGGTTCCCAATCTGTACATCCAGTTCAATGGTACGAACCAATCCAGATCGCCAGGAGAATAAAGCTTCCGGGAAATCATTGTGCTGCCAATATCAGGATGTTTATACGGTTCCTCAATTTCCACATCGATGCGTGCGATTTCAGAAAAAATATCATGGTTTCTGATAAATGGTATGACCAGCAGATAGATTTTTTTATAAGATTCAGATTCCATATCCAGCCTGAAGGTTTGTGCTCCTGTTTTTGCTGAAACAGGAACAAAGCGTTGATGATCAATGATGAATTTAATATCAGGCAACTGGTCAATTACTAACTCAACATTGCTTGAATCGTAATCTTCAAGATAATTCTTTTTGCGGTTCTACTGCGAATTTAGTTCAACTTAGAAACCCACCGTCTTTGACGGTGGTAATGTATGTTTGGC
>JAOZQY010000275.1 GCA_029931975.1 Bacteroidales bacterium | reverse complement strand
GGGGGGCGGTCCGTCATCGCCAAAGGTGGTGGCCTTGAACACCGGCGCTAACAAACTGCCTGCCTGGGTACGAATATCAAGTGTTAATCCTGCAAAATTCCCATCTACTGCCACAGTACACCTTAAGCCTTTCCATTTGATATCAGTTATTTTTGCAAGGGATTCAGGCTTATTTGCGGAATTGTTATGAATTTTTAATTCCAAAGTCAAACACTCCTGAAGACTCAAACCCCCATGAGCATACTCCTCACCTTTTTTGTAGCAGCTGATGCCATTGGAAAGGGCAAAATATTGATTTGGATTCCAATACCATGGATAAAGAGATTCATTGGAGTCAGCACCCGGCTTAATTGCTGCACAGCGCCCCCATTTGTTTTCTGTCAGTACACTTGGAAGATCAATCTTTGGCAGACCTTCGGGCAGTAGTAACCACCCATGATCTGTAACGATACGGATTGTTTTCCACCCGGCAGCTATTAGAGAATCAATCTGCTCTTTAATATCGCGCAGTATGGCTTTAATATGTTTTGCAAGTTTCCAGCCCCTATCATGACCTTCATGGTCAATATCACCAATTTCACACCATGCAAAGGAAGATGGATCACCGGTTTCATTTTTACCCAGTACACTCCAACCTTTATCCTTTAAAAGTTTTTTCAGATGATAGCCGCCTTTGAGAGATTTACCTGTTTTTGACACCACAGGCTCAAAATCTGAATTTGCAAGCTCTCCTTTAATCAAATCATGTACAGGTGCTACTGCGGGTTTTCCTGTGGCCGTAACACTTGGTAAAGCTGCCCAGGTAATAGATTCACTGACCTGCATACCTGATTTGATTAATAAATCAGATAATCGTTTAGCAGTATCAAAACGCAAACCATCAATAAAGATAATACATTCACCCGGGGATGCTGGTATTTTAGAAGCATCAGACAGCAGTTTTCCAGGATACCCATCTTTATCTACAACTTTTTGAAGATGTTGTGCTGAATCTTCCATCCATGATAAGTAAATGGAACGTATTGCAGTAGATACAGCCCTGAAATCACTGTTTTTTTCAACACAGGCAAGCGCTTTGATTACAGCAGCATCAGCTTTCCAACCCCAGTTGCTGTAATTTTGGGCCATCTCTTTGGCAGTTCCGGCAGCAAGCTGGTTTGAAGTTATTTCTGCTAATATGGCAAGATGTTCTCCTGCAAGTGCCAGCGGAGAAAACCCAAGCTCAGACCAAACTAGATTTTTACGCTGAACATGACTTTCAATTAATACTTTTATTTTCTTTCCTGCCTCATGGGGAGGCAGCTTTATTAAGCCACTAAGCTCTTTTTGTAACTTGTTTTCCTGGAACTCATTCCACTGGGGCCAGCCTCCGTGGGTTTTCTCATTGGAAAACAGATCCGGCGAAGGCATCTGGCATTTGCACAACAGGTCGGGAATATTGGGGTAACGCTTAGGAGCTTCACAAAATCTTTCCCATACAGCTTTCCAGGGACCTTTATGTTCTGCCAGTTTAAAAGCCCCGGAAAGAACACCATCTTTTAAGGGATTGAAGGCTAATTGAGATTTACAGACTTCAATAAATGCCTTCCATTCATTATCTCCACGGGAATCGATAAAGACTTTTTCATGATCAAGCCATAATAATAGATCTCTTACAGGATCTCCACCGGTTAAAAGAGTATTAAAGTAATCCTTATCCAACCGTTTATTTTCTAATAAATCTCTCTTTTCTTCCAATAGAAGATAAAGGGCAAGCTGCATGGCATTTTTAGTTCCACTATCCTGGGCAACATCCAGACCGAGACCTCCCTGATCAGATTTTAAAAACGCAAGAATTGTCCAGTCTTTGGCATTTATTTGGGACCATATAACACCACGATACTGTAACTCTGCAAGGGGTTTTAAATCATCGGAACATGTTTCAACTGCTCTTAAATCCTGGCGGCTGACACCGGGAAGATATAGAATAGGCACCTTATCTCCAGGCAGCTCAACCTCTTTAATTTTTTTTGCTATAAGACAACGCAGCCAGATAGCCGGGCCCATAAGTTTATCAGGGTTATAATCACCTAAAACACATAATTGTGGCAACTCATTTTGAAGGCGGGGTATAACAGCTTCCCACTGCTTGTCTCTGTCAGGCCATAGAATACAGACAGGTGCAGCACTCACATCTGGATTAAACACTGCTGCATTTTGTATGGATTTAAGGAGATGATCTAAAATTCTCATTCACTATCTTCCTCTTGAATTTTTCTGTCTCGGGCTGTTCTTTTCTCAGCCAGGGTGAGATGATGATCATTGATACGGTCTTCTTTGCCATTATATTTCAGCCCGAGTTTATACCATGGAGTAGATATAACATCTTTGCCGCGATCTTTATTCCATTTAATATTTGGTTTATCCCGAAGAACTCCGGCACCTTTTTTTCTTATATCGGGAATTGTCATAAAGGGGCGGATATTTAAACGTACACCGTCGTCTAAATCAGGGTTCCATCCCATGGATTGTTTTTCAATAGATTTCCAGCGCACAA
>JAOZQY010000045.1 GCA_029931975.1 Bacteroidales bacterium | reverse complement strand
AAACTTCACAGAGTTTGATGATGTGCTTATCCTCTATCAGATCCACCGCAAAAATTACTTTAATAATGGCTCCATTCTTATGACACAATTCTGTAATGGCACCAACTTCCTCCTCCAGGAAATCCCAATCTTCGTCCATTACACTGGCAAGATTCACAACCATGTCAACCTCCGTTGCCCCATCATCGATGACTTGTGCTGTTTCGGCCAGTTTGATTTTCAAGGTACTGTTCCCGTGTGGAAACCCTATAACAGCACAAATCAGAACGTCTGTGCTGTCCAGTTCCGCTTTTGCCCTTGCAACATGATATGGTTTTACGCAAACAGATGCTACATCGTATTTTGCCGCAAGTTTGCAACCTTCCAATAATTGCACTTCCGACAATGTTGGATGAAGGAGTGAATGATCAATCATCTTTGCAATTTCCATTGCTATGGTCATAATTTTTCTTTATTGATTACTAAATACAATTGTGCTGATACAACTCAGAAAACAAATCTATTACAATAGGAAGATTGCGGGTTTGCTAACAGTACTAATTGTCTTCGTTAGCGTATCAATAAGCTGAAAGGCTGCTATCTTTTTCCTGACCTGGGATGAAAGCTAATGATGGCTTCACGGAGATATTCCCGGTCAAGATGGGTGTAAATCTCGGTGGTGGTAATGGATTCATGTCCAAGCATCTCCTGGACTGCGCGAAGATCGGCCCCGCCCTCCACCAGGTGGGTGGCAAAAGAGTGCCTGAAGGTGTGGGGAGTAACTGTTTTCTTAATACCTGCATCCCTGGCCACATCCTCAACAATGGTGTTTATCATCCTTCGGGTAAGCATCTTTCCCCTGCGATTCAGAAATAGTATATCCTCGTTTCCGGCTTGAATGGACAGAGCATTCCGGTCGGGCAGATAGAGATCGATCTCTTTGAAGGCACGCTGGCTTATGGGCACCAGCCGTTCCTTATCTCCCTTGCCAATGATCCGGATAAATCCTTCTGCCCTGAATATTCCGGAAATCTGCAGGGCCACCAGCTCAGATACCCTGAGTCCACAGCTATAGAGGGTCTCCAGCATGGCCTTGTTCCTGCGGCCCTGGGGTTTGCTCAGATCAATATGCTCCAGCATCCTGTCAATCTCATTTACTGTCAGCACTTCTGGAAGCTTGACACCCAATCTGGGACCTTCAAGCAAAGCTGTGGGGTCCTTCTTGATCATTTCCTCCATCATAAGGTAGCGATAAAAGACACTGACCCCTGACAGAATCCTGGCCTGGCTCCTGGCAGAAAGTCCCGATTCACTGATCCATACAAGGAACTCACCCAGGTTCTCCCTATCCAGTTCCTCCGGACCAATGTCACTGAGTTCACTGTCCATGAATTGTTTCAATTTGGCTATATCACTTAGATAGGCTTCAATGGAGTTGGGTGACAATCCCTTCTCCAGTTTCAGGAATCCCTTATACTCTTTTATGATTAGCTGCCAATCCATCAGAAAGGAAATCGCTCCACCATCAGAACCAATGAGATACCAAGCCCAGCCCCGCTGAGCAGCACATGCCACTCACGTCTGGGTACACCCAAAAGATCAACCATCACCTTTGTGAGCAACATAATGATGCTAAGGATAAAGATCTGTCCAACCTCAATACCCACATTAAATGAGAAAAGTGGTAGTACCAGCCCCCTCTCCGATCCCAGCAGACTCCGCAGATAGTTAGAGAAGCCGAGTCCATGGATCAAACCAAAGAAAAGTGCCGCGCTGTATTTCAGGTAATGCTGCAGGGACGTAACTCGCTGATTTCGGGAGAAAAGGTTGACCAGTGCCGTAATAAAGATGGTCAGGGGTATAAGAAACTCTATCACATCGCCATCCACCCTCAGCAAGTCAAGTGTGGCCAGTGCAAGGGTAAGCGAATGGCCTATGGTAAAAGCAGTCACCAGAACCAGGACCCGTTTCCACTCCTTCAGACTGTATACAACACAGAGGGTGAGGATGAAAAGTATATGGTCATAGCCTTTCAGGTCGGCTATATGATCCAATCCAAGCTTGAAATAAAGTACAAAAAGAGACATTAGCTACTTAGAAATTATAAGTTTATGTAATTTTACGGCCATGAGATTAATCGCTTTACTCACATTGGCCCTGCTCTTTCCGGTAAGTTCCCCGGCTCATCCGCTTCATCTTTCCATCACGAATATAACATATGAAAATGGAAAGCTGAACATCCGGATGAAATCATTCCGGGACGACTGGGAAGTTGGGTATTTTCACTACCATAGCAGGCCAATTGATTTCACGGACCCGGTGAAGCGGGAGATTCCCTGGTTCAATGAATACCTTAACAAGAAATTCCGAATTGCCCTGGGAGAAGAGATGCCGGACCTGGCCCTGGAAATCGACACGGTGTTACTGGAGGAGGATGCCATGACCATCGAGATGCATGCAAAGGTCCCCTCAAGTCCAAATTCTTTGTACATTTACAACTCCTTACTTACTGATATTTTTCCCGACCAGACCAACCTTGTGATTTTTATATACGGGAAAAAGGAAACTGGTATAAAATTTGATATGAAAAAGCATGATGCAGAAGTGATACTGAGGTAGGCAGATGAAAAGATTGTGGTTTCCCATATTATTGTTGGTTTGCGTGGGGTTACCACTCCATGCAACCCATAACAGGGCAGGTGAGATTACTCTGACCCAGTTAGATGAGCTCACTTATGAAATCAACATCACCACCTTCACCTATACGCTCAGTCAGGCCGACAGGGACGAACTGGAGGTTCAGTGGGGTGATAATTCTTTCTCCTTTGCCGGAAGAGTTGAGCTTGTGAAACTACCCAATTACTATCAGAAAAATGTGTATATCACCCAACACACCTTCCCTGGTCCCGGTGTATACGAAATTGTGGTGCAGGATCCCAACCGGAACGATAATGTAAAAAATATTCCAAATTCTGTGAACGTGATCTTTTCTATTAAGACCACCATTCTGATCAATACGGACCTGGGGCCAAACTCAACACCCATATTGCTTAATCCCCCCATTGACAGGGCCGCATTGGGTCAAATTTTCATCCATAACCCGGCTGCCTATGACCCTGATGGCGATAGTCTCTCCTACAAACTAACGATCTGTACTGAAAAGGATGGCAAACCCATTGATGGATATACCCTTCCCCCCGCCAGTGATACCCTCTTCATTAACCCCTATACGGGCGATCTGACCTGGATCACCCCTTCCGATTCAGGATGGTTCAATATCGCCATTGATATAGAGGAATGGCGAAGCGGTGTGAAGATCGGAAACATTGTAAGGGATATGCAAATCGAGGTTTATAATACCGATAACCATGCCCCTGTTCAGACCGAGCCAGGTAATTACTGTATAGAAGCCGGCAGTGTACTGGGCATAGATATAGTAGCCACCGATGAAGACGACGATACCATACAACAGTGGGCTACCGGTGGGCCTTTCGTGGTTGAAAAGAGCCCGGCCACCTACACCGTTGATGAACTTTCGTCAACCATTGGCTACAGCAGGGCTTTTTTTGAATGGAAGACGGACCCTTCTCACGTCAGAGAACAATACTACACGGTAGTGTTTAAAGCGGAGGATAGTAACTTTGAGACCCCTCTTGTGAATATCCGGAATATGAATATTAAGGTGTTGGGCCCATCGCCTGATATGCCCTTCCTGATCCCGGGTAGCAACAGCGTAACGGTAAGCTGGCATGCCGACACCTGTGTGCCCGTTACAGGATATCAGATCTACAGAAAGGCTGGACCTGCAGGCTATGTACCCGACTCCTGCATCGGAGGAGTGCCCTCAGAGACCGGTTATACCCTGATTGGTAATACAGGCAGCAGACTTGATACCCTTTTCGTGGACGACAATAATGGCAACGGATTATCTCAGGGCAATGAGTATTGCTATATGATTGTTTCGGTCTACCCGGATGGTGCATTGAGCTACCCTTCGCCTGAGAACTGCACTCCCCTGGTGGAGGGATCTCCGTCTCTGCTTCAGGTTAGTGTTACTGATCACTCCAGCAGCGGAAGCATCCTTTTGGGATGGGCTAAGCCCTCAGATCTGGATACCATTCCTGCCAACGGACCCTATGAGTACTTTATATACCGCTCCGACGATCTGCTGGGAAAAAACATGATACAGGTCGGTTCGTTTACAACAGCGGATCTGAATGATACCACATGGCTGGATGATGCTGTAAACACAGAGCTCTTCCCCTGGTCCTACCGTGTAGAACTGTATAATAATGAAGCTGGAAACAGGTTCAAGATTGGGGAAGCAGAATCGGCTTCATCCCTCTATCCGGATTTGAAGGGAGAGGATAACCGTATTGAGATCCGAATGCAAAAAAATGTTCCATGGATCAACTACGACTACACCATTTATCGCCTCAATAGCGGTAGTGGAACTTATGATTCCATTGGATTTACAGGGGATGATGTCTATGTGGACGAGGGACTCAGTAATGGTGTGGAGCAGTGCTACAGGGTTACCAGCACCGGCTGGAGGCTTCTGGGTGGAGTGCTCTATGAAAATGTTAACTTCAGCCATACCAACTGTGCAACCCCGGTGGATTCAATTCCGCCCTGTCCTCCCAATCTTAATGGCTATTCTCTGTGCGACAGCGGGTATAACCACCTTTTTTGGGAGTTTATTGATCCCTCCTGTGCCGAAGATGTGGTAGGGTACAAACTATACTACAGTGCCACTTTTGAGGATTCCCCCCAGCTTATTGCCGAATTCAGTGACTACAACGACACAAGCTATAACCATTACCCCGTAGTCGCACTTTCAGGATGTTACCAGGTCACTGCCATCGACTCCTTCGAGAATGAATCTGCCCCCTCGGTACGAGTCTGTCTTGATGAGTGTTCCAACTATGTTCTTCCAAATGTTTTTTCACCTAATGGGGATGGGATCAATGATCTCTACAGGCCCCATAGAACATCCTATGTGGAGCGGGTCGAAATGACAATATTTAATCGCTGGGGCACTCAGGTTTTCTATACAGAAGATCCTGATGTGAACTGGAATGGTAAAATAAACGGTTCGGGTCAACTGGTTGCCCCGGGAGTATACTATTATATTTGCGATGTTTATGAATACCGGCTTACCGGTATTGAAGTCTATGCACTTACAGGATTCATCTATGTCTATTCAGGCGACGATAATGAGGTATTTATTGAAACCAAATAAGCTTGTGAAACGCTTGCAATCACTGCTGCCCATGCTTTTAATCCTGTCGCTTAACGGCTACGGACAGAGCGACCACTACCTTAGTGGACGTGCATACATGATCGGCGAAATGTACGATTCGGCCCTGTATCACCTGGAAAAGGCACTTCAGCAAGATCCCGGCAAAGCTGATATATATTACCAGCTGGGAATCTCTTACTTCCATACGGACCATTATCCCGAAGCCCGTGATGCATTCTATGAAGCAGAGAAACGGCGCAAAGGGATGGGAAGTTTCTACCTGGCCAAAAGCGAAATCAGGCTACATCATCCCCAGCAGGCACTGAAGTACCTCAGGGTCCATCTTGCATCTCCTTATAAAAGGCCTGAATCTGAGATCCTGCTGGATGAGGACTTCTCCACACTGGACGGATTACCCGGCTGGCAACAACTGTGGAACGAGAAACACTGGTACTCCGATGGTGATAAACTACTCCAGGAAGCAATATTTTTAAAGGATCATGGAGATTTACTGGAAGCAATCAACATCTTGAATGATCTTGAAAGAAAAGGACATAAACGCTCTCTGGTCCAGGGAGAAAAGGCCGGAATCTACATGGAACTGGGAAATCTGAAAGCTTCCCGGACCGCTTTGAAATCTGCTGTAAAAAGTAATACCAGGAACCTGGATGCCAAAGTGCAACTAGCTCTGATTCAGGTCTCAGATGGAGATACCGAAGATGCCCTTGATGGACTGGACAGGGTAATCCGGCAGGATCCGGCACGTTTTGATGCCTATCTTCAACGGGCCGAAGCCAGGAGCCTTGCAGGCGACCTGGCCGGGGCTTTGTCCGATACAGAACTTTACCTGAGCTATTTCCCGGAAGATGACTCCGCCCTTTACAGGCAGGGACTAATCCATTTCCAGCATGGAAAGTACCTGAATGCCATCCAGTCTTTCAATGCCTGTCTGTCTCTTAATACGGGAGAAGCTGCATACTACTTCGCCAGGGGCAGATGCTATGCTGCCACCGGCACCATAAGGTATGCGAAAAAAGATATGTCTATGGCACTGGACCTTGATCCGCTGAATGGAGAGATCTGGTTTGAGAAGGGAAAACTGGACGAACAACTGAGAAACATGGATAGCGCGTGTCATTGCTACAGGAAGGCTCAACAATATGGAGTCTTTGAAGCCGGTGAATTGATTAATAAGAGATGTAAGTAGATGGACCAGGAAAATAACAAAAGCAGGCTCAAACAGCAGATACAATCGCTTCGATCGAACAATCGCGCAGCAATTATGGATACACTTAAAGAGTTGCGCTCTGAAGGCGATGTGTCGGTCCTCCCGGATTTGTTCACACTCTTACTTATCCAGGAAGATAAAAATATTCTGGCCGAGACCTCAGCACTGCTGAATGATCTGAAGGAACAGGAGGCTGCCAAGATCCTTGCTGATGCCATAGCCGATCCAGCGTATCAAAAGATAAAGACTATCCTGGTAGCTGCCTGCTGGCAAAATGGACTCTCTTATGGGAAACATATAGACACTTTTGTGAATGTGATTGTTTCAGGTGGCTACAGCGAAGCTATTGAGGCTTTTACGGTGATAGAAGAGGCCGTGGGTGAACTGGGAGATCGGGAAAGGCAACAACTGGCCAGCTCCCTGAAATCGAAACTCCGGAAAGTGGATGATCAGCTTAAGCCCCTTTTCGTTGAACTGGTCAGGGTAATCGAATCCTACCAGGCACCAGATACTAAGCACCAGGCACTTAATGCATAGATGAGAAGAACTTCATAAACTGTGCCCTCTCGTATACCGAGGGATCATCCAGACTGCTATAATTCATCCTGCCCCTGAAATCGGCAGGAGATTCAAATTCATTTTTCTCCATCCATTTCTTCATCTCAACAATCATGTCCTTGATATAATCAATACCGTTCCGGTAGAGTACCGAGCAAACCTGTACTGCAGTTGCTCCGGCCAGAATCTGCTTAACAACCGCCATTCCACTGTGTACCCCTGTGGAAGCGGCCAGGTCCAGCTTATCCACCTGTGAGGATACAATCCCTATCCAGCGAAGTGAATTTCTTAACTCAGCTGGTGTACTCAGGACCTCAGCAGAACTAAAGCTCATATCATCAGTCTTGATATCGGGAGCATAGAAACGGTTAAAGAGGACCACTGCTGCAACCCCTCTTTGATAAAGCTGGTTCACCATCCAGGTAATATTAGAAAAACCGTTCCCCAGCTTGATGATCAATGGCAACGAGGTGCGTTTCTTCACTTCACCTACCAGGTGGAGGTATGCTTTTTCATACTCCCTGGGATCCTTTTCCTTATCAATGGGAAGAAAATAGATATTCAATTCCAGTGCATCGGCCCCGGCATTCTCAATTTTTTCAGCAAAATCGATCCACTCCGAAGCACTCACACAGTTGATGCTTGCAATCACGGGTATATCCACTGCCTCTTTTGCCTCCCTGATGGATGAGAGATACTGTCCCAGGGTGTTCTCACGGGCATAAGTTCTTATATAATCATTCGCCTCCGGATAATCGTGCCCCTCCGACAAGGTTCCGGCTTCATGGCTGATCTGCTCCTCAAAAAGGGATTTCATCACCACAGCACCCGCACCGGCTGTGGCCATTTTCCTGATGCGGTCCGTTGAAGAGCTAAGACCACTGCTGCTAACTATAATCGGGCTCTTCAAGGAGAGACCTGCAAAACTTGTTGATAGATCTATCATATGCATCTGTTTCAATAATTCCTGGGGCCAAAAATAAGGCTGCCGATACGAACCAGGTTGCTTCCCTCTTCAATGGCCAAAGCATAATCTCCAGACATTCCGCAGGAG
This sequence comes from Bacteroidales bacterium, assembly GCA_029931975.1. Lineage (GTDB taxonomy): Bacteria > Bacteroidota > Bacteroidia > Bacteroidales. The sequence continues at coordinate 21,357 of JAOZQY010000045.1, read as the reverse complement.
AGCTGATCGAAGGATTCCTGGTTCTTAAATTGAGAAGCCTTTAGCCTATCAAATATACGTTTTAGCTGGCGAAACTCCTCCCTGATCTGATTTGAATTTTCCGTATAAGTAGCCATACCCATCAGGCCCCGTATCCTCACATGATCCATGGCAGCAAATTCATCGGATTGAATCAATTGTTTCAAATCCTCTTCCGGCAATCCGAATTTTGTCTCTTCCAATGCAATCCGAACCTGAAAGAGGCAATCAATGACCCGGTCATTTTTCTCCGCTTCCCTGTTGATTACTCCCAATAGCTTCAGACTATCCACACCATGAAGGAGATGAACAAAGGGTGCCAGGTACTTTACCTTGTTGGATTGCAGATGACCGATCATATGCCACCGGATATCCGCAGGAAGCCGCTCCTGTTTACCAACAAGGTCCTGTACCTTATTTTCCCCGAAATCGCGATGACCGGCCTGGTATGCTTCCAGAATGACCTCGTCCGGTTTTGTTTTGGAAACTGCAACCAGGGTCACATGTGAAGGTATAACATCCTTAACTGCCTGAAGATTTTTAGCAACTCCCATGCCGGAAACTATTAATCGAGGGAATGAATTACAAGTCCGCTGCGCAGCTTGGGTTCAAACCATGTGGTCTTGGGAGGCATAATCATGCCATTGTCTGCAATATCCATCAACTGTCTCATGGTCACCGGATAAAGAGCAAAAGCCACAGCCATTTCGCCACTGTCCACACGATCGCTAAGTTCCTTCAAACCCCTGATTCCACCCACAAAGTCGATCCTTTTGGATTTTCTCAAATCGGTTATATTCAGTAGTGGCCCGAGGACCTGTTCAGAAAGAACAGTCACATCCAGACAGGCAATGGGATCCGCATCATTGTAGGTACCTGGTTTGGATGAAAGCGAATACCATTTCCCTTCCAGATACATGCTGAACTGGTGAAGGCGCTCAGGTTTGAATATTTCAGCTCCCTTTTCTTCAAGCACAAATCCTGCTTCCAACTCCTTCAGGAACTCCTCAGGTGTATGGCCGTTCAGATCCTTTACAACACGGTTATAATCGATAATGGTCAGCTGGGATTCCGGGAAGTGGACTGCCAGAAAGAAATTGTACTCCTCGCTTCCCTTATGATCCGGATTGGCTTTCATTCGCTCCTGCCCAACCAGTGCTGCCGCCGCGGTCCGGTGATGGCCATCTGCTACATAGGTAAAGGGAATATCCTTATGGAATATCTCAATAATCCTGTTAATCTGTCCCGGATCTGACACAGTCCAAAAATGATGACCAACCCCATCATCTGTAGTAAAATCAAACTCCGCCTCACCGGCAACCACCTTCTCCACAATGGTATCCAGTTCGGCATGATCCGGGTAGGCAAAAAAGACCGGCTCCGCATTGAAGTTAGTGACCCTAATATGGTTCATGCGATCCTCTTCCTTGTCAGGGCGGGTTAGCTCATGCTTCTTGATTACATCATTCAGATAGTCATCCACTGCTGCACATGCCACAATCCCATACTGGGTTTTTCCAAACATGGTCTGGCCGTAAACATAAAGCATATCGCTTTCGTCCTGAACAAAATACCCTTCAGAAATAAGCTTCTGAAGGTTCTCCTTTCCTTTGTTATAGACCATATCTGAATGGAGGTCCGTATCTTCCGGAAGATCCACTTCAGGCTTAACCACATGGAGAAAAGACCAGGGATTGCCTTTTACCTCCTCCCGGGCCTCTTTTGAATTCAGCACATCATAGGGCCTTGAGGCCACTTCATTCACATTCTCTTTTCCAGGCCTGAAACCTTTAAACGCATGTAACTTTGCCATATACTAATTGACTTTAAAAGTAGTATCTCCCTTATCAATAAAATTCACGATCTGCCTTGCTGCTGCCACACCTGCATTCAAATTGGCCTCAGCAGTCTGGGCTCCCATCTTCTTGGGTGTAAAGAAAACCCTTCCCTTATACTGCTCTTCCAGCTCTTCCCTGCAATCGGGCGCAATATCTGAGATATACCTGAAATCGGACCTCTCAGCAATCAACTTCTTCAGCCCCTCCTCATCAATCACCTCCTTGCGGGCGGTGTTAACCAGGGTGGCGCCTTCAGGCATGCTTTTCAAAAGATCATAGCCAATGGATCCGCGTGTTTCTGCAGTGGCAGGAATATGGAGAGAGATATACTGGCACTTGCTATAGAGGCTTTTCACAGAGTCCTCACATACCACACCATCATTTTTAATAACCACCGGGTCCACAAAGGGATCGTAGGCATATACCTTCATCCCGAATCCTTTGGCAATCATTCCCACAATTCTACCCACCGCACCATAGGCATGGATCCCCAGTTTCTTTCCGCGCAGTTCAGATCCTGCAGCCGGAGTAAAACCGGTACGATTCATAAAGACCATCATTCCCAGGGCCAGTTCGGCCACTGCATTGGAGTTCTGTCCAGGGGTATTCATCACCACAACTCCATTTTCAGTGGCAGCTGCCAGGTCAACATTATCATAACCGGCACCGGCGCGAACAACGATTTTAAGATTCTTAGCAGCTTCGATCACCTCCCTGTCAACCTTGTCGCTTCTGATAATCAGTGCATCCACATCCTCCACTGCACTTACCAGATCCGATTGTTCAGGATATTTGGACAGCACTTCTACTTCATATCCGGCCTCTTTAAACACACCCTTCACCTCCTCCACTGCTTCGGCAGAGAAGGGCTTTACTGTTGCAATTAATACTTTCGCCATTTTATTAGGATTATTCGATTAAATTTTCTTTTCAAACGCTTTCATGGTCTCAATTAGTGCTTCTACTGAGGACTGGGGCATAGCATTATAGATAGATGCCCTGAATCCGCCAACAGAACGGTGTCCTTTGAGTCCGGACATTCCCTTTTCAGTGGCAAAGGCAAGGAAATCAGCTTCTTTTTCCTTGAACTCATCCTTCATCACAAAGGTCACATTCATAATGGAACGATCGTCCACATTTTCTATACCTGAAACAAAAAGAGAGTTCCTGTCGATCTCATCATAGAGTTTCCTGGCCTTTTCGATGTTCCTTTTATACATGGCCTCAACCCCGCCCTGCTCTTTGTACCAACGAAGGGTATGCATAGCTGCATATATGGGTAGACATGGAGGTGTGTTGAACATAGAATCTTTGTCAATATGGATCCTGTAATCGAGCATGCTGGGAATAGCCCTGTCTACCTTCCCAAGTATATCATCTTTAATAATTACAAAGGTAACCCCAGCAGGAGCCAGGTTCTTCTGGGCACCTCCGTAAATCATAGCGTATTTGGATACATCCACCGGACGACTGAAAATATCGGACGACATATCAGCTACCAGGTTTACAGCACAATCCATATCCTCTTTAATCTCGGTGCCATAGATGGTATTGTTGGTGGTAATATGGAAATAATCTGCATCCCCTGGTACTTTGTAATCCCTTGGGATATGAGAGTAGGTGGATTCTTTCGAACTGGCCACCACATCCACTTCACCAAATATTTTCGCCTCCTTAATGGCCTTATTGGCCCAGGCACCGGTATCCAGGTAGGCTGCCTTGGTATTCAAGAGGTTATAGGGCACCATGCAGAACTGCATACTGGCTCCCCCCCCCAGAAGCAATACACTGTATCCCGAGGGTATATCCAGGAGATCCTTAAAGAGTTGCTGGGTTTCATCCATGATGGCCATGAAATCTTTGCTTCGATGGCTTATTTCCATGATTGAAAGCCCTGACTGATTCAGGTCCAGGACACCTTCTGCAGTATGCTGAATGGTATAGGGCGAAAGAATAGAGGGACCTGCTGCAAAGTTATGCTTTTTCATAATAATATAAGGTATTAATAGGAAATTGGGTTAATGGATTATGGTAATCTGTTATTGTAATAACAAATAAAATTACATCTAATAAAACTTACTACCAAATAGTGTTAATAACTTCCAATTTAAAGTTATTTAATAGTTTTTGCTTATTGTTTTAAAGTCTGACCAGCTGATCATCCATCAATACGGGAATCAGTTCTGTAAGATCGGATTCAAAACAATAAGGAATCACATCATCCAGATTGTTCACTCGTAAACGGCCTTTTTGGGCTACTTTTTCCACATAAGCCATCATATTCCCCCTGGCCACATTATGGAGGTCTATAGCCCCCAGTGTTGCATCACAGATGGTATTGTAACGATCGTCTTCAAGAAGCATCTCCGAAAGTGCACCGGCAAAGAGGGTGTCTTCCAGGTTAAACTTGTTCTTCCAGCCTGCACAGAGAATCAACAGATCCCTGCCCGATTTTATAATGTGAGTGGCCAGAGCCGAAATATTGAGATAAGCACCGATCAGTACCTGGCTCCCGCTGGAAGCTAGCTTGATTGCATTGGTACCGTTGGTGGTGCTATAAACGATTTGTTTTCCCTGTACACGTTCAGGAGTAAAATTATATGGTGAGTTCCCGAAATCGGCAAAATCCCTCACAATTCCATCCCTTTCGGCCGCTACCATATATCCCCGATCCTTATAAGCCTTTGCTTCCTCCAGTGTTCCCACAGGAATGATCCGCTCCACCCCATTCATAAAAGCCGTTACAATGGCCGAACTGGCCCTTAGCACGTCGGTTACTACCACTACTGCATCCCTGTTCTCATAATAGGGAAAGAGTGCGGGTGAATAACAGACCTCAACTTTGAGTTTCTCCATAGGTCTGATTTAAACTTCTGCCTTGTAAAAAGGAGGCCTGATCACCCTGGCTGCAACCTGTTTATTACGTATACCTATCTGAATTTCGCTCCCTATTTTTGCATGTGCACTCTCTACATATCCCATCCCAATTCCCTTTTTCAGCATGGGTGACATGGTGCCCGAAGTTACTTCACCAATGGTATTTCCCTCCATATCGAGTATGGGATAGTGCTGCCTGGGGATCCCCCGTTCAGTCAATTCAAAACCCACCAGCCGTTTACTTACGCCATTGGCTTTCTGCTTCTCAAGTCCGGCCCGGTTAATAAAATTGTTCCCCTTATTAAATTTGGTGATCCATCCCAGTCCGGCCTCAATGGGTGAGGTGCTATCATTGATATCATTTCCGTAAAGACAGAAACCCATCTCCAGCCTCAGAGTATCCCTGGCTGCCAGCCCTGCTGGCCTCACATCCATCTCCTTTCCTGCTTCAAAGAGCTTTTCCCATATGCGGGCAGCATCTCCATTATACATATAAAGTTCAAAGCCTCCGGCGCCGGTATAACCTGTATTACTGATTATGACATCTGTTGCTCCGGCCACTTCACCTGTTTTAAAATGATAGTAAGGTATCTTCGACAGATCGACCTGTGTAATCTTCTGGACCAGGGCTGTGGCATTGGGGCCCTGAATGGCCAGTTGCGAAATATGATCCGATGCATTTTCCACCATAGCCCCCCGGGTATTCTGCTCTAATATCCAGTTATGATCCTTCTCCAGGTTGGAGGCATTGACCACCAGCAGGTATTTTTCATCATCATATTTATAGACCAGCAGATCGTCCACAATACCGCCCTGATGGTTGGGAAAACAGTTATACTGGATCTTTCCCGGCTCCATAAGGGCCACATCATTGGAGGTAATTCTCTGAACCAGTTCAAAGGCTTCAGGGCCCATGATCCATATCTCACCCATATGGCTTACGTCAAAGATTCCCACATTTTCTCTTACATTAATATGTTCCTGGCTTACACCGGCATATTCCACTGGCATCTGGAAGCCGGCAAAGGGAACCATCTTTGCTCCATGCGATAGATGATATTCATAAAATTGAGTCTGTTTCATACGGACAAAAGTAATATTTTCCGAGAGGAAAGAAATTGTTAAACAACAGGATCTATTTGGAAAGCACCTTGAATTCAACTCGCCTGTTTTGCTCCCTTCCCTGGGCGGTGCCGTTATCTGCAACAGGCTGTGTGTCAGCATATCCCTTAAAAACAAGCATGTCCGTCGGAGTTCCTCTCTCTACCAGGTAATCCACAACGGCGCTCGCCCTCTCCTTTGAAAGTTTCTGGTTAATTCGAAGCGACCCGGTATTATCGGTGTGACCCGAAATTTCCAGCTTCATGGAAGGATTATTCTGCAGAAAACGACTTACCTGGTCCAGTGCATCGAAGGACTCGGGCCGAAGGATTGATTTACCTGTTTCAAAGAAAATATTATCCAGTACAACCTTGGTGCCCACCTCCACTTTACGAAGGAAGAAATCGTAATGCAATTTTTCATCTCCATTTTCGGAGCTTAGGTCAAGAATATCAAGGAAGTAAAGATAGCCGGAGGCGTTGATCTCAACAGCATAATCTTTCGGTTCAGGCAGACTTACAGTATAGGAACCTGTCGTATCTGAGACCGCCAGGGCTTCCCTCTGCCCTGTTGCTGGATCAAAAAATGCCATTTTTGCCACAATGGGCTCTGCTCCATTAAGGGTATCAACCACCCAACCATAAAGAAGCAGCGAGGTATCCATCTTCATCAATCCAGGTTTAGTAAGAAAACCTGTCCTTTGACCGGGACCAGCCACCAGTTGATCTGAGGTTCTGAAAATGAGTTCTTTTTCAGAACCAAGGTAGATCACCTTACAGATATCACTGGAACCTGATCCGCCCTCCCGGATAGCTGAGTAGTACCCGTGGCTCCCGGTATGATCAGTAATGTAGAAGTATTCATCATCCGGTGTATTGATGGGATAACCAAGGTTTACCGGCCTTGACCAGGCTCCCTTCTCCTGCCTCTCAGAACGGAAAATATCATATCCGCCCATGCTGTTATGTCCCCTGGAAGCAAAATAGAGGTAGCGATTGTCCGGGGAAATAAATACACCCTCTTCATCATACGGAGTATTAAGGATCGAACCCAAATTCACCGGTTTGCTCCAACGCCCTTTAGCGTTCAGTGTGGAAAATAGAATGTCCTTTCCCCCCAGGGTATACTTCTTGTTCCTTGAAATGAAATAGAGCTCAGTCCCATCAGGTGAAAAACAGGCTGATGTCTCCCCATCTTTACTGGTAAGTCTGCCAGCGACACTCTTGGGTCGTGTCCATTTCTCTTTTTCCGGCATATAGGAAGAAATCTGTATATCCCCTCCCTGAACATGGCCCCTGTAAAGTATCATTGTGTTACCATCCACGCTCAACCCTACTATGGCATCATTATTTTCAGAATTAAAAGGCTTATTCAGCCTGACAGCCTGTTGAAAAACCCCCTGCTCCAGAGATGCCCTGTAGCTATCCTCATTATACTTATTATCTATCTTGTTTCGTTTTGCCTTTCCATAGGGACGACGTGAAGTAAAGAAAAGTGCCGTATCCTGAAAAGCAAACACCGGGTTATAATCATCGTACTTCGAATTAATTTCTTCACCCAGGGGCTGAATAATCACCCTGACTGGTTCCCTTGAAAGGCTCTTCCCATACCTGCACTCCTCCAGCCGCTTTGCCAGAATATCTGAAAACATTTCCCGATCCTTTGGCTCCAGCTGCCTGCTATGGCTACTGAAATGCTCCATTGCCTTATCAAACTCTAGCACAAGCTGATAGGCCATCCCCAGCATCAGATGAATATCGCCACTGACCTGCGGATCGATTTCATATGCCCGGATCAGAAAGTTGATTGCTTCATACTTGTTATCCGTATACAGATAACAGACTCCCAGCTTATAATTGAGCCCGGCATGTTCAGGGTTGTATTGATGCGCAAAGAGATAGTGATCCCTGGCCAGGTGATAGGTACCCAATCCGTCTTTGAAATTCCGATCTCCCTCTTTGACACTTTCCCAAGCTTCTTTATAACCGGTATCAATTCCGGTTTTAAAAGATTTTCTGGAAATCTTCACATCTTCCTGGGACCAGGCCGGACTGTATGAAAGAAGTATCCATACAGAGCTAATCAAATATTTTATTGCAAGAGATCTCATATCAGCGATCACATTCTTTAATAAATTCATTGGCTTCCCGGGCACCCAGCTCAATTGCCCTGTGCCAGTCTTCACAGGCACCATCCAGGTCGCCCGTCAGTTCCCTGACAAGTCCCCTGTTCAGGTAAAGCAGGGCCTCATCCGGATGCTCCCCAAGTGCTTCATCCAGCAATGCAAGGGCCTGCACCGTCTGACCCTGATCTGCCAGCAGTGAAGCTTTGTTCAATTTAGCCTGGGAAAGCAAAGATCCACTGGTAATAGCTGCATTAAAATCCTGTAATGCGCCCTCCCTGTCCTCTGTGAAAAAACGCGCATAACCTCTGTTATTCAAGGCCATAAGCAGATCGGGATCCAGTTCAAGGGCCCTGGAATAATCTTTAATGGCTCCAGCATAATCGCCCATCAGGATCTTCACGGATCCCATATTGCTATATGCCAGAGCAAAATCAGGATCAGTGCTTACTGATCGCTGGTAATCAAAATGGGATCCCTGGAGATCTCCTCTCCTTCTTCTAATTCCTGCCCGCTCATGATATGCCAGTGCAAAGTCGTCTTTTAGTTCAATGGCCATGTTCAGGTCATTCATGGCCTTTTCATCCATCCCATCCCTGATTCGGGTCAGAGCCCTGAAATAATAAGCCCATGGATCCTCGTATCCCAAGGAGATTGCACGGTCAAAAAGCTGCCTGTCCTCTCCGGTGGAATCTCTTCCAAAAAGAACATATCCTTTATAAAAAAAGGCCTCCCCCAGTGCAGAATTGTAATTTAAGGCCATATTTATCTCCTCAAGAGCATCCTCATAGGCTCCCCATTCAATAAAAATCCGTCCCCTAAGAAGCCAGGCTGGAGCATAGGTGCTATCCAGGTCAAGGCAGTGTGTGAAACTGGCAGCAGCCAATTCATATTGCCTCTCTGAAATAAAGGTAATACCCTCATTCAAAGACTTATCCCTCTGCCTTCTCTCGGAGAAGGAAGGTTGCCCATAAACCAACTGACAGGCAAGTATTCCAACAACAAAAAATATCAGATTTCGTTTCATCTTTCGGCCCTGGTAACAAAAAACTTATAAAGAGTTTTATTTCAAAAATAAATTAAATATTTTTAATGATCTAAAGTAGTTTTCAACCTAGACCATAACCATCATGATAGCAGACCTGAATTACCTTAAAACCATGTCAGGCGGTGATTCAAAATTTATACGTGAGATGATCACACTTTTTAGCGACCAAATTGAAGAATATAAAAACATTATGCCCGACCTGCTTCAGAAAAAGGATTATGATGGTCTGTCCAAAATCGCGCATAAGGCAAAATCTTCCGTGGCCGTCATGGGAATGTCAGAGGTGGCGGATATTTTAAAAGATCTTGAGAATCTTGCCCATAATGAAAAAGAGGTTGAGAAGTACAAATTTATGATAGATTATTTTCTTGAGCAAAGCGAACTGGCAATTAAAGAGCTGGAAAGCACTAACTAAACAGACTCTATATGCTTGAAACAAAAACTATTAATGATATTCTGGTAGTAAAACTCAAAGATTCCCAACGCCTGAATGCAATGATTACAGAGCCTGTAAAAGATAATCTGCTCGAGTTCTTCAATAAGCCCAATACCAACCTGGTATTTGACCTCCAGGGCATCACTTTCATTGACAGCTCAGGATTTGGGGTATTTCTTTCGGCCATGAAAGCTGCAAACAACAATTACGGTCAGTTCAAAATCTGCAATGTTAACAAAGATGTAATGGAACTCTTTAAACTGCTGCAACTTCACCACGTCTTTGAAATTTATGATGAACTGGATCCCTGCCTGGAGAGCTTCAATCAATAATATTTCCTATTTTAGCAGCCAATTTTAAATCGAATGATATGCAAAAGTCAATTTTATGGGTGTTTATTGCGCTCCTTGCAGTATCCTGCAACCAAACCACAAAGAAAGAAGGGCTTACTACAGAAGCTGATAAAACAGAAAAGATAGTGACTGCCACCATCAATGAATTACTTGCTAGTCCTGCTGATTATCAGGATAAAGAGGTGGCCATTTCGGGAATGGTAAGCCATGTATGCAGGCACGGCGGACAAAAGTGCTTCCTTGTTGCAGAAGATGGTGAAACCCAGATAAGGATTGTTCCCGGAGGTGAAATTGATGAATTCAAAGTGGAAATGGAGGGTTCAACAATTGCATTTAAAGGGATCTTCAGGGTTCTGAATGCCGAGCAGACTGAAGAACACGTGGAGGACCATGAATCCAAGGAGCACCATGATGTAGAGCAGTCTCACAGCACAGCGGAGAAAGCTGAATACTTTGTAGAGGCAATCGAATTCAAAGACATTACCCCGTAAGAGAGATGAACTGGCGAAAGCTGAACCGGTGGATACACCGGGAATTGGGATTCCTTTTTTTTGGAATGACCATTATCTATGGAATTTCCGGTATTGCCCTGAACCATCATGCAGCAAGGCACTGGGACCCGGGTCTTATTACTCGGTCCACTACCCTTCAGTATCCAGGAACACTAAGTAAATCTGATGTGAACAGGAGCTCAATTGAGAAGATCCTGGAGATCACCGGAGAGAAAGAAAACTACAAACAGTACTACTTCCCAAGCCAGGATCATATAATAATCTACCTGAAAGGGGGCCACATCACAGTCAATATGCAAACGGGAAGCATGCAGCTTACCAAAGTCCGCAATCGCCCTGTTTTTAATGAGCTCAATTATCTTCACTATAATAAGCCAAAAAAGCTATGGACATGGTTTTCAGACCTTTATGCATTTGGACTGATCCTGATAGCTATCTCGGGACTGTTCCTGATCAAAGGGAAGAAAGGCATCGGCGGTAGGGGTGGAATACTCACCATAGTGGGGATCCTGATCCCCCTTGTTTTCCTAATAATCTACCTCTGGTTATAGTCAGCCCGACGCTTAATTTGTATATATATTTATTATCTTCGGGATGATTGGTTAATACTCTATTATCATGAGTGAAGAGATCCTGAAAGCATTAATGCAATTGTTTGCCATCATTTCGAGGCCCGAGAGTGACGCCTCGGAAAGAAGATTGGTGGTTGAGTCTTTCTTAAACAGGCAGCTTAACCAGGAACTGGTAGATTTCTACCTGAAAGTTTTTGATGAATACTTCAAACAGGTAATGGATGAGGACGCCAAGGTTACCAAGAAAGAGAGACTGCTCTCCAGACGTTCTGTCAGGGTCCTGAAAATATGTACGGCCATCAATGAAGAACTTGCCCAACCTCAAAAAATCATTGTCCTTTTTCAACTCCTGGAATTTATAAAATCCGATTACCTGCAAGCAAGCAGCCAGGAGATGGAGTTTATCTCAACTGTGGCAAATACCTTCAACATTCCTGATGTAGATTTTGATCTCACCAGAAGTTTTGTTCTGTCAGATAGTCATTTGGATGACAAGATCGAGTATCTGGTAGTGGACGGCAACATGGAAAAGGACCAGGAAAAAAATACCAAACATATTTACAGGGAGAACCTGGTAGGCGAAATCCGTTTTATTCATGTCAGCTCTACCAACCTCTATTTTCTGAAATACATTGGCCAGGCAGAACTCTATATGAACGGGCAACTCCTGGAACCCTATAAAACCTATCCGCTCAATGCCGGTTCGTCGCTACGAAACCAGCAAATCGCACCAATCTACTACAGCGATGTTGTATCCCTTTTTGTAAGAGACCTGGTAAAATCCAGGATAGTATTTGAGGCCAATCATATTAGTTACCAGTTTAAAAACGGGGCCATAGGTCTACACGACGTTAGTTTCACAGAACAGTCGGGACGCCTGGTAGGTATTATGGGTGCAAGTGGTGCCGGTAAATCTACCTTGCTCAATGTATTAAACGGGGCCAGCACTCCCACTAAGGGGCAGGTGCTGATTAATAGCATTGATATCCATAGCGGAGATCCCAGCATTGAGGGGATCATCGGATTTGTCTCCCAGGATGACCTGCTTATCGAAGAACTATCTGTCTATCAGAACCTTTATTATAATGCAAAACTCTGCTTCGAGAATTATTCAGAGGATCAGCTGGTAGAGACGGTTCATCGAGTGCTAAAAAACCTGGGGCTTTTCGAAATCAAAGATATCCAGGTGGGATCACCCCTGAATAAGAAAATAAGCGGCGGGCAGCGGAAGAGACTCAACATCGCACTGGAGCTTATCCGTGAACCGGCAGTACTCTTCCTGGATGAACCCACCTCAGGCTTATCGAGCCGTGACAGTGAAAATATTCTGGATCTGCTCAAGGAACTCACCTTTAAAGGCAAGCTGGTATTTGTGGTGATTCATCAACCATCCTCCGACATTTTTAAAATGTTTGACAGGCTGTTAATACTTGACACAGGTGGTTTTCTGATTTATAACGGGAATCCCATCGACTCCATCATGTACTTCAAATCAAAGGTACAGGCGGCCGACTGGAACGAAAGTGAATGTCCCACCTGTGGAAATGTGAACCCCGAACAGGTCTTTAATATTGTGGAGACCAGTGTACTGGACGAATTCGGAAAGCTTACCCATACTCGGAGAATCTCTCCAAAGGAGTGGAGCGAGCACTTCAGGGAACAGTATAAGGAAAACAAGAAAACGAAGGCCACTAAACAGGAGCTACCGGAAATCTCCTTCAGGATTCCTGGCAAAATGAAGCAATTCAGTGTCTTTATAAGGCGTGATATCCTGAAAAAACTGAGCGACACACAGTATCTGGTGATCAATTTCCTTGAGGCACCCCTGCTGGCCTTCCTGCTGGCTTTTATTGTTCGCTATTTCGATTCCGACGTCTCCAATGAATTCAAGTATACCCTGCTGGGAAACAGCAATATGCCGGTTTATATTTTTATGTCGGTCATCGTAGCCATTTTCATGGGACTTACTGTTAGTGCCGAAGAGATAATCAAGGACCGGAAAATTCTAAAGCGCGAAGCTTTCCTGAATCTTAGCTGGTCGTCCTACCTGCTCTCCAAAGTGGCCGTACAGCTCCTTCTGTCGGCCATTCAGGCTTTTACCTTTGTGATTGTGGGGAACACTATTATGGGAATTCACGGCATGTACTTTGAATACTGGCTGGTACTTTTCTCCTCCTGGGCCATGGCCAATATGATGGGTCTGCTGATCTCCGACAGTTTTAAAACTGTGGTTACCATCTATATTCTGATCCCTTTCCTGGTAATCCCTCAGATCATTCTAAGCGGAATCATCGTAAAGTTCGAGAACCTCAATCCGCAGATTTCCTCCCCCAAAAGGATTCCTTTCTATGGCGAAATCATCACTGCCCGATGGGCATACGAAGGGCTTGCCACCTATCATTTCATGAACAATGATTACCAGAAGATATTTTACGACTGGTACAAGTTGAAGAGCAATGCGAGTCTGAAAGCCAATTTCCTTCTGAAGGAACAGTTAAATAAACTAGCCTTTATTGAAAGAAACCTGGAGAAGAAGGAGGCTGCTGAAAAAATAAAATACAATCTGCTTTCGCTTCAGACAGAGATTCAGGATGAACAGAAGGAACGATCGATCCTGCATGATTACTATCCGGATGCTCCTACCTTCACCATGAAATACATGGATCAGCTTACACCCGAAACAATTAACAAGGAGATCCTTTCCTACACAAGGGAATATCTTCAAACTCTAAAGAATTTCTATGCTTATACTTTCAAGCTGGCAATTATCAGGATTGATGAAATTACCCAGTCATACAAACAGGATGAGTTGGCGGAACTGGAACGAAACAATTCCAACAAGATGCTAAGGGAATTTGTCACCAATAACAAGTCATTCGATTATTACACCGAGTTTAATGGGGATATGATCCAGAAAAGAGATCCCATCTATCAGGATCCGACCCATAAATTTATAAAGGCCCATTTCTATGCTCCGCGCAAGATGATTGCAGGAACTTTTGTACCCACCATATGGGTCAATGTCATGATTATCTGGTTCATGACCCTAATGCTCTATACCCTGCTATATTTCAGAGTTCTCAAGAAAATACTCGACTTTATGGAGCAGCTCTCCAAAAAAAATAGAGGTTAGCCCTTTGGGATAACCTCCATAAAATACAGTTATATTGACGGGAGCCTGCTACTCAACAATTTCAATCATCTTGAATGGGACCCTGATGATGGATTCATAATCTTCACCCGCCTCCAGCATGTCTTCATCATCTTCCTCATAATACCAGTTGATAATCACTTCGCTTTTACCCTTATGAATGGTCTCAAGTTTCTTAAATACATCCAGGATGCACTTTGAGGAACTGGTGTTAAAATATTCCAGCTGAACATTTACCTGAGTAAGGTCCAGTGGACTACCGCTATACTGTTCCAACCACTCCACAAGTGGCTTATAAAACTCAATTGAGTTCTCGGGAATAGATCTTCCTTTAATTTCGATGACACCCTCCTGTCCATCAAACTTAACGCTGGGTGTTTTTGCTGTACCTTCAATAGAAAGCGCTTCCATATTTTGTCTTTTATCAGTTATGATCCCTAAACAAATTCGATGCTTACATCGAGGTTGAAAAAATAATAGGTATCGTCAAATTTCTCAAATGTATAATCCAATGGGTTTCCGGTCTTACGGGCTATATCAACCAGTCCCAGACCACCGCCCCCCTTCTCTGAAAGTCTTTGGTGATTCAGAATGAACTTGTACATATCCTTTAGTTCATCCTTTCCCATGGAATTAATTTTATCAATCTTGTTCCGTAACACATCCACCTTATCATGACTTATGAAGTTTCCGGTGGATATTTTATACCTGTCATTGTGACGACTTACAACAAGAATGCCGAATTTATCCTCGTAGTCCTTCTGCATTGCTTCAGGTAAAACTTCAATATGATGATAGAGATTCTGAAGGCTTTCCACCAGAACATTATACACTTTCTTACGAATTTTTGAGCTTTCGCTGTACTCATCCATCTTGGACTCAACTACTTCAAGTACATTACTTATAAGCTCACTTGAGATACTCCCTTTAAAGGCCATTAATACATCTCCGCCATTCAGTCTGGAGTAATACTCGTTGATATCAAAGCTCATTTAGGCTTCTTTTTATTGACAGCTTTCTACTCAGCTGATCAGCAAATATAAAAAAAGTTTCGATAACTAATATAGATAAAAAAACCCTGTTTTAGCAATCAAATTCCTCAAATCCACTATTTTTTTTGATTAGCTGCCGATTGTGCTTTATGATCCTTCAAATTGCCACGAAAGGTAAGATAGTTCACATATGAGCACTCAAGGGAACCATTGAACAGGACTCTTTTTGAGGATGGCTTCAGGCCTACCCTGCCCAGTGCCTTTTTGCTGGAAGAAAGAACCCACGCATTGGAACCTGGAAATTTATGCTTTAATGTGCTACCTATCATGCTGTAAAGCGACTCGATATCGTCCGGTTTCATTCGCTCTCCATAGGGAGGATTCGTAATTATGGTGATTCCCTCCATACCCTCCGAATCGGCAAGATCGCCCTGTTCTACGGTAATGATGTGCTGAAGCTCCATCTGCTTCACCTGGCGACGGGTCAGATCTACCGCTTCGGGGTCCACGTCCCGGGCAATAATCGGGACACCCACTTCCCGTTCACCCGACAGCTTTTGAGCAACATGTTCCATTAATTCCCTGTCAAAGTCTTTCCAGTTCTCAAATCCATAATGCTTTTTGAAAATTCCGGGAGGGATATTTGCTGCAATCAATGCAGCTTCAATGGCCAGGGTCCCGGAACCACACATGGGATCCAGAAAAGGAGTAAGACCATCCCAGCCTGAGATCATCACCATGCCAGCAGCCAGTACTTCATTCAGGGGCGCCTCGAAATATCCCGATCCGGTTCTGTAACCACGCCGGTGCAGGGATCCTCCGGAACTATCCAGTGAGATGGTCACCCACTTTTCTGAAATATGCACATTAATAAGCAGGTCGGGCTGCTCACGATTCACCGAGGGTCTCAGGCTGGTTGCATCTCTGAATCGATCAACAATGGCATCCTTTACCTTCTGGGAGACATACTGGCTGTTATTAAAATGGGGTGAATGGACCGTGGAGTCGATGGCAAAGGTCATCCGGTTATCCAGGTAGCGGGACCAGTCGAATCGTCTCACATTCCGGTATAGCCCTTCACTGCTGTGTGCCTCAAAGCGAAGGACCGGGAGCAATACCCGCAGTGCCAGCCTGGAGGCCAGGTTGACCCGGTACATTAATGCCATCCCTCCATAAAAAGTAACCCCCCTGTTTACAATCTCAGTCTTGCTGGCCCCCAACGACTCTAGCTCTTTGGCAAGCAATGGTTCAAGTCCTTTTAGGGTCTTTGCATGAAACTTCTCTACTCCCGTCATTTTATGTGCATATCAATAATCAACTTTAGAAAGTTTCTGTTTAAGTAAGATGGGGTCTTCCAGAATTTCCACTGCTCTGTGGAAGACCTCATTGGTGGGGTTGTATACCTGGAAGAAATATTCCATTCCCCACAGATCCCTGGCCATGTAGCTTTTAAACAACATGGAGATATGGTCCCCGGAAAGTTTCCAGTCCCCTTCATTGAATTCAATACCCTCTTCTGTGGCAAAAAGAATTAGCCTATCCAGTGCAACCTGAGAGGGTTGGTAAGCATTGTTAAATGATATAAAATCTTTGTATTTTTCAAGTATCTCCTTCCTGTGAACATCCACATACTGAAGGACAAATCGGTTAAAGATCCCTTTACTAATAAGATCCCGGTAGTAATCAGAATATGCAGATGTATCCATTGGAACAAAATAGTCAGGCATAATTCCTCCTCCGCCATACACAGTCCGGTTCAGGGTCAGTGTTTTATATTGTTGCGATTCAGGGAAATTTATACTATCGGCACTTGAAAGCTCTCCCCTGTTATAACGATTGATCAAATCCAGTGCATATTCCTCATAGCCATTCTCGTAGGATTTCTGAATCAAACGGCCAGTTGGTGTGTAATATCTGGCAACTGTCAGTCGAATCAACGATCCGTCATTCAGCATAAATGGTTGCTGAACCAGACCTTTTCCAAATGACCGTCTTCCCACAAGCACTCCCCTGTCCCAGTCCTGTAGGGCACCACTCACAATCTCGCTGGCCGAAGCCGAAGAACCATCAATCATAACCACCAGGTTTCCCTCTTCGAAAAGTCCAGCCTTCCTGGCCCTGTACCTTCTGTCTGGCACCTTGGAACCTTCGGTGCGCACGATCTCCTTGTCCCCCGAAAGAAAATGATCGGATAGCTCCACTGCCACCGGCAGCCAGCCACCTCCATTGCCTGACAGATCAAGAATCATATCTTTCATACCCTGTTCCTTTAAGGATTTCATGGCACCTTCGAACTCATCGATGGTTGTATGAGAGAAGCGGGCCAGCTTCACATAGCCGATCCGGTCATTCACCATATAAGAAGCATCCAGACTGTAAACCGGGATTTTGTCTCTTGTAATAGAGAAGTCCATCAGATTAATATTGTTCCTGCGTTTTACAGAGACTTCGACTGTACTTCCCTTGGGTCCCTTTAAGTGACTCTGCACCCCCCTGGTGGTAATCCCAATTCCCGCTACAGTTTTTCCGTTAACCTTAACTATCCGGTCACCTGCCATAAGACCAACCCTTTCGGAAGGCCCCCCTGCTATGGTCCTGATAATATAAATGGTGTCCTCGAGAACATTGAAACTAACTCCAATACCTTCAAATTCGCCTTCCAATTGTTCACTTAATTCCTCCAGGTCCTCCTTACTCAGGTAAGATGAGTGCGGATCAAGTTCATGAAGCATCCGGACAATGGTGTGTTCCACCATATCCCCTTCATCAATGGAATCAACGTAAAAATGACTTACTTTTTCCATCACCTGTGCAAGCTTTAGCGCCTCCACGTTCCATTGTCCCTGTATCACCTGTGGTGCTGCAATTAAAAAAGCAATCACCATGTATCTGTATATGCACCCCATATTATATCTCTTATCGTTCATACTAATAACCACCGGCCGCTGAAAAAGTTGGGACTGCGGCAAACGAATCCCACTATTCCCATTCAATGGTAGCAGGTGGCTTTGAACTTATGTCATAAACAACCCTGTTTATTCCACGTACCTTATTGATAATATCATTGGATATCTGGCTAAGGACCTCATGTGGCAAATGTCCCCAGTCGGCAGTCATCCCATCTGTGGAGGTAACTGCTCTCAATGCCACCACATATTCATAGGTCCGCTCGTCACCCATAACTCCCACCGACTGGACAGGGAGAAGAATAGCACCAGCCTGCCATATCTTGTCATATAGTCCGAATCTATGCAGTGCCTTAATATATATATCATCTGCCTCCTGCACCAGGCGAATCTTCTCCCGGTTAATCTCACCCAGAATCCGAATTCCCAGTCCGGGTCCAGGAAAAGGGTGCCGCTTCAGAAATGAAGAAGGAATTTTTAGAGCCTTCCCAACCCGCCTGACCTCATCCTTAAATAGGAGTCTTAAAGGTTCCACCACTTGCAAATGCATCTTGTCAGGCAAACCCCCAACATTATGGTGCGACTTGATGGTCACTGATGGACCATTGACAGAGACCGATTCGATCACATCGGGATAGATTGTACCCTGAGCGAGCCATTTTACATTTTCCAGTTTTTTGGCTTCCTGATCAAACACTTCGATGAAGTTTTTACCAATGCTCTTCCGTTTTGCTTCAGGATCGGAAATCCCTTCGAGATCATCTATGAACTTATCACTGGCATCCACTCCAATTACGTTCAATCCCAGTTCTTTATAAGACTCTAGCACCTGGGAAAACTCACTTTTTCTGAGCAAGCCATTATCCACAAAAATACAAGTTAGCCTGGGACCTATTGCCCTGTGCAGCAAGATGGAAGCTACCGTTGAGTCCACACCTCCCGACAGGCCCAGAACAACCGTATCATCTCCAAGTTTCTGCTTTAGTTCATTCACCGTGGTCTCCACAAAGGTCTCAGGGGTCCAGTCCATCGCACAGCTACAAATATCTTTCAGGAAATTATGGAGAATGGTTTTTCCTTCAGTGGTATGATATACCTCCGGATGGAACTGCAATCCAAAGGTGGACTCCTTCGTTAATGCATAGGCACCCACCTCCACATCATCCGTACTGGCTATGATCTCACAATCGGGAGGAAGCGAATTAATGGTGTCACCATGGGACATCCATACCTGAGTATTGGGTTTAAGATTCTTCAGCAGGGGATGTTTGCTTTCAATGAAGCTCAATCGAGCCCTCCCATATTCCCTGGAATCAGACTCTTTTACCTCTCCTCCAAAGTAGTGAGAAAGATATTGAGCCCCGTAACATATACCCAGTAAGGGATATTTTCCCTTAATTCCCTCCAACTCGGGAATGGGAGCATGCTCATCTCTCACAGAGAATGGACTTCCTGAAAGAATAACCCCCTTAACAGTTTCATCTGGTTCAGGATAATGACTGAAAGGATAAATCTCACAATAAACATTATTCTCCCTCACCTTTCTGGCGATTAACTGAGTATACTGAGATCCAAAATCAAGGATATAAATCTTTTCGTTCACCTGTTCACCGGTTTAATTATTAGAATAGCTGCAAAATTACTATTATTCTCCGGATAGCCGTTCCGGCTGAATGGAATAGATATCACCATCATTTACCCCCTCTGTATTTTTAAAAACTTCCTTTGCTTCATTCTCAAGCAGGACCGGCTCTTTGTACCTGCTGGAGAAGTGTCCTATGAGCAGCTTTTTAACTCCGGCCAGTTTGGCCAGTGTAGCAGCCTGTGCCGCAGTGGAGTGCTGGGTCTGCTTAGCAAGCTTCTTATCCCGCTCCGAAAATGTGGCCTCATGAAACAGCAGGTCAACCCCTTTTATATACTCAGCCAGCTCCGGAACAAACAGTGTATCTGAAAGATAAGCATAGGACCGCTGATGCATTGGCGGCAGCGTCAACTGACTGTTGGGGAACACTTCTCCATTCTTGCTTACATAATCTTTTCCCCTCTTCAGCTTTACAATATCTGCTATTCCAAGTCCCAGGGTTTCAATCTTCTCCTTTCTTACATTTAAGGGTTTCTTCTTCTCTCTGAAAAGGTATCCAAATGCGGGAACCCGATGTTTTAAGGGTATGGCGCTGATAGTAAGTTCATCACTTTCATAGATGAAGTCCATGTTCTCCGAGGGAGTCCTGAGTACCAGTTCAAAGGGCAATGGCCCGAAAAACCGGCTATAGGAATTCATAAACTCTTCCAGTTCAAAAGGACCATAGAGATGTAGCGGAACTTTGCGCCCCATCATTCCAAGTGTTGAAAGCAGACCGAAGAGACCAAAAACGTGATCTCCGTGAAGATGGCTTATTAGGATATGATGGATCCTCGACGGATTGATTCCATATTGCCTGAGGCGAATCTGAGTTCCCTCTCCGCAATCGATTAAGAAAAACCGCTCACCTGCCTTAAGCAACTGAGCGGTTGGAAATCGTCTTGAGGTAGGCAGTGCTGCACTGCTACCCAGTATGGTCAGGTCAAATGACACCCTGGAAGCTCTTATCCAGCTTCCTTAATAAGGGAAACCGCTTCATCCAGGGAATTTGAAATATTCAACACAGTGTCAAGCTGAGATATGGTAATCAGTCTTTCAACTGCATCGTTCAATCCGGTAAGTACAAAGGTGCCATTGGCATTTTTGCACAGACGGTTTGCCACAAGAATTGCACTTAATCCTGAAGAATCACAATACCTGCAGTTGCTCAGATCAAGAACAATGTTCTTTT
Organism: Bacteroidales bacterium; assembly: GCA_029931975.1. GTDB lineage: Bacteria > Bacteroidota > Bacteroidia > Bacteroidales. The sequence continues at coordinate 618 of JAOZQY010000045.1, read as the reverse complement.
CACCATTTCCTGATACAAGTACCAGTTCTGACTTTAAAGTCGGAGCGATGTGAGTATCTAGTTTCTCCTCCAATACTTTGATCAATGTGTGGTTTTCAAATTTGTCAATCTTGAATTCCATAGCTGACTAATTTATTTAAAGGGTTCAACTTTTCTCTTCCTTGTCGCTTTCTGCTTTCTTCTTTGCACTCTTCTCACTCTCTTCCATCTCGGACTTTAAAGCTGCAAGTTCGGAAATATCACCCAGTGTGGTTTTCTCCAGGTTGGTTTTAAGCTTCCTGGTTGCTTTCCTAACTTCATCTCCTTCATTCTGCTTGCTTGAACGAGTATGAGTCTTATGCTCATCCTCATGAATGCGACTATGAGACAAGATAATCTTTTTTGCTGACTTATTGAACTCTATAACCTTAAAATCTAATTTCTCATCCATTTTTACAGGACTTCTATCTTCTTTCACCAGGTGTTTAGGTGTGACAAATCCTTCCACTCCATAAGGCAGTGCAATCACAGCTCCTTTGTCCATCAGTTCAATAATGGTTCCTTCATGGATCGAATCAACTCCGAACACACTTTCAAAGACATCCCAGGGATTCTCTTCCAGCTGCTTGTGTCCAAGAC